>PMOK01000164.1 GCA_003162425.1 Bryobacterales bacterium | reverse complement strand
CGCGTGTGATTGCCTCGGTGAACATCATGCGGATTCCGTGCTTGGGCCGCAGGATGACCATCGGGCGTGCTTCAATGGTCTGGCCCGGAACCAGCCGGAAGTCGTATTTTCTGAGCAGAACACTCAGAATCATGAGGATCTGCAGCGTGGCATAGTTACCGCCGATACAGCCTCGCGGCCCAGCTCCGAATGGCAGATAGGCAAAGGGCGTGTGAAGCTTTTCATTCGCTTTGCTGAAGCGCTCCGGGTCGAAACTCTCCGGATTCTCCCAGTACCGAGGCGAATGGTGCGCGCCGTAAACAAACACGACGACTGTTGATCCTCTGGGTATGTCGACATCCCCTGCACGGTCGTCCGAAAGAGCCATCCGGTCGACCATCCAAAACGGCGGGTAAAGACGCAGCGCCTCTTGTATGACTTGAGCAGCAAACTCGAACTTCGGGACGTCGGAGTAACTCAGAGGCGCGTCACCCAGCACAGAATCGAACTCCTGGCGTAACCTTTCGAGACAATCCGGACGCGAGCTTAGCGAATAGAGAAGCCACGATAAAGCATTCGACGATGTTTCATGGCCGGCCACCAGCAACTGCATGCTCTCGCTCAGCACCAGCTCATCGCTCATACCTTCGCCGTCACTATAACGAGCATCCATTAAGATCTGCAACAAATCGTGGCCGGGCGCCTCCTGACGTCGCCTCCGGATGTAGTGGAGCAGAATGCCATCGGCGCGGGCTCGCATTTCCTCGTGTCTGCGCAGTTCGCCGGAGACGGAAAACCAGGGATTCAGGTAGGGCTGAATGGTTTGACGAACCATAAACTCCTGGATGGTCGAGATGGTCCGGCTGATGAGGTCGATGTCTTCGTCTTTCAGTTGGGCGCCAAACAGGGACTTGGCGACCATCCTGAAGGTAATCTTCATCAATTGGGGGCAGATATCGATGGGGCCGATACGGGCTTGACTGTCGAAATCCCGCAGCGAGTCGGCGAGCGAGTCCTGCATGATCGACGACAGAACCTCCAGTTGCTTTCGATCGAAACCTTTCTGGATGAGGCGCCGTTGCGTGCGCCAAACTTCCCCGTGGCTGGTGAGAAGACCCTTGCCCAGGAAGTGACCCATCCGCTTCACCTGAATTTCGGATTTGTGGTAGTTGTCCGCATTGGTCTTCAGAACGTGCTGGATGACGGCGGGATTCGTGGTTACTATTGCCTCTCTGACACCGCCGAAATAGAACCGGAATGTGTCGCCGAAGAGTTCGGTGTACTTCGAGAGAACCCGGACGGGATTGTGAGCCATCGCGCGCGAATCCTTGAATGATCGGAATCGGGAAACGACGGGCACGGTTTGGGGCACGGTTTGAAGCAAGTGCTACGCCTCGCTGCCCAGCCGCTTCAAAAGTATCAGATGATGTACAATCGCCCGAGTCATGGTGGGATTTTGCCGATAGGGAACGCCATACTCTTCGGCGGTCTGCTTCACAATACGGGTCAGCGACCCATAGTGGGTGTGGCACACAAAAGGGCACAGGTGATGGACTATATGATGATTGAGTCCACCCACAAGCCAAGCTACGAGCGGGTTGCCGGTGGCATAATCGGCCGTTGTCGCGAAGATGTGATAGACGCCGTTATCGAAGTCGCTGCGGCTTGAGGGAAAGTAAGTGCTGTCCACCGTGTGAGTGGTCTGGAACACGAGCGATACCGTCAAACCGACGATTATATGGGTGAGCACGAATGCCAAAGCCACCAGCAGGAGCGATTTTCCCAGCAACAGCACCGGCAAAATAAGCATGTAGGTGAAGTAGAATCCCTTACCCGCAAAGAGGATGGCGTATTCTCGCACCGGATGTTTGGTGCGTTTCAGATATCCGTGGGACGGGAAGAAAAAGCTCTCAAAGTCCCTCAGAAAAACATAATCGAGAGAAAATAGCGCGTAGAAGAACAGTGCGTAGATGTGCTGGAAGCGTTGCCAGGGTGCACGGGGATCGTGAGGTGTAAACCGAAAGATGCGGCGTCCCGTTAGTGCGTCATCTTCACCGTGGAGATTTATGCAGGAGTGGTGGCCCCGATGATGGAGGATACGCCACATGTATGAGTTGATCCCACAAACATCGAAAACATAGTTCAGGGCTTTATTTACAAACGGCGCCGGCGAGATGGCATTGTGGTTGCTATCGTGCGCGATGTTCAGCATCAGGAATGTCTGGGCGAGGCCACCCAAGAGGTAAACGGCGACAAATTTCCATGAATCCGGATTGAACACGTAAAGAGCAATCCAGCTGCCTGCGAGCACTGCGAGCCCCAAGGCTATTTTGCCCCACATCGAGCGGTCAGCTTTGGGAGAGATGTGCCGGTCGGAAAAGAAATTTTCCAGGCGGCTTCGTAAGACCTTCGGGAAGGAAGACGCATTGGCAGGGTCGCCAGCGGAGTGCCGCGCCGACGCCTCAGATGGCACGAGATCTTCGATGTCCGGCTTCAGATTGACAACCGCCTCTGTCTCGGACATCACACGCGCCTCCGCATTGATGGCCAGCAGCGGATTGTGTTGCCGGGACGGCGCCATTGGTAGCTTCAGCAACCCATGGTAGCTTGAAATCTAAGCAAGATCAAGGAACCTGGTGGATCCGGGCGAGCGGCGCATGTTCTTCGGATGTGATAATGGATAGTATTACTTCCGAGGTTCCGAGAACTCTGCTAACATGCATCGATAGGTTGTATGGAACGAAGACGCTTCAAATCGGGCGATCAGGTGACAGACTTTTTGCGTCCGGTATGGACGATACGAGGAGAGACGCGCTGAAATCGGTTTCACGCGTGGCGGCGCAGGTTGCAGTGAAATCGGCGGACAAATTGTCGCAGATAGCAAGCGCCAACTCCAGTGACCCTGGTGATCTGCCCAGTATAGATGCATATCTCGCCGTTTCCCTGGCCAGTACCACCCCCCCGTGCACAGAGCAGCAAGACCTTTTCTACCGTGGAGGTAGCGAATGGCGGTCCTACCGCCATAAGTACAAAAGCTGATATATGATTGCGTCGATTCTAAGCAAGCTGGATAGGCTCGGGGATGAGCATCCGCACAAACTTCTCTATTCGTACATTGACCTGAACGGCAATCCGATCGAAGGCTACTCCTACGAGTCGTTTCTCCACCGGACGAAAGTCATCGCCGGACATTTGCGGAAAGAGCATCATTTCGCGGCGCACGATCGGCTTCTGCTGGCCTACCCGCCCGGCCTCGAGATGATTTGCGCGTTTTTTGGTTGCGTGCGGGCGGGATTGATCCCGGTTCCTGTCTATCCGCCCAGTTCTCACGGCTTCCAGGGCGCCCTCTACAAAATGGTCCACATCGCAAAAGATTGCCAGGCGGCCGGCATTTTAACGAGCAGGGACTACCACGGATCCCTGAAGACAAATCTCGCCAGAAGCGGAGTCTCGGCATCCGGAGTGGACGTCGACTACATTTCAGGTCTTCCATGGATCGTAACAGAAGACTTCGTCGATCTGATTTCGTACGAAACTTTCAACGGAGCCTCGAAAAATGGAGACTCGAAGCTTCTGTTTCTCCAGTACACGTCGGGATCGACCCGAGATCCCAAAGGCGTGATGGTGACGCACGAAAACATACTGCATAACTGTCCGCTGGTGATCGACCATCACGCACCGGTGGTTGTATCCTGGCTTCCGCAGTATCACGATATGGGGCTGATCGGGTGCTACCTTTATCCGGCGCTAAAAGGCGGCACCACTTACGGCTTCGCTGCCACAGATTTCATTCAGCGCCCAGCGCTGTGGTTCGACACCATTAAAACTTACGGGGCTAGCGCCTCGGCGGCGCCCAACTTCGCGTACGACTATTGCCTTCGCGCCGGGCGGCTTTCCAAGGAGAGCCTGGAAAATTGCGATCTCAGCTCTCTCAGGTTGCTGTTGGCTGCCGCGGAACCCGTCAAACCTGGTACCTACACACGGTTTCTGCAGGCGTTTCAGCCCTATGGACTTAAGTCTGAGAGCTTTTTTGTCGCGTACGGACTGGCCGAGAATACGCTAGCGGTTTCGCACGGCGGCCGCAATATCATTTCAGTCAACAAGAACGCCATCACGCTGGGCAAGGCCCGCATGACCACTGAGGTTTCCGAGGTCGGAGCGGCCACTCAGATTGTCAGTTGCGGAACTCCACTACCGGGCCTCACCGTGAAGATCGTGGATCCGGAGAAGCACGTCGCTCTGGGGCCAGGTCATATCGGCGAGATTTGGGTCGCTGGAGCCAGTAAGTGCCAAGGTTATTGGAATAATCCGGAACTGGGGCTTAAGATGTTTCATGCTCGCCTGGTGGACGACAGCCCTTATGACGATGGCTACCTGCGGACGGGCGACATGGGTTTCTTGCAGGACGGCGAACTTTTCGTTTGCGGCCGTATCAAGGACATGATTATCGTCCGCGGGCAGAACTATTATCCGCAGGATATCGAGGAAGTGGTGGAGAAGGCATCCGGTCTGATCCGGACCAATTGCGTTGCCGCTTTCCAGATTCACGAAGACAGCGAGCCGGCACTGGCGGTGGTTGCCGAAGTGAAAAATCCTAAAGCGCTTCCGGAGGCGCTGAAGATTGCCGCCGCCATCAGGAATTACCTCAACGTGGAAGTGGCGCTGATTTCCTTCATAGCGCCCCGTGCAATACCGAGAACCAGTTCGGGCAAGATCATGCGCCACAAAACCAAGCAGATGTGGCTGGAAGGTAAGTTCAGGGTGCTCTCGGAGTTTTCGCGGGAAAAAGACGGTTCCGCGGCATCCGGTTCTGAAGGCCAGTCGCCTTTCGACGTATTGAAAGCCCGGTACAACTTGACTGGTACGGAATCGTACAACCTGGTGGAAGCCGGACTGGATTCCCTCGACCTGGTTGTGTTCATGCACGAGATCAAGGAACTTTTGAAGGATAAAGGCGCTGAAATGCTGGCGAGGCAGGTGGATATCGGGCTGATTCAGCGCGTCAGCGTCGCCGAGCTGTTTCGACTGGCCGAACAGTTGGAGCGCGCTCCCGAAGAAGCACTCGTTCTGCTGCGGCATTCGCTCACGGCATTCCGTGAAGAACAGCACTCGGCGGAAAAACAGATGATGAGTGACGACAGGAAGCTCATCTTCGAGCCTCCGGCGCCGGCGTTATTGCCCGAGACACCCATCCAGGATCGTGTGCTGCTCACGGGTGGCACCGGATTCATCGGACCGTTCCTGGTGAAGAGTCTCCTGGAACAGACGCGTGCGAAAATCCATGTTCTCGTAAGGGCTTCTGACGAGCATCAGGGCAGGCAAAGATTGAGAGCGGCAATGGAATCGATGGGGCCTTGCGCGGCCTCTCTGATGCAGATGTTCGAATCTCGGGTGATTCCCGTTTGCGGAGATCTAGGCCAGCCAAAGCTGGGCCTGACGCCGGAAGTCTGGGATTTCCTCGCGAACGAAATGGACACAGTGTTCCATAACGGCGCAACCGTAAACTACCTCTTCAACTACGATCGGATGCGTGACGCGAACGTGCTCGGGACGAACGAGGTCTTAAGACTCGCGTTTGAAGGACGTCCCAAGAGCTTCAACTACGTCTCCACTACTTTCGTGTTTGGCTGGGCGGTTAAGAAAGTGCTGTATGAGACCAACCTGAACGAGAACATGGAGCTTCTGGATTTTGGATACAGCCAGTCCAAGTGGGTAGCGGAGCAGGTGGTGATGGACGCGCGCCGTCACGGTCTGGCGACGCGGATTTTCCGCCCCGCCCTGGTGAGTCCTTCCGTTTCAGGCGGAGGCAACAACTTCGATATCGCCGTTCGCTTAGTTGCATTCATGGTGAACCATGGCATTGGTGTGGATGCCATGAACCAGGTAAGTTTCGTTCCTGCGGATATCGTGGCTAACAATATCGTCGCGATTTCCACCACTCCCGGAACGGCCAATCAGACCTACCACGTGACGCGGGACGATTACGCGAACATGCTGGATATTACCGGATTAATTACCCAGGCAACCGGGCGGCAATTTGAAATATTCAGCCTTCCCGACTTCGTTCCCGAACTGATCAAGAGATGCAGGAAGGAAGATCTGCTCTTTCCGCTGCTGGATTTTCTAGTGGGGTCCGTGGACA
The DNA here is from genome assembly GCA_003162425.1 of Bryobacterales bacterium. Taxonomy (GTDB): domain Bacteria; phylum Acidobacteriota; class Terriglobia; order Bryobacterales; family Bryobacteraceae; genus Palsa-89. The sequence goes on along the minus strand of PMOK01000164.1, from coordinate 58,666 downwards.
ACATCTCGTCGATGGAGTTCAAACGCTATGACAGCTCCTGCTATCAAGCGGCACGGAATGCTGCTGCCTGGGGCCAGCCGGATCCGTCTCTCGAAGATACCGTAAACGGCATTTTGAAATTCATGAACCGAAAAGGAATTATCTCGGTGGCGCCGCGTGAGTTCAAGGCCGTGGCCGTCGGCCGGTAGGCATTTCGCTTGCGCGGATGTAGCGTGTGCGCGCAGCCCCACAAACAGCCGGCGAAGCTTGAATTTGTTGAACGTCGCGCCATCGTTTTGGATACGGTTCGAAGAGCGGGTAGTGGGCGGGCAGGCGAGCACTTCAATGAGTCGGCGACTATACTCTCATCTGGATTGCCTGACCTAGCGCGTTTCTCGTCAGAATGGCTGAATGAGGGAGGAACTGCAATGCCGGTTCCTAAACGCTGGGGAATGGAATAACCTTATCGGCAGCAATTCTACTGGAGGCTGCCGAATTTCACGAATCGGAATGCTGTCCGCCGCCCCGGTGCGAAGCAGTTCGGTGGAGCGCCGAAATCCGGCCAACATTTCAATGTCATGGTAAACAACCGGCCTCGACGGCGACTTCGAGTTCTCCTTTGAACTTGACTCCGGATGAGGGTCGGCCCAGTCCCCTGGATCCGTCGCTGATCATTTCCGTAATGCGCGACCAACTCGGGCGCTCACGACGCTCTGGTGGACTTCTTCGTGATGGAGAGCGCCGGAAAAACAGCGGCTGGAAACTAGTGGTGTTGAAGCAACATAAATCTACTCCGCGTCATATCCTGACAAGTCTTTCGTTACATCCTGAATAGATAGAACCCCTTCCGATTCGCTCACCGAAATAGGCGCCTGGCCCTCATGTTCTGAGGGTTTGCGGCCGATAAAAGGACATCGGCGGCGGACCAGACCCGCTGGCGCCTTCTTGAAGATCGGGGCTCTTAGCCATGCTCGCGGCCGCTTGAAGCCAGTGGACTTCTCCATGAGCGTCACCACACTCACGACGCCGCTCTATACCGGCACGCTGCCTGCCCGCCGGAAGTTTACGATCATTCCGCGGCTGGATGAGAACCCGAAGCTGGTCGCCCAGGCACAAACGGCAGCGGGCAAAATAGCCGTGATAGCGATGGCCGTCTGCTTGCTTAGCTGGAGAAAGCCGAGGCCGATCGTTTTTCTGGTCGCAGTCGCCCTGGTTGCTTTTTTGCCGGCTTATCGCCGCATGGTGCTCGCCGCTGCGAGTTTGTATTGGGTCTTGACAAGCGGGCTCCTGGGGCAGGATGTGATCGGCCAAGTGGCAGCCGAAGCCGGCATCCACGTCCCTCATCCCGCAGTTTGGATCCTCTCCGGACTAGCTTGCGTGTCCTTGGTGTTTGGTTTTGGGGGGCTCTGGATCCGCAAGCAAGGTGGTGGGATCATAGGCCGGCGTCCCGTTTTGTGTCTGGGAGTTTTCTTTTGTCTGGCGCTCGGTATCGCTGGTACTTCGGCTGTTCCGGCCGGAATCCGCACGGGCGGTTGGGTTTTGGTCGCTCCGCTCAGCGGGTTCTTCTGGATCCTCGCTTACGCTCTGCGGGATTGCCAGCGGAAATCCGTTAGTGCTCATGGAATCGGTTCCATGTTGGCGACGCTTTGGACCGGTACCTCCAGTCCCACCCCCATGCTGAAAGGGCCCTCGCATGCGCTCAAAGTGGAGGCGGTGGACGCACGGGAATTTGCCGTCGCGCAACTCAAGGGAGTAAAGCTGCTGACGTGGACAATGGTGCTCGTTCTGATCTTCGTCGCAATCCAATTCGTACTATTGAAAGCCGCCATCCCTACTCTCGAAGACGCCATCGATCGGAATTTGACCGGCTCTATACCTGTGTGGCTCTGCTGGGAGAGCCTGACGGGCAGCTTCATTCTTGTGGTGCTCCAGATCACGATCTATGGACACACGATTATCGGCGGATTGCGGCTATTGGGCTTCAAAGTACTTCGAAACACGTATGCGCCGTTTCGCGCCCGAACCATCGCCGAGTTCTGGAATCGATTCTATTTCTACTTCAAAGAACTGCTTGTCGACCACTTCTATTACCCTGTCTACCTGCGCTACTTCAAGCGCTCACCCCGCCTGCGAACCGTGTTCGCGACCTTCGCCGCAGCCTGCTTCGGGAACGCGTTCTATCACTTCGGCCGGGATGTGAACTACGTCGCCCAGCTCGGGCTTTGGCCCGCGCTAACGGGTTTCCAGGTGTATCTGTTTTACGCGTTCTTGCTGGCAACGGGTATCTCGATCTCGCAAGTGCGCGGCAAGCGGCGACAGGCGTCGTGGTTTCGAACAGAGGTACTTTCCAGGGTGACGGTCGTTCTGTTCTTTTGCCTGGTTCACATCTTCAACGATGAGCGCCGCACGGTATCGCTCGGCGCACATTTTGCATTTCTCTTCAGACTTTTTGGTTTATAAGGCGACCCCATGAATACTCGAAATGAATTACGCGCGCACATCCAACGGCTCCTCGCCGACAAGGGCGATCGGGAGCCCTTAGGCGACGCCGATTCGCTCGTGTTGTCGGGAAGGCTCGATTCGGTTGACATCCTTCAAATCGTCGTGTTCCTTGAAAGCAACTACAGCATTGATTTCGCCGAGCAGGAGTTCGATCAGGAGGACTTCGATTCGATCGCCAGAATCCTGGCGCTGATCGAACTCCGGGCGCCCGCCGCCGGAACTCCGCAGGCGTAGGAAACAGATGTTGCTGGACACCAGAGCTCCGGGACGTTCGCCAAAAATCGAATCGCGAGTCACTTCCCTTCTCGTGCTCTACGGGATGACCGGGTTCAGCGGTCTGATCGCGGAACAAGCGCTCGAGAAGTACGTGACGCTGCTGGTAGGAGCGACGGCGTCGGCATCCGCGGTCATCATCTTCACCTATTTCCTGGGCTTCGCGGTGGGAGGACTGGCCGCAGGCCGCCTGCTGAAGCGCGGACTGGTGCGAAATCCTCTGCGCGCCTACGCGGGAATCGAACTCGGGACCGGGTGCGCGTGTGTTGCGTTTTCTTTTGCATTTCCTACTGCCATGGCGTTGCTTGCACCACTGCAAAACTTAATCACCGGCGAATTTGGCAAATACCTGGTCCGATTCGTGTCCGGCTGCATTCTGGTGTTGCCGATCGCAGGGCTGATGGGAGCGTCGTTTCCCTTGCTTGCGCAGGCGTTGGACGATGCGGATGTGAACGCTCCCAAGCGCTGGTCCCTCGCCTACTCGGCTAATCTCGCAGGCGCCGTCATGGCCTCGCTCGCGGCGCCTTTTCTGTTACTTCCGGCAATCGGGCTGCGCGGCGCGATGTGGCTGTGCCTCGCGATCTGCACCGTGGTTGCTGTCTTCGTCCAAGTTCGCGGCGGCGCAGCCTGCCCCGTTCGGCTGAGATCCTCCGCCGGGGCCAGCGGCGCGAAATGGCAGCCGGAAGGTTCCTATTTGCTCGTCGCGTCCTTCTTGTCCGGCTGCGTCTTTTTCGCGCTTGAAATTATCTGGATCCACTTGGTCGGCGCTGTGGTGGGAGGCAGTATCTACGCCTTTTCGTGGATGCTGACGAGCGTGCTTATCGGACTGTGGGCCGGCTCCTGGATAGCGAACCGGTCGAAAGGCATACGGCCGGCCAAAGTGTTTCTGTTGTGCGCGTTCGCGTTGTTGATCCAGCTTTCGGCATGGCCGCTCGCTCCGGCGCTTTTCGCAATCGCTCCGGCGTGGGTCTCCGCCGGCTTCTACACGCGCGAGCTTTTCCGATTGCTGGTCGCCTGCGTTTTGATCGTTCCGTCCGCTTGCTCGCTGGGTCTGATTTATCCAACTCTGCTCAAGAGCCCGCAGATCAATGGCGAAGAAAACGCGTGGTTCGCCGGTTATTTGAGTGCGGCGAACTCGATCGGGTGCCTGGCCGGAGCGCTGCTTTCGACGTTCGTTTTAATAAACCGGCTCGGCTCGGAATTGTCGCTGAAGGTGATCACGCTTATTCTGGGAGGGCTATGGCTCTTTTTTGATCTTCGGGAACCCAAGCATGGATTCAGGCCCCGCCTGGTTACCGCGGTGCTGGCCGGCATGTTGGTATGGGGCGCGGCCGCTGTCACGTGGAACTGGTTCTACCTCACTTCTGGGGCGTCGATGTACTTTGGAGAGAATACGGCGGCGTGGGCCGCCCCGTCTACAAACAATCCTGCGCCGCCGTTCAGCGACACACTGGTCTTTCGGGACGAAAGCATTCAAGGGGGCTTCACGACCGTGAAGGTGAGGCGCACCGATTCCGGCGCATCGTTCGAAAAATCCAGCATAAATTTGTTTACCAACGGCAAGCTTCAGGGCAACGACGACCAGACAGGGATGGTCCAAGCGCAGCAGGTGGGGACTGCGGTGTTGCCCTCACTTTTCACGAGACATTTCAACAAGGCTCTCTTGATCGGCCTCGGGACAGGTCACGGTGCAACGGTTCTGAAGCAATTGGGATTTGAACGGCTCGATATCGCGGAACTCTCGCCGGGAATCGTTCGGGCCGTGAATGCGGAATTTCGCCACACCAATCATGGTGTGCTCGACGATCCGACGGTGCATTGCGCGCTCGAAGACGGCCGCAATCTGTTGCTGACTAGCAGAGATGCGCCCTACGATCTGATCACTATCGGACTGACGACGATCTGGTTTTCAGGCGCGACCAACCTGTACTCACAGGAATTCTATCAGCTCGCCCGGCGGCATCTCGCCGAGGATGGTGTGCTCCAACAGTGGGTGCAGTTGCACCGGATCGGTCCGGAAGAGATCGCGAGCGCCATCGCCAGCGTTCGGTCGGTGTTTCCGTATGTTTCTTACTGGGGTTACGATGGGGCCGGGATGGTGTTGGCCGCCAATCATCCGTTGGATCCGCAGGCTACCCAGCGAGAGCTTCTGGCGTCGATGCTCAGCCGGCACGGCGGCTTAGCGTTCGAGGAGGCTCAAGGTCTGATGGATCGGATTTTGCAAGGCCGGTTGCTGAGCGAGCAAGCGGTAGACCGCATGATTCGGGAGCTGCGGCCTGTGATCAACACGGATCAAAACCGGCACATCGAGTACGCCACTCCGAAATACTCTTCTTCGGAACGCGACTGGGCCAAATACAACGTCGAATTCCTGAAGCAGTGGGAAAGGCAAGGAAAGATCAAGTGATGAACTTCAATTTCAGTGAGCCGATGTTCCGCCACGCACAGTGTGCTGGCACCAGACTCGCGCTATCGGTTGGCGACCAGAATGTCTCTTACTCCGAACTGGCGGTCCTGGCGCAGCGAACCGCGGCATGGCTCAATCGGGATCCAGCCCGGCCCCGAGGGTTCGTGGCGATTCTTGCATCGCGCAGCGTGGAAGCCTACGTTGGCGTGCTCGGAACCGGCTGGTCCGGTGACGCCTATGTCCCGATTAACCCCAAGCTCCCGGAAGACCGCATCGCCACGCTGCTCGAGATCATCCAGCCAGTCGCGTTGATCACCGATGCGGGCGGAAGGAAGGCCCTGACAGGCCGCGCCCTCGAAGCCGCGCCGGCACTGGTGCTGCGTAGTTTCGACGATCTCCCCGCGCACGATCCCGAGGACCGTCCACGCCAGATGGCAGCCGAGGATCGCGCCTACATGATCTTCACTTCCGGCAGCACCGGCGTGCCCAAGGGAGTTGTGGTTCCCCTTCGAGCCATCCATTCGCTCGTCAAAGGGATGCAGGAAGTCTACGGATTCGGCCCGCACGATCGTTTTTCGAAAGCCTACAACTTGAGTTTCGACGGCTCCATACATGACATGTTCACGTGCTGGAACGCCGGAGCGTCGCTCCACCCGGTACCGGCCCGTCAACTGATGGCGCCCGCCAGGTTCATTCAGGAAAAGCAACTCACCATGTGGACTTCCGTGCCCTCCACCGCCGTCTTCCTCGAGCGCATGAAGCTGCTTCAGCCGGGTGCTTTTCCTTCCTTGCGCTACACCATTTTTTCAGGCGAGCCGCTCCCGCTACGCTCGGCGCTCGCTTGGCAGCAAGCGGCTCCGAACAGCGTCGTGGATAATATTCTCGGCCATACCGAATGTTGCTGCTTCAGTACTCTGGAACGGCTGTCGGATCCGCCCAACGTCACGCCCAAGCTGGGTCTCGTGGCGGTCGGCAAACCTTTGCCAGGTTTCGAAGCTGCGGTGTTCGATAAAGATTCGAAGTCGCTGCCGCCCGGCCAGGAAGGCGAGCTTGCGCTGGCGGGACCGCAAGTGGCGTCGGGCTACTTCCATGACGCGGAACGCACGGCCGCGCGTTTCCCCGCCATCGACGGCAAGGTCTGGTATCGCACCGGCGACCTGGTGGTTGTTGACGAGGTGGGAAGCCTGCATCACCTGGGCCGAATCGACAACCAGGTCAAGGTGCTGGGCCACCGCATCGAACTTGGCGAAGTGGAATCGCAACTAGCAATGATCTGCAACACGGACGCCGTGGCAGCCGTCGCCTGGCCCGTGGATCATGGCTCTGCTCGGGGAATCGCGGCTTTTCACTGCGCCGAAGGCCTCTCCGCCCAGGAGATCCGCGACAAAATGGCGCTCCGGGTCCCGCGCTACATGGTGCCGCAACAGGTGCGCTGCCTCGAACGAATCCCGCTCACCGAGCAAGGGAAAATCGATCGCGCGTCGCTCCGGGCATTGCTCGAAATGGCGTCGGACGCCGAGCCAAGCTCCTCAGAGCTGCCGCCGGTAGCCGTTCCATAATCCGTTATGCTGCGCCGCCTCACTCTTCCCGATGGCCTGGAAGTATTTTCGTTAAACGCGGATGAGACGCGTTTCGTCCACGGCGAAGTGTTCGGCGCGCGCTGCTACTTGCGGCACGGCATTGAGCTGCGCGACGGAGATTGCGTGTTCGATGTCGGCGCCAATATCGGGATGGCTTCCATTTTCTTTTCGAAGGAGCGTCGCAATGTCCGCCTCTTCGCGTTCGAGCCCAGCCCTGCGGCCTTCGAGTGTCTGAAAGCCAATATCGACCTCCATGGGCCGGTCCAAGGTGCCGATACCCGCACCTTCCAGTGCGGATTGTCTCGCGAGCCTGGTACCGCGGAATTTACTTTTTATCCCAACAACTCCGTGATGTCGGGATTCCACGCCGATTTGGAACAAGATCGCGCTGCCACCAAGACGTTCCTAGTCAACTCCGGCTTCGCGCCGCGCCATGCCGAGCTGTTTCTCGGCTCCAAGTTCAAGAAAGTGACGTTTCCCTGCAGCCTGCGAACCCTTTCTGAAATCGTGGATGAAGAAGGCGTGGCCCGTATCGACCTGTTGAAAGTGGATGTCGAGAGGAGTGAGCGAGAAGTGCTGGCGGGCATCCGCGCAGAGCACTGGGGCCGGATCCGGCAAGTTGTTGTGGAAGTGCACGATGAGCAGGGCGCTCTTGATGAGGTTCATGACATGCTGGCGAAGCACGGTTTTGAAATCATCGCCGAGCAGGATCCACAACTCAAGGGCACGACGATATTCAGCGTATTTGCTACACGACGCCGCTGATCTGGAATAACCTGCAGCACGGAAGAGAGAATTGGTACTCCGAAGTCGGCTTACGGCCGTTAATTGAGCACCCGGTTGTAAAACGCGCCAAACCACCGGCGCGGTTCCAGGCCCTTCGGAACGGCCCGGCTTTCAAGCTGACGCACTACCGAAAAGTCGATCTCCCTGGATTCTGCGTGGCTGGCCGCGGCCGGCGATCGTCAAACCGCACGTATTTCTTGAGCGCCGGACGGTGGCCAGTGCACCATACCCAACCTAGGTTCAAGAGACCGAGTAGACCGTTACTGCTTCCGAAATACTAATGTCTCCTTCACCTGCTGACCAGTTTCCAACGTGCCTGTCGTGGTTAGTGTCATCTGTTGTCCATCGGCGGAAACCACCCACCGATCCTTTTGAGCAACTTTATCGTCTCGCCGGTAAATCGCATCCACAGTGTGAGCGTCGACAAGTTGGAGCGACACGGTATCGTTGTTGGAGTTTTTCAGATTGTATTCCTTGCCGTCAAAACGGGCCGTGTAGCTGAAATCACCCGAGAAACGGACCCCTTCGTTTCCGTCCGCCTCGATCTTGAGCACCAATCCTTGCCGTAGACGAGTCTTGCTGAGATCCTCGGTCCATTCACCGGCGAATAGGTCATTGGCGGCTTTCGTGCCTCCGCTGCGCGTCCACACGGTGATCCGGTTGGCACGGCCGGTCTGTGTATTCGTGCTGGTTAGTTCGTTACCATCACTCGAAAGTTTGTCACGAATCGTCGCCACCAGTGCTCCGTCCTTTTTCTCTTTGATCTCGACTTGGCGCTTATCGATCTTGCGCACCTCGATTTGATTAAACCCTGGATTGCCTTGTACGGACGCTTCGTGTCCGTCCAACTTCGCCGTGAAATCCACGTGGGTGTCGCCCGAGATTACTACGTGCACTTCATGGTGTACAGATTTAATGGAGATTTTGTTGGGCGGATCCACGGTGGACTGCGCGGAGACGAGCGTCCAGGAGCCAATGCGAGGGTCAGCGGCCGAAAGTTGAGTGGTGGCAAGTAGCACGAGAAACGCGAATTTGCGCATTGACCAATCTTCGCAGATCACGCCGGAGGACTGGCGATCATGCGATCATGAATCTCGTGCATTGGCGCCATTTCTGGCTGGCCGGGATAGTCCTTGCCGCCGTCCTTACCCTTCTTCCATTTTCTTTTCACGCTGAGCGTCATCTGGAGACTGCAACCCGCGTCGAAGGTAGCGAAGCGCATATTGTCACCGAAGAATTGGCCACTCGTTTTCGGTCGCCGTTCGTTGACCGCGTGGTCCTGGTGATTCAGGGACTGCCACCAGCGGATTCCCAGGAGGGCGAGCAGGCGTTGGCAACAATTGTGGAGGGACTGAGGGCGGAACCCGGCGTGTCCGGAGTGGTTTCCCGTCTCGATTTGCGCGATCCGGTTTTCCTGGGCAAGGGAGGAGGAACCTTTGTTCTAGTGGGACTTGCGTCCACCGAGGGTCCCGTCGAGTCGTTGGTCCCCATGCTTCACGCGCGGGCGAACGCTCTTCAAAATCAATTGCGGGGCCGTTATCCGGCGGTGAAGATCGAACTGACGGGCGAGACGCCACTCAACTTCGACATTCGGAAAGCCAGCGCCGCTGATGTGCGGCACGGCGAAAGTCTGGTGATTCCTGCGACACTCGCGCTTCTCCTGTTGGCTTTCGGAAGCGTGGTGGCGGCCCTGATTCCATTAGCCGTTGGCCAGCTTGCAATCGCGACCACACTCGCGATTGCAGGGTTCCTGGCCCTGCGTTGGCACTTGTCCATTCTGGTTCAGAATTTGGCCACCATGCTTGGGCTAGGCTTGGGAATCGACTACGCGCTTCTCATGGTCAGCCGCTTCCGCGAAGCCATTTCCGCCGGGCACAACGGACCCAAAGCCTCAGTCATGGCGGCACGTCAGGCGGGTCCGACACTCCTGATTTCAGCCTCGACGGTAGGCATCGGATTTCTAGCCCTGTTGACGGTTCCCATCAGCGAAGTCCGTTCCATCGGTGTGGCGGGATTCCTGGTGGCGGGAATGAGTGTGTTGCTCACAAATACCCTGGTTCCGGCAGTGCTGGCAGTTCTCGGTCCGCGGATTAACGCCGGCCGGTTGCCCTTTACCGCGAAGTTGGATGCGGATCGGGCTGCACGCACGGGAAACCGCTGGAGGCAGTGGGGGAAGGTGATTGTCGCCCATCCCTGGCTTGCGATCATCCTGGCGGGCACACCCTTGCTGCTGCTCGCCTCGCAGGCCGCGCGGCTCAACACCAATGTCCCCAGGGGGGATTGGCTGCCGCCGGCGGCGGAATCGGTTCACGCGCTTCACACGCTGGAAAAAATGGATCGTGCCGGCATTGTTCAATCGTTGCGCGTGATTCTCGAACTTCCAACGGATTCCATTGCGGAAACGGACTCGGGGTGGAATACGCTCGATCGTCTCAGCAAGCGGCTCGCGGGCGACCCTCGTTCCGACCGCGTGATCTCTATCACGACGCTGGCGGAGAGCAACCGGTCTTCCCTCGGCAACCTCTCGCGTGAAACGCGTCGAACGTTCCTGAGTCGCGATGGACGTGCAGCGTTGCTTGAGGTGTTACCCAAGGCTTCCGTTTCCCTGAACGGTCAGGTCAACTGGGTGCGTGAGCTGCGGAAGACCGGCGCGCCGGCTCTCACGGGAATACCCGGCGCCACGCTACGCATTGGAGGCATCCCGGCACTCAATGCCGATTATCAGACTATTGTCCTCGACCGGTTTGCTTCGGTAATGGCGCTGGTGGTGGTGGGGACGCTAGTGGCGCTCCTGGCCGGGTTCCGATCGCTTTTCGCCGCGGTGAAGGCCATCGCTCTCAACTTGCTCTCGGTTGCAGCCTCCTTCGGAGCATTGGTTCTTGTCTTTCAGGATGGATACGGAAGTAGCTTGCTGGGAGTTCGTGCGGCAACTGGCAGCGTGTTCCCCCTAGTGCCTATCGTCGCCTTTGCCATCGTCTTCGGACTGAGCATGGATTATGAAGTGTTTTTGGTCGCCCGAGTCCTCGAAGCGAGGAGGAGCGGTCTGAGCGAAATGGATGCGATCCCGGAGGGGCTAGCCAGAACCGCAGGCCTGATTACGAGCGCCGCCGCGATTATGATTGTGGTATTCGCAGCGTTCACGTTCGGAACCTTCCTGGTGGTTAAGATGATCGGATTTACGCTGGCGGTAGCCGTGTTTATTGACGCGACACTGGTTCGCATTGTGATCGGTCCAGCGCTTCTTCGTATTGCAGGCGATTGGAACTGGTGGCCTGGGGGGCTCGCCACGGTACGCAGCTCACCGACGCCAGCGAGCGGCGAATGATGCATATCGACGCGCGCAGTTCAAAGCATTCCCCGCCGTTTTGGGCGGCCAACATGGAAGTCCGCTAAGTGGCAGGCGATCGCCTTGTGAATACTGCGTAAAGCAGGGCTGGGAGATTGCACCCAGATCGCTTCGTCGCTACACCTTTCCCTATTTCAACCTTGCGGGTTTAAGCGTCCATGCTTGCAGGCGAGCTAGTTCCAGTAATTCCGGCGCACTGAATCCTTCGGGATGGATCGGCCATTCGAAGCTGCGCCGCGCATCCGTTGCCACATATTTCTCCATCTCCAGATTGCCTTTGCGGACTGCGATACCCTTCGCGCTGCCGTCATCGTCCGCCAGCGTGGCTGCGAAATCGGCGAGGGAGAGCTTCTGGGATCCGATCCAGACCTCTGCCGGTAAACGCCGGTTCGTGCGAATGAATCCCGAAGCGTCGGCCTTGGCACGCTCGAATGCAGGCCGGGAGATTTCCCCAAAATGATATGTGGTGGCTCCGCGCGCAATAGGCCCCTCTACAGCAGCCGGCTCCATTCCGAGAAGAATTTGGAGCATCTCCGCCGGCGACAGCGCGCCGTGATCTGTTACTAGAAACGTCTCCTGCTCGGCCAAATGCCTGGCAATGGAGGCTCGATCGCCGGCGCGCCCGAGCTGGCTCTCATAAAGCAGCGGCAACTCGCGTGCGGTCACGAAGCGTACGCTGGGACGCGCCTTGGCATGTTCCACATAACGGGTCAGAATACGGTAACACCGTTCGGACTCCTCCGCCGTGCGCCGAGGTGGTTTCTTCCATTCGTTCCGTTCTGGATTTGCACCCTTGGCGAAATTCAGGTCCCAGAATGCAGTGGTGACAAATTCGGTCGGATGGTAGTAGATGCTGATGACCCCGCCGCCTTTGGCTTCCAACTCCTCGGCGGCATGGTCGAATTTTTCAAGTGCTTCCGGCAACGTGCTTTCATCGTTGAGTGAAGCCCGCAGCTGGTACCGTCCCATGTTAAAGACGTTCAGCATTCCGCCGAACCAGAACGGCTGTTCGCCGACTCCCACCTGCTCCCCTTCGTCCAGATATACGGGAATTCCGAGGCGGAGTAGCGCGCGGAATGTTTGAGGTGCCCAGGAACTACCCGGCTGGCCATAACAGCTGGGTGTGATTCCGAAAATGCGGCGAACATCTTCGACGCCGGGCCTTTCACGGCGTTCGAATTCAGCCGCGCCATCCAACCAGCCCATGCCGCGCAGATAGAGCGCCGGTGTGGGCTGAACGCTGTGGAAATTTGAGTGGTAACCAATGTCGTGGCGCCCCAGTGCGCGGATCACGTCTATCCGCCCACGCGATTCCAGCACGCGCGCCTTCTCGCCGACCACCTTGAACGTGGCACGCACGCCCAATTTATCGAGATCGGCCGCGATCCGTAAGGCTGCATCATCCGCCGCCGGTTCGATGTAGTCTTCCGTGTCGAACCAGAGCACGACGTACACGGGCCCATGCGCAGCCAACACAGTCGCCGTCAGAAAACTTGCCATGAGCAGTCGTAGCATCCTGCTTAGATTAGCGCAGTCCGTTCGCTGGGCTTACCAGACCGTTTCCTTCATGATCGTCGGGGTTGTGCTTGGATCAAACGCTCATGCCGACGGAACACATCATTGCGCTACTCATCGCAGACCGCGACAAAACTCAACCGGGCGATAAAGAAGCGCAAGAACGGAAGGTTGGCCGGCGCGCCCAAAGCACAATCCCAGCGCATGAAGGCGTATTGAGCGGCGAAGCGGAAGAAGCGGCGAGGATAAGCGCGAAGCTGTTTAACCCGCTCGTCAATTTTGCCGGGCCGCAGGTGGCCAGATTTACGGTCTCTGCTCATACTTGCACGATTTTGACGTCTCAGCGGCAGTACGTGAATGACGATCGCTAGCGGCGAAATCGCACCGGTTTCGATAAGTTCCGCGGGGAATCAGGGGATGTTCGTTCTACGCTCACTTCTCTAGCGCGACGCTGGGCAACTTTGATCCCGCGTTTGATCAAATCCAACGCCTAGAATGACCGCTGCTCTTAGATGTCCTATCCAATCAATAGACATTGATTCCGAGAAACTAAATTCAGCAGCCCAGGATTTCCGCTTCTTGTTGTGGCCTTAGTATACACCCCAACAACGTCGTTGCAACCGATTATTGTTTCGTCCCTGTCGCAGTAAATGGTACCAATATCCAGTGATGCAGGAGAAGTCGTTACGCGAGGCCAGGACCTCGTTGAGTATGCTTTGATGGCGGGTTTTGTAGCGGTTGCCGCGGGCGCTATCATGCCTGATGTTGCGACCACCAGCTTACCTTTTTGGTGGGTGGCGAGCCTGATCGAACGACGAGACCTTGCTGCTCGGCAAGGCTGATGTATCGGCGGGCCATTCCGTGAACGTCCAAGATCATGCGGACGAAGTACACCCCTATGCTTAGCGAGCTTCGCGACTTAGGCGATAGGTTCTACAAAGCCACGAATTTCCACATCAATAGCTTTGGCGGTGAGGGTGCGATTCGAACCCTTCAGCCCCGCCTGGCCTCTGCAAGTTATAGAGTGGTCGTTGCCGCGAGTGCCACATTTGCCATCATCGCCGTCGCGCATTGCCCAAAAGTGCCCAAATCCATTGCAGTCTGGCGCCAGACGACACAATGGCCGGGCACTCTGTCCCGGCGAAGTAAAACGGCTCGAATTTTCGATCAATTCGCTGCCTCATCAGTAAGCGCAGCAACCTCTGAGGGGATTGACTAGCCGTGATGGACGGCCATAAGATAGCGGACGCGCCCGGCCAGCCTAAGAAATCGTGTTCTCCAATAATTTATCGGCCAGACGCGACCTGCCCACAGATGATAGGGTTTGATCCTATGCTAGTTTTCGTTTCTCGGAGGGGCGCCAGTTCATTGGGCCGCCTGCACAGGATCGGACCACAGTTTGATGGAAAGAGTTAGGGTAGTAACGTCGCTTCTTGTATTGCAGAATTTCAACAACTCCCTCCGCGCCAATAAGGTCTTTTGGCGTCACAAATTATGATCCGTGTCCTGCGCGACATTTTTCTAGTCCAGCGCCGCCGAAGCCTGTTGAAAGTCTACGGGTGGTCAGTGTTCTATCCGGAAAACGTCTTCCACTTCGCCTTTGCGGATGCCGTACATGCGATGGTGGAGATTCACCGTGGCGTCGCTGTAGTGCACCCACAGCTCAATCTTCTGACCCATTTCGAGGCGCACGCGCGGATTCTGAACTTCCAGGAGTCCATGCTCGGCGTGCAGCGCTTTCAGCTCCAATCCCTCGATGTCTTTGACGATCGAAAGACCGCGCTCGGCACTCAGCTCCTTCATGCCACAGTCGATTACGGCACGATGCGGCTCGGGCTGGCTGATCACGGATGCGAGGAGAGTCAGAGCGCGCGTAAAGGGTGAGCCGCGATTCACGTACAACGTGTCCATCAGCAGATAGGAGCCGGCCTGGATTTCGGTCACGCCTGGAAACGCGCCGCTAACGTAGTAAGTACCTGTACCGCCGGTCGAAACGATCTCAATCGGAATCCCTTCGCGCTCGATCAGAATTCTTGAATCTACCAGAGACTTTGCGACCGCCCGCACGCGTTCATCCCGCTCGTCGCTTGGAGCAAGCACCTGGAGTTGGCCTTCGTAACCCATCAGGCCGCGGAACCTCAGGCCCTGTTCCACTGCCGATTTGGCGAGACGGCAAGCGGGCTGGCCCGGCTGAACGCCGCAACGGTTGAGGCCGACGTTGATATCCACCACAACACTCAGCGGCCGGCCTTGCTTACGCGCCACACAGGCGATGTCGGAAATCACGCGCTCATGATCCACCGCCACCATGAGATCGGCGTGGCGGGACAGATCCGCAAACTGCTTGATTTTGCTCTCGCCCGCGATTTCGTTGGCGATCAGGATGCTGCGCACCCCATGATCCACCAGAATCTCGGCCTCGCGTAGCGTAGCGCAAGTCATCCCGATTGCGCCAGCCTCCATCTGTTTCCAGGCCAGCATGGGGACCTTGTGGTTCTTGAAATGTGGCCGCAGCTTGGTTGGCTGGTCGCGGAAGAATCCGGCCATCCGCTGGAGATTGCTCTCCATGGCATCCAGGTCAACTAGTAACGCGGGCGTGTCGATCTCATGGGCTCTCATCACTCGCTCTACGGCAGCAGCTCCTGGTATAGCTTCACCTCGAATTTCTCCACCAGCCCCGGCTGGACATCGTTAAAGAAATGCGTGATATAGGGCATGGCACAATGTTCGTCGAAGGTTTTCTTATCTTTCCATTTTTCGACGTAGGTGATCCAGCGAGGATCGTCCACGCGCTGGTTCAACTCATAGCGGATGCAGCCAGGCTCCTTGTGGGTGGGTTGCATGAGAGGATGCATGGCGGCGATTAACGCATCGGTCTTGCCTTCCTTGGCCCAAAATTCGGCGACGCAGACGACTTCGGTGGTCTCTTTCTTCATGCTCAGCTCCTGTTGGGGATAACTTGTGAATCTTTTTTCAACGAGAGGTACAGCTGGTAGGCTTTCTCAGGTTTTTCCTGATCGTGCACCACTGAGCGAACCGCCTGAATCATCGCGATGGGCGCCTCGCATTGGAAAATGTTCCGGCCCATATCGACGCCAGCGGCGCCCTGATCGATCGCTTCGAAGGCCATCTTTAAGGCGTCCAACTCCGGCAGCTTCTTGCCGCCGGCGATGACGAGAGGAACCGGACAAGCCGCAACCACTCGCGCGAAACTCTTTTCACAGAAATAGGTTTTGACGAAGTGCGCGCCCATCTCCGCGCAGATGCGCGTGGCCAGGCTCAAGTATTTCCAATCGCGCACCAGCTCCTTGCCCACGCCCGTGACGGCCAGCGTAGGAATGCCGTATTGGTTGCCCGCGTCCACGGCTTTCACCAGATTGCCGATGGACTGGTGCTCATGTTCGCCGCCGATGTAAACCTGCACCGCCATGGCCGATGCATTCAATCGCACAGCGTCCTGGACGTCAACAGCCACCAGCTCATTCGAAAGCTCTTTGAGGATACTCTGTCCGCCGGTGGATCGCAGCACCACGGGTTTCGACATCTCAGCGGGGATGCTGGTGCGCAAGGCGCCACGCGTGATCATGAGCGCGTCCGAATAGGGCACCAACGGGACGATGGAAACGTCGATGCGCTCGAGGCCGGTGGTGGGACCCTGAAAGTAACCGTGGTCCACGGCCAGCATTACGGTCTTACCGGTGGCCGGATTAAAGATCCGGGCGAGACGGTTCTTCATCCCCCAATCCAGCGAGTTGCTTCCTCTTAAGAAAAAGGCGTTGGCCTGCATAGGGACGCCGAAATGGTAGTTCTTTCCATCTTGAACGTCGTCAACATCTGGCATTTACTGTGTCTCCTTTGATTCAGCGAGGGCCATGGAGAACCCTTCGAAGAGCAGCGCAATGGAGGCTGCTCCAGGGTCCTGATGCCCGCGCGTTTTTTCTCCTAGAAACTTGGCGCGCCCGAAGCGCGCAGTGAGGCCGCTAGTGGATTCCGCTCCCGCGCGAGCCGCCCCGGCCGCGTCCTGCATAGCCTCCACCACGCTTTTGCCCGCGTGGACAGCCGCCCGCAGCGATTCTATCGCGGGAACCAGCGCGTCCATCATGGTCTTGTCGCCGGGCCGGGCCCGAGTCTGCTTCGAAACGGCAGCCAGGCCGGCTTCAAACGTAGCGGCCAGCGCCGGACAGTCCAGTGGACTGTTGCACTCCGGCGCCTCCGTCATTCCCAGAAAAAACGTTCCCAAGAGTGAACTGGAAGCGCCGCCGTCTACGTTGAGAATTTTCCAGCCTGCATCGTGGAGAATGGTTTTCGGCTCCGATGATGACTGAGCGATGTCGAGCTGATCGACAATACGCAGCATGGTGGTGCCATGATCGCCGTCACCTGAAACGGAATCCAGCACCGAAAGCTCCCCGTGCCGTTCGCGAATGCGCGCCGCGGCACTCCGAAACATTTGCGACAATTCGTGTTGTCCAATCGTCCCGGTCATCGCACTACAAAGTACGGTGTATCGCAAGGCGCGTCCCAGAGCCCGGTAAGTTCGGCATCCAATCGCGCAATCATCATCTGGATACCAGCCTGTTCCTGCGTTGTGATGAATTCGCCAACTTTGGCGCGGGCCAGCTTGATTTTCTTCGCCTTCAAAACCTGACTGACTCGCCGGAACAGGATCAGCAGCTCCATCAGCGTGGTGGCTCCCGCGCCGTTGACGATGACGAGCAGTTCCTCACCCACTTTCGCTTCCAGATCCGCGAGCAGCATTTCAAGCATAATTTCAGCGGTTTCGTCGGCAGTCTTTAATTTCATGCGGCCGGTTCCGGCTTCGCCATGTTGGCCCATGCCGATTTCCATTTCATCATCGCCGAGTTCGAAAATCGGCTGGCCGGTGGAGGGATGCGTGGCCGTGCTCACGGCAACCGCGAGAGTCCGCATGTTCTGTTCCATGCGTTGGGCGATCTGCAAACACTGGTCGAGAGTGCGTCCCTGCTCAGCGGCCGCGCCGGCCACTTTGTAGACCGGCAGGAACCCAACCAGGCCGCGACGCTCTTCGGGTTGATCTTTCGGGCCACTCGAAATGTCCTCATGAGTAAGGATCATTTTCACATTCAGCCCCTCGCGTTTGGCCATATCCATGGTGATGTTCGCGGATAGAACGTCTCCCGCGTGATTCAGCACCACCAGCAGAACTCCAGCATCGCCGTGAACCAGCTTGATGGCTTCCAGAACCCGCGGAGCTCCGGGCGCCGCGAAAATCTCGCCTGCCACGCTTGCGTCGAGCATCCCTTCGCCCACGAAGCCGCTTAATCCGGGCTCATGGCCGCTTCCGCCCAGTGTCACTAAGGCCACTTTGTCTTTCGACTTAGGCACGGCGCGCGCAATCAGGTTGCTGCCCGTCAGCCGCACTTTATCAGGGAACGCCAGAGCGAGACCTTCCAGCAACTCCGGCACGATGTTCTCCGGACGGTTGATAAATTTCTTCATTCGCATGCATTCACCTCTTTGCCGGTCCAGTCCACAGCGGTAGTCCGTCGCAGGAAATATCGAACGCTTCCACTTGCCCAAATTCGTACTCGGTGACGTGAATCCGCTTGCGGCCCGGTAGTGCAAAAGCGACGTTGGTAGGTAGGTTGCCGTCCGTTGGAATGCGCTCCGCAACTTCGCCGCCGGCGCCCAGCACCGTTACGTCCCGCTGTCCGAACACTGCAACGTAGAGCCTGCCATCTTCGCCGAAAGCCATGCCGTCGGGTCCCTTCCAGCCGGGGGGAGCATCGGACCGGATCACATTGCCGAACAAGATGCGCGGGCCGCCGTTCGACTCGTAGCGGTAGATGTTCCCGGTGAGCGTCTCATTGACGTAGAGCAGATTATCCGGGCCGAACGCTATTCCATTGGTGAATTTAATTCCGCTGTCGAGCTTGGTCACGCCGCCGGTTTGGACGTCAACGCGATAGACGCGTCCATCGTAACGGACACTCATATAGTCGGGCCGGATCTTATTGTTCGGGGCGAAATCCTGGATGACGACGCCCGAATCGGTCAGATAGAGGGCTCCGTCGGGACCGAAACACAGGTCGTTCGGAAACAGGAACGGCTCTCCGTCACAACCCGTGGCAACCACTTCCGCTTTGCCATCCATGGTCAGCCGGACCAAAGAAGGCGTCTTCGATTCCGCTACCCAGATGATGCCTTCCGAGTCGACCGCGAGCCCATTCGGACGGCCGGTTTTCCCCACCACGCGCTTGTCCCTGCCGTCGGCGCTGATTTGGGTTACGCAGCCGCGGTCAGCCCCGCCTTCCACGACGAGCCAAGTTCCGTCGGGAAGTGCTACAGGGCCTTCCGGGGCGTTAAAGCCATTTGCGAAAATCATCGGGCCTCAGCATTCTGCAAAACATCGGAAGGCGATGTCAAAGCGTGGCTCAAAAATGACGCCGTTTTGCGCGCCGCTTCGGCAGGGTCGCCTTCGGGCGCAAGCACCACAGAGGCGGAGCCGTGAAAACCGGTCTCGCGTAGCAAAGCGAAAATTCGCGGCCAATCCAGACGGCTGTTTCCGCCGGCTAAGCCAGGAGGCCAGCGGCTGGGATCATAAAGGTGAATATGTTCCGCCTGCCCACGGGCTGCACGGATGCCGTGTTCAATGGATGGCTCCGCTTCAGCAAGCTGGAACGTATCCAACATGATGCTGAAGGCGGGGCTCTCGATGCGTCGCACCCAGGCCATCGCTTCATCCATGGTGTTGATGAACGCCGTCACGCCTGGATCGGCCGGCTCCAGCATGATCACGGAGCCCGCGTATTCGGCGTGCTGCGCCAGTTCGAAAAAAACGTCATTGGCCAGCTGGCTTCGGTCCGGTATTCCCTTGCCACGAGCTACTCCCAGACCCACTCGTGCCTGAAAATAGCCGGCGAAATCGAGCATCCTTTTAAACGCGGCGATCGATTTGCGTTGCACCCCATCGTCTTCGTGGAGCAGGGCCATGCCCTGTACTCCCATCCGTCCAGAGTTCACCACCGGCATAACCGCGCCCGTGGCCTTGAGCGCCCGTTCCATCGCCGCGGGCTCTGGAATTTTCTCCGGATCCGGCATGAATTCTATTCCTGAATACCCCCACTCCACCGCGCGCCTTGCTAACTCGCCGAGATCTCCCGTCAACACCTTCACGATAAATCCGAGGTCGACAATATCCGGGGTCGAAGCGAAAAGGCACAGCGAGACGGGTAGCACGGTCAGAATTTTCCTAGGAGTGCCCCGGCGCAGCCGCTTTTCGCGACGCGTCATCCAGCACTAATACCCAGTCGCCATCGCCGGGCGGCGTGAACTGTTTCTTGCCAGTGGTTGGGAATTCGCCGGCCGGATCCGATTTTCCAGTCCTCGGATTGAACCACCACGCTTTGGCAGCATTGCCGGCAATCTTGGTCAAGTCCACGGTGAATGTCCGAGCGGTGGGAAGATAAGCGATTACCGTAGCGCCGTCTTCGGTCCGCGCCGCAGCCAAATAATCAAGACCCCTAAATTCCCCCAGGCCATCCACAACCACTTCGTGTTTTAGATCCGGTACAAGTTGATACCAGGGCCGGGACGTGAACAGGGTCTTAAGGCGCGACATATCCTGGGCGCCTGTAGAGTCGAGCGCGGCTTGCCAACCGGGATCGAAAAGCCAGATGGGACGGTTCCCCATCATTTGGCCCGTAGATCCGCACAACAAGGCCCAGTAGGCTTGTCTCCGCACCTGAACCGCGGAGGCATTGTGCTCACCTTCATAGGTTGATTCGGTCAATATGAACGGCATGGGTGGAACACGATTGTAATCCGCAAGCAACATTCCGTGGACAATGTTGTAGGTGTAGGTGGTGTTCAGGTTCAGCCAGCCGTCGTTCTTGTACTGGTCGATAGCGGAGTTTTCGGGATGACAGTGAGCTGTGAACAGATGTCGGTAATCGTACTCCTGAATGCCGGCGACGATGGCGTCGACGTCCTCACGCGCTTTTTCGGGATTGCGGTCGCCTCCAATCATCCAGACCAGATTGTCGAAATCACGATACCGCCTTCCCACATAGCGCCCCCAGGCCCGGCACTTCTCCGGTCCATTCTTCAAACCTTCCTCAATCCATCCTTCGTCGGTGCCAATATATCCCAGGTAAATGGGAGCCAGAAACACCTGCATGCCTTTCTCTTCAGCTTTTTTGATCACCCAATCGGCGTGTTCGAAATATTTCTCATTGGGCGTTGAAAAATCGCCTGCCGTGGTGAACGGCCCTTCCCCGTACCGATTCACGGGTCCGCGGAACTTGTGCTCAATGAGATTGACGATGATGGAGTTGAATCCCTGGCTACGCCGCTTCTCCAGATAAAGCTCCGCTTCCTCGCGGGTAAGTCCCGAGATAAGGGACCAGGGTGCGTCGCCCTGAACCAGAAATGGCGCGCCGCTTTGGTCCACCAGATGCCTGTGATCGGGTCCGACTTTGACCGGGTATGGGCCGGCGCCGAACGCCAAGAACGTACAGGCAAGCGCACCGGCGAAACTCCAGCGAAGGGGTCTAATCATCCGTATACCAACGGTATTCGCGTGCGGGTCCGGCGTATATAAACTTCCAATCTAATTTTGTCGGAAACGTATCCTCTATGGTGAGGCCCGCCTTCCGACAGAAATTCGTGGTTTCTTAATAGATATGGCGCTCGGATCTGCGTTAGAACGGATGCGTCGGCCCGCTCAGGCTGCGGAGGGAAGAGTGACTACAGATTACAGGTCCCTATCAAACGACTATGTTTTGCACGCTGTCAAGAAAGAAAAATCGCTGATCTTCGATCGGGGCGAAGGATCCCGGCTCTGGGATCTTGACGGAAAAATGTATTTGGACACGATGTCCGGCTCGGCCGGTCCGGCCATGGTGGGTCACGCGCATCCCGCGGTGGCTGAGGCGGTGGCTCGTCAGATGGCGAAGCTTCCTTCCACCAACATTTTGCACGAGAGCGTACCGGTCATCGAGTTCTGCCGCAGGCTGGCCGCGATTACGCCTCATGGATTGACCAAAACTTTCATTTGTACCGGCGGCGGCGAAGCGGTGGAGGCGGCCATCAAGTTCGCTATCCGCGTGACCGGACGGGTGGAAGTGATCTCGCTCACTGGCGCCTATCACGGTATGTCGCTCGCTACGATGGGACTCACGGGAATGCCTGCGATGCGGAGTTGGTTGCCAGGTGCAATACGATGGCCGGCGTTTCGCCAGATCCCTTCGGCTGATTCCTACCGCCCTCCCTTGGGTGAAGGTCCTGAGAACTGGCGCGCGGCAGTGCATGCGCTGGAAGCCGATTTGGATGGGGCCAGCTCCGGACAAGTTGCCGCGTTCCTGATGGAAATTGTGCAGGGCCCGAACGGTCACTCTTTGTTCCCCGCGGAATACTATCGCGGCATCCAGCGAGTCTGCCGCGAGCGCGGCGTGCTGCTGATCGTGGACGAGATCCAGACCGGCCTAGCTCGCTGCGGTGCAACGTGGGCCTCGGATCTGTTCGATGTTCGACCGGATATTCTGGTGGCCGGCAAAGCCCTGGGCGGCGGATTTCCCATCGGCACCTTCACTACCCGCAAGGACCTGATCCCGGACACGCTGGAATCGGAAGCCTGGCACATGCTCACGTTCATGAACCAACCTGTTGCGGCGGCGGCCGGATTGGCCGTACTGGATATTGTGGAGAAAGAGAATCTGGCCGAACGGGCACGCGTGCTGGGCGCGGAAGCGACAGAATGGTTCCGCCAGCTCGCCCGACGCTATGAAGTGATCGGCGATGTGCGCGGTCCCGGTTTATTTATCGGCGTCGACTTTGTCGAAGATCGCGAGACCAAAGGCCCTGCCACAACCGCGTGCCGCAAGGCCTGGGAATACGCGCTGGACCACGGTCTGATTACGCAATTCGGTGGTATTGGCGCCAACGTTCTGAAATTCAAGCCGCCGTTGACCACGCCTGAGGCCGACTTTAAGCAGATGCTTGAAATTTGCTCCGATACCGTGGCCTTCATCCAACAGGAAGTAGATAGGCAAAAAGTGAAACGCGCGGCACCGGAGCCTGCCGGCGTCGCCCGTTGAAAGCCCCGGCCCACTCCACGCCATCTGAAGCCAGCCCCACTAGCGGCGGGCACGCATTCAAGCCCGTACTGTCTCTATGGGCGCTGGTGCTTTTTGGACTGGCATTCGTGGGACCCACCGCGCCTTACACTTTCTTCGGAGTGGGCTCGGTAAAATCGCATGGCCATTTCGCGATGGTATATCTCGTTGCGATGTTGGCCATCAGCTTCACCGCCGTAAGCTACGGGCGCATGGCCGCTGCGTTCCCGGAAGCCGGATCAACCTATGCCTATGCCTCCCGCGCGATCCACCCGGTGGCTGGCTATCTGGCCGGCTGGATCATGATCCTGGACTACCTGCTGATGCCGATGCTGTGCGTCATCGTCGCTGCCGTTACATCCAACAAGCTCGCGCCCTCGGTGCCTTACTCGGTTTGGGTGCTGATCACAGCCGCCACTATGACCGGAATCAATCTCGCCGGAATCGAGATGACTTCGCGCGCCACCATCGTCTTCAATGGCGTCCTGTCCATTTCTATCGTGTGGTTTGTCGCCGCGGCTGTTCGCGCGCTGCTGGGTGGAACCGGCGCGGGAACACTGATGTCGATAAAGCCGTTTTACGATCCACAAACCTTTTCGATGGCCGCCATTATGTCGGCCACTCCAATCGCGGTGCTCTCGTTTCTGGGATTTGACGGGATCTCCACGCTGGCCGAGGATTCCAAGGATCCAAAAAAAAATGTGGGACGCGCAACCGTGTTGGTTTGTTTCATCGCCGGCGTTCTCTTCATTCTCCAGACCTACCTTGGACAATTGATTTGGCCCGACTATTCGAAATTCAACCCTATCGAAACCGCCTTCTCCGATGTGGGGCGCCTGATTGGAGGCGCGGGCCTGTTTTTTCTGATTGCGTTCCTGGTGATTGGCCAAGCCTGGGCTAGCGGCATCACCAGCCAGGCCAGCGCGTCACGACTTTTGTTCGGCATGGCGCGGGATGGCCGCCTCCCGCACGTTTTGTTCGGTTACGTCCACCCGGTACTGCGCACGCCCATCTATAGCGTTCTCCTGATGGGCAGTCTCGCTTGTGTGGGAGCGCTGATTTTCGACTTGGACCAGAGCGCGGAGCTGGTGAATTTCGGCGCCTGTTTGGGGTTCATGGCGGTAAATGTTTCGGTGATCAGCCATTACTTCGTGCGCCTGCGGGAACGAAGCGGTTCCGGCATCTGGACCAATCTGGTTTGTCCGGTGCTGGGTTTTGTGATCTGCTTCTATATCTGGTTGAGCATTTCGCCGTTGGCCATGCGTGTGGGTGCATGGTGGACCGTGGCGGGTATCGTATACCTGGCGGTGCAGACCGGCGGCTTCAAGCGAAAACTGAACATGAGGTAAGCATGCGATTGAAGAACAAAGTCGCAATCGTCACCGGTGCGGGCGCTGGCATCGGCCGGGCCATTGCCGAGCGTTTCGGCGCCGAGGGAGCGGCCGTGGTGATAGCTGAAGTCGACACCACCAACGGAGAATCCGCGGCACAAGCGATTTCGAAAGGCGGCGAAGCGCTGTTTGTCCAAACCGATGTTTCTGACGAAGCGCAAGTCCAAGCGATGACCGGGAAAGCCCTCGATCGCTACGGACGAATCGATATTCTCTGCAACAACGCTGCGGTGCTGCTGGTGCATGAGGAAGCGCCAGCGCATGAGTTAAGCAACGAGGCTTGGGACCGCACCATGGCCGTGAATCTGCGCGGATACTGGCTGTGCTCGAAGTACGTCATCCCAACAATGTTGCGGCAAGGCAGCGGGTCCGTCATCCACGTGGCATCGCCAACGGGTATTTTCGGCTTCACTCGCCTGACCGCTTATAGCACCAGCAAGGGCGGCGTGATCGGGCTCATGCGGGCCATGGCAGCGGATTACGCACCTCACCACATTCGGGTCAACGCGATTATCCCCGGCACCATCGACACGCCTATGAATGCGGTTGAGCTTTCCGATCCCCAGATGCGGAAGCACTTCGCGGAGATCGCGCCGGCGCGTAGACTGGGGACGCCGCAGGACCTGGCAGGGATCGCGGTTTTTCTAGCTTCTGAAGATTCAGATTACTGCGTGGGAGGCATTTTCACGGTGGACGGCGGGCTGACTGCGGTCTAAGGCGAAGCTGCGAAAAAATCGCCGGGTTGGCAGACGGAAGCGTCTGCCCCACGTTGCGGTGGAAGAGTGTGGGGCAGGCGCTTTCGCCTGCCAACCGATTTTACCAACGCTTGCTTACGCGCGCGGCTCAGTTAGCGGCTTTGCGGGGTCGCCTATGACTCATGCGGTACTGGAGCGGCGTTATACCAGTGATGCGCCGGAAGATGACACCGAAGTAGCTCTGGTTGCAGAATCCGGTTTCCAGGCTGATCTCGGAAATAGCTTGGTCGGAAGACGCCAGCAAATCTTGAGCCCGCGCTACGCGGAAATTATTCAGGTAGGCCACAAAAGACTGGCCGGTCACATCTTTGAACAGATGCATGAACGAGCAGTCGCTCATCGCACAAAGCCGGGCAGCGTCGTTTACCCGGATCGGTTCGCTATAGCGCTGCTCGATGCGCTCCAGTAGCGGCGCCAATCGCCGAGCGTTACTCTCATGCTGGTAAATTGACTCGCGCGTCGCGCCTAGCTCTGAGTAGTGATTTACCAGGGCCAGCAGGATCATCCTTAAATATGTCTTGATCGCGAGACGAGAGCGTTCGGAAGCCCCCGGCAATTCATTCCGGATGCGCTCGACGAAATCCAGAATCTCACGCGAAAGCCCCGTGCCTGCCGGAATCACGTTTGGAAACGAAGAACCGAGCAAATTGAACGGCATCAGATATTGCACGTCGTCGCCCAGCGGGGCGCCCGAGTGAAGCAGGTTGGGAAGAAACGAGAGCACCACCGACCTGGCCTCGCGCTGCGAGATGCCCAGCGGGAGGCAACGGTGGCGGATGCGGTCTCCCACTACGATGATGTCGTTCTTGTGCACGGTGCACGAACGGCCTTCCACTTCGTAGCCGAGTTCGCCGGATTCGAAAATCACTACCTCGAGATGATCCGGCCTATGCAACGGTACGTCGTGCCGGCGATCCAGGATCAGGAAGCGCACATCCACCGGATACGCATTAGCAAACGGCCAGACGTGGTATTTCTCGGAGTTGATCTGGCGGTCGACAAACGAATCGACACTCTGCCAGGTCACGCTTCTTTCCGTTCGCATGGGCACTTTCGCCCTCCGTACCCAGTAATCATAGCCGACTGGGCGGGTTTCGCGCATCAAAAAATAAATTTCAAACCAAGTTGCAGAATGCGTGGCGGGGCAGCACTTGCCACCTCGCCGTTTCCAATGTTCTGGTTGCCGTTGCAAGCGGCGCCGGGAGCGGTTGTACTGCTGCAAAAGATGTTTATCCCGGTCCATTGCGGGTGGTTGAACGTGTTGTAGCTCTCTGCGCGGAACTGCAGCGAACTGTGTTCGCCTCCGAACCACGGCATGGAAATGTTTTTCATCAGGGCCAAGTCCCAGTTATTGCGCCCGGGCCCGGTCAAGGCGTATTTTCCGATATAGCCGAACATCCCTGGCTCGTTATTGGCCGCAAGCTGTGCAACGGTCACCTGGCCCAGCAGGCCGGGATCGAACCAGCTCGGCGTAGGACCGAATTGGGGATCATCCACCGTGCCCTTCTTGATACCAAGTGGCCCCAGAGCGTTGCAGCCCGTGGGTCCGCCAACCCCGGTGGACAAACCGTTGATCCCGCAATAGACCCCTACTGGCGTGCCAGTTTGGAAACTGCTGATGCCGCTGATCTCCCAGCCGCCCAGCGCGTAGCGGACGAAGTGATTGGATGCGTCTTTGAAGAAAGGCAGCTCATACACGTAGTTCAGAATCAGAATCTGCGACTGATTCAATCCTCCGGTACCGTACCAACGGTGCAGGTCGTAGTCGTTGATGCCATTGGTCCCTCCGGAATTCGCGCTCCCGCCCTGGAACATGTTGTCCAGTTCATGCGCCCAGGTGTAGGCCGCCTGGAACGTGAGGCCGTAACTAAAAGCGTGCCGGAAATTCGCCTGAAGGGAATTGTAGTTGGAGTTTCCGGTCATCTGGCGTTGCGCGATGCCGGCGTAACCGCGATACGGTGTGAAGAAAACGGTTGGCTCCAGGTTGTTGATCAGGATGTTTTGGACATTGCAATTTCCCTTCGCATCGCAACCGGGCGTGCCCGCCAGCGCCGGAACGTTTTCCGTACCCAGGCCCACGGGAACCTGGTTGATATTGACATTCTGCTGCAGGTGACGGCCCAGCGTCCCGACATAGCTCACACTGAGCACGTTGTTCCCCCGGAATTGATGCTGGATTCCCACATTGAACTGCTGGATCTCCTGCCATTTGGGGACATTCACGTTTGAGAAACTCGCCGGCCCCAACGGACCGGGCACCACGTTTTGATAGCCGTTAATGTTATACCCGAAAAGATTTGTGGCGGTGGGAGGGTTCCCGTTAAAGCCCGCTCCGTTGTGTAAGGGATTGCCGCTATCCCAGGTGAGCGCATAGCCGCCGCGGATGGCCGTTGTGCTCTTTCCGAATGGATCCCAAGAGAAACCGAAGCGCGGCGATAGCGTGCCGCGAGGGGGCCTGTAGCAGCCTTCCGGAACTCCTCCGGAGCCGCACTGGACCAGCCCGTTGCCGTAGTTCAGGTAGTTCGCTCCGCTGCCCGGTATCAGGTTGCCGTTCGAATCCAATTGCGCCTGCTTGGCCGGATTATAGAGCGACGGGATGAAAAGGGAATCGTTAGTCGGATTTTCAACGTCGTGAAAAGCAGTTAGCCAGGAATAGCGCAGACCCATGTTCAGCGTGAGATGCTGCGTCACATGCCAATCGTCCTGGATGTAGGGCTCGAAATCCCACTGCCGCCAGTGGCCCAGCGCCGCACCCCCCAGCAAGCTTCCATTTACAACTCTGCCGTATTCCTGATAGTTCGCAATGCGCCCCAGGTCCATGTCCGCGAGTGCGTTTCCGGTGCTGATGGCGGAGCCGTTGCCAGGCCCGAACGAAAGGAACCCTTGCGTGTTGTAGCCGATGTTAGTGGTTGTATTGATGTGGTTATAGAGCAGGAAGAAGCCGGTTTTCAGAGTGTGCCGGCCGTGATTCCAGACCAGGTTGTCCTTGATGGCCGGTTGAGGATCCCAAAAGAAGAACTCGAATCCCGTCGACTCGGCAAAGTTAAAAGGAACGCCGCCGGCTAACGAGATCCCAGGCAGTTTTGGCTGGAGCTGATTGGCCGGGAAAATCGTACTCATCGCGAAACCAGAGGGCTTGTTAATGGATCCAGCCGGTGAGTCGAAACCGGTGAAATTGTTTACCGTATTCACGTCCGCCGAGAAGCTTGCGATGAACTCGTTCAGCAGGTCCGGACGGATGCTTTGCGTCAGATGGAACACGGCCGACTTGGCCGGGCTGGTCCACCTGGATTTCACCGTTCCGAAGTTCGCGGACGACCATAGCGTGGGGACGAAATCTGACTCAAAAGCGTCTTGAGTATAACGGAAGAAGGCACGGATGTTGTCCGTGATGTTCTCGTCAATCTTGAACATGTCCTCCCTGAAACTCGTCGGAAGGCTGGGCGCCGCCGTGTAAGTGTTGATCCCATTGTTAGGCAATGGCACCAGTGCGTTGAGCAGCGCCTGAGCCGTGGGGTCCACAGGAACCTTGTCACCGGGATAGGGCAAATTCGTATTCGGGTTAATCGGAATCGCGCAACCGGAAGCGGCCACTATATTGTAATTGGGCGAGGCCGGATCGCATTGACTGAAATCGCCCGCACGCATGCTCAGGGTGGGCACACTCGAGCTGATGACGGTTCCCTCCCGGTTCTCGCGCCATTCTTCGGAGACGAAAAAAAATGTCTTGTTCTTGTCGTGGTTATAGTGCTCGGGGATGAAAATTGGACCTCCTAACGTGAATCCCCAATTGTTCCGTTTGAGCGGGGTTTGCGGCGCCGAACTGCCGTCGCCTGTGATGGTGCGGTTGATAAACCAGTCATTGGCGTCAAATCTGTCGTTCCGCACGAACTCAAACAGCGTACCGTGAAACTGGCGGGTTCCGGACTTGGTCACAATCTCAATATTCGCGCCGCCGGATTTTCCGTATTCCGCGCTATAGTTTGATGTGGAAACGCGGAATTCAGCGATGGAATCGACGCTCGGATAAGTCATAATGGAACCGCTGCCTGAGCCTTGATCGATGTTGTTGGTGCCGTCCACCTCCCAGTTCTGGATGTTGACCGGAAGGCCGTTGAAGGAGATGGCGGCATCCGCCAACACGCCCACATGCGAGGAATCGAATCCGCTGCCGAGCGTTGCGGCGCCTGGCACCAGCGTTGCGAGATTTGCGAAATTCCTCGCATTCAGGTTGAGTTGGCTGACCTGTGCCCCGGTCACGACGTCCGAAATTGCGCCCGATTCCGTGTCAACCTTAGTAGCGCTCGCATTCACAACCACTTCCTGCGTGGCGGAGCCCACCTGGAGTTGCAGGTCAGCCCGCAGTGTCTGCCCCACCTGCAGTGTGATCCCGCTGCGCACTAGTTTCTGAAAGCCCGCCTTTTCGACAGTAATCACGTAGCTTCCAATTGGCACGCGGGCGGCCGTGTACTCGCCTTGCGAGTCCGAGACTAGCTTTCTGACGAAGCCCCGGTCAGGATTCGACACCGTAACGTTGGCGGTTGGAACCACCGCGCCGGATTGGTCGGTGACTGTACCGTTGATGTTCGCGAGATCCTGTGCGCTGGCGCCGAAGGGTGCCAGAAAAATCATTGCGCCTGCTATCGCAACCAATGTCCTCACGGGGTACTCCTTTCGTCCCAGCCACACCTACGCGGGAGTGGATCGCCCGCCAACAGGTGCGGAACTGCCTGCTGGACTTGCGAGAAACCTGTGGTGAGCGTAACCCGAGGACCAAAATGGGTCTATCACGATTTTCTTTTTCTTTGTCATAAGACGATAGCCCCGCAGCGCCAGCGTGTAAGTGGATCGTTCAGCTTGCCCGGACAGGAACACTCTGGCGGCCGTTGCTCTCAAAAATACAGTGCTACGATGTTGCCACCAAAGTAAATTTGATTCAATATGCCACGTTGTTTGGGACTATTCGCTGCGATTGCATTCGTGGGCGCGCTCGCCGCCGCGCCCATACTAACGCCGAAAGACCACTATTTCCTTCGCGATGGACAGCCGTTCTTCTGGTTGGGCGATACGGCTTGGACCATACCCAATCTCTATACTCCGGCGGAAGCAGAAGCATACCTGGATCACCGGGCTCACCAGGGATTCACCATCATCAACGTGATGATGGTCTTTACCGGCGGCCCTGGCATGAAACCGGTCTCAGAAGATGTGGGCGGCAATCTGCCCTTCCTCAACTGGAATCCGGCTACTCCGAACGAATCGTACTTCAAGAATGTCGACCGGGTCCTCGAGGTCGCGCGCCGCAAGAATCTGATTCTCGCCATCATGCCGACCGGCGGAACGTCCGGAACATTCGTCAAGAAACAACATATTTTCACCGAGGCGAACGCCCGCGAATATGGCCGCTGGCTTGGCCGCCGGTATAAGAATGTACCCAATCTGATCTGGGTGAATGGGTTCGATTTGAAATCTTCCGAGTATCCGGAAATTACCAAGGCCCTGGCGGCCGGCCTTCAGGAAGGCGACGGCGGCGAGCATTTGATCACTTTCCATCCGGGCGGAGGCAACTCGTCCAGTTACTTCCACACCGAGAAATGGCTCGCCTATAACACCATCCAAACCTGGAGCGATTACTGGCGCATCCATTCGCTGGTCCTGGCCGATTACTGCCGCCTTCCCGTCAAACCGGTGGTTCTGGCCGAAGGAGCCTACGAAGAAGGTCCGGAATATCCCAGCCGCCCCATTACGCCGCTGGTAGTTCGTAAACAAGCCTGGTGGGCATTTCTCGCGGGCGGTTTCCATACTTACGGCCACAACGATATGTGGCGCAAGAACCCAACGTGGCGTCAGTCGCTGGATTCGCCGGGCGCCCGACAGATGGGCGTTCTGAAGCAGCTTCTCTCCTCTCACACTTGGTGGACATTGCTGCCCGATCAATCCGTGATCGCCGTGGGGCACGGAAGCGACAAGGATCTGAATGCCGCAGCCTGCTCCATGAACGGCGACTGGGCGATTCTTTACTTCAGCACCCGCAACCCCGTGACCGTCGACTTCGGTAAGATCACGACCTCGGAAAACGTCCGAGCTACATGGATCAATCCGGAAACTGGTGACGCCACCCTTGCCGGTGTCTTCCCGAACTCGGGCCTGCGCCCGCTCACGCCGGCGTTGTCGAGCGAAGACGCAGTCCTGCTGCTCGAAGCCACCCGGGATAAAGTAAGCGCTCCCGTCGCTCGCTGATGGACGAACAACGCTACGAAATCCAGATGGAGCGCGACATCATCGCGAAGATGCGCGATGGCGTGGTCCTGCGCGCCGATGTCTTCCGCCCCACCGCGGCCGGACGCTTCCCCGTAATCATGCAGCGGACCCCGTATAACAAAGCGAATTACAATGCCAACGGCGCGCCCTTTGCTATCCGCGCGGCCGCTCGCGGATATGTAGTGATCTTGCAGGATGTCCGGGGCAGGTTCGCCTCTGACGGCGACTGGTATCCATTCCAACACGAGGTGGACGACGGCTACGACACCGTGGAATGGGCCGCGGCGCTGCCCTATTCGAACGGCAAGGTGGGAATGTTCGGATGGTCTTACTTGGGCGTAACGCAAATGTCCGCTGCGCTCGCGCAGCCGCCGCACCTGGTTTCGTTATTTCCGGTGGTCACGGCATGCGATTACTACGACGAATGGACCTATCGTGGCGGCGCGTTCCAGCAGTTCTTCAATGAATCCTGGGCGTCGTTCCGGCTCGCTCCCGACACGCTAGACCGCCGTGTGAAAAAGAGCGCCAACGCCATGAATCGGGTGTGGGAGCTTCCGCTCGGCGGGTTCTCGTTTTTTGAAACGGGTTCGGTTCGCGACCTGGCTCCCTACTTTTTTCATTGGCTGGAGCATTCGACCTATGACGATTACTGGAAGCAGTGGTCGCTCAACGGGCGCTTCGGAAACATTGCGGTTCCTTGCTATCACGTTGGCGGCTGGTACGACATTTTTCTGAACGGTACGCTCAGAAACTACATGGGTCTCAAGGCGCACGGGGGAACTGCAGAGGCGCGCAACGGGCAGCGTTTGATGATCGGGCCGTGGTATCACGATTCGGCCAGTTTTCGGGATGGCAAAGCCGGAGAAGTGAGTTTTGCTCCCGAAGGCTGTTCGAACGAAGAAGACGAAATGCTTCGCTGGTTCGATTACACGTTGAAAGGTATGGTCAGCGGCTTGGCCGAAAAGCCAGTCCGAATTTTCGTGATGGGCGAAAATGTCTGGCGCGAAGAAGAGGACTGGCCTCTGCGGCGCGCCAGATCCACGCGTTTTCACTTGCATTCCGGCGGAAGCGCCAATTCCTTGCACGGCGACGGTTCTTTGAGCGATTCGGCGCCCGAAGCTGAATCTCCCGATGCGTTTGTTTACGATCCGGCAAATCCTGTCCGCACTCAGGGCGGAGGAAACTGCTGCGATCATGACCATCTGGCGCCTGGTGTTTTCGATCAGCGGCCCGTCGAAAATCGGGCGGACGTGTTAGTTTACTCCACGCTGCCGCTGGACTCGGACATGGAAGTGACTGGCCCGGTCACGGCGGAATTATTCGTGAGTTCCTCGGCGGTAGATACAGATTTCACGGCCAAACTTGTGGACGTCCATCCGGATGGATTTGCGCGAAACCTCGCGGACGGCATTCTCCGTCTTCGTTTCCGCAATTCGTTCGAGAGGGCCGAACCGCTGGTTCCCGGCGAGATATACAAGATCAAGATCGATCTCTGGGCGACATCCAACCTTTTCCGCCAAGGGCATCGCATCCGGCTCGAAATTGCGAGCAGCAACTTTCCCCGCTATGATCGAAACCTCAACACCGGCGCGGATCTGCTCACCGGCGAACGCATGCTAAGGGCCAGCCAGACGGTTTATCACGACCGCGATCATCCGTCGGCGTTGATCTTGCCTATCGTGCCACGCTGACCGGCGGTCTCTTCTACGAAGCGAAAAACGTCCCGGTCACATTCCTCCAACTCCCTCAGCCGTACCGGGTAGCTGCCGGGCTCGATAATCTGGCCCGCCTTGATTGTCAAAACAGGCCGGATGCGCCGCACAGCTCGCTCCGCGCGCAAATGAGTATCTTCCAGCGGAAAGCTGCCTTCTTCCAGTTCGAACACGAAAATATCCGCAGGGGCGCCTGGTTTGAGTGTTCCCAGCTGGTCGCCGCGGTCGATGGCTTGCGCCGGCGCCCAGGTCGACTTAAGGATGACATCCTCCAGCGACATGCCCATATGCAAAAACTTGGACATCACCGAAGGCATGTCGAAAGCCCAACGGGCAATTGAAAACCGGTGTAGATCAGTGCTGATGGTATCGGGGTAAAAGAAATATTCGAAGGCCCTGCGTGCGACGTCCCAACTGAAAGCGCCCGCGCCATGACCAACATCGAATTGAACGCCACGTTTGCGCGCGTTTACAACCTCAGGCAGCAAACGATGATCATCGGAATTGAGAATCCCGTCGCCCCGTCCCTGGAAACAATGCGTGACGATGTCGCCCGGCCTCAATCGTTCGAGGATACGGCGCGTGTCGGCGCCTTTTGTTATATGCACCATGACGCGCAGACCAGTAGAATTCGCCGCCTCCAGCGCTTTGTCCATCGCTTCCGTTCCATGAATTCCGGTCATGGTCCCCTCGCGGATCTTCACTCCCACGCACAGGTCCCGATTGGCTTCGATCACCCGGCCGGTTTCGATCGGGCGGGCGAAGCGGATGTCCTCCAGTTCACCTACTAGTGTGGTCGGGATTCCAATGGCGCTGATGTTCACAAACGCCAGCACGCGTACGGTGGCAGCACTCACTTGCATCCTGCGGAATGCCGGAAAACTGATGAACCCGGTGGTGCCCGCATCCACGGCAGTGGTAACGCCATGGTTCAAGCAAATATCGGGGTCGATTCCCCACGAGCTGCCTTCCCACCAATGCCCATGCAGGTCGACGAGGCCCGGGCAGACGTACTTGCCGTAGAGATTTTTCTCGTCAAGACCCGGCCCTAGCTCGTCACCGATCGCAGCCACACGGCCATCTTGAATCGCAACGGCTGTTACGCGGCTGAGGTTCTGCGACGGATCGATGACATGGCCGTTGCGAAGCACCAGACTGTAAGCCACTACTGATTCCTCCTATACGTTGGCTTCATCAACCGCGGCGCGATGGTACGCGTCCAACACAACAGCCGAGACTTTGCGTGCCATTGCGTCGTCGGTTTCAGGCCGACGCCCAGTGTCCACGCACTCGAAGAAGTGCTCAATTTCCGGTGCTAGATCCAACCCTTCGTCACTTTCCAACAGCAGTTCCTCCTGCTTGCCTAGCGCGACAATTCGCGTTTGCCATTTGCAATTCACACCCTCAGTGTTCTGGTCTCCGAGCGGAGTACAAGTCAGTATCAGGTGCGCTTTCTCGCACATGGCTTCCATGGTGTACCAGATGCGGATCTTGGGTGAAGCCCAAGTATGGCGCACGACGCCGATGGAGCCGTTTTTGAATTTGAGAATACACGCGGCCGTATCCTCGCCCTCCATCGGCACGCGCCCTCGTGTGCCCACCATGTACGCGGCGTGTACGTCGCCGCTGATCCATAACATGATGTCCAGTTGATGGCCCGAAGCCGAGAACAAACATCCGCCTCCCAACGTGGCTTTGTGCGTCATCCATTCCGCCAGATAGCCTTCCACCGAATCGTCCATCAGGCTGTCGAGCATGATCAGCTTTCCGTATTTGCCGCTGTCGATAATTTGTTTGAACAGCCGGAAACTCTTCTTGTAGCGATGTGGATACGCCACCATCAACGTTTTCCCAGCCTGCTCAGCCGCGGCGATTATGCTGTCGGCTTCAGCCAGGCTATTGGCGATGGGCTTTTCGAGTAATACGTGGCAACCGGCCTCGAGACAATCGATGGTGACTTGTGCATGCAGATGATGAGGAACCAGAATGAAAGCACAATCGATATCTTGAAGGCCGGTGCGATAATCGGCGATGACGCGCGCTCCCGCTTCGCGCGCCAAGGCAAGGGCCGGTTCCGGATTCGGATCGGCAACCCAGACGATCTCTCCCTGACGTCCCAATTGACTCAGCCCCGCAACGTGAAACGGCGCGATCCATCCACAGCCTATGAGTCCAATCCGATGCGCAGCCATGGATATGTCCCTCCGTCGGGGAGGTTATCGAACCTTGTAGAAAGGAGTCTATCGGAATCGATTGTTCTTTTATCAGGAAGTTCGAGCGCCGCGATAGGCTGGTGCTACCATGTATTTCGCTATGGCGCGGGCTCTGATTGCCGCCGTTTTCTCTTGCTGCGCATTACTCGGCCAGCAGACTCAGACTTCTAACCCTAAGGATCTGTTCGAGCGCGGACAGCGATCGCTGGCGGCGGGCAAGTATGAAGATGCCGAAAGCGCTTTCGACCGGTTGATCAAAATGGGTGTTCGCTCCGCTGGGGTGTACACCAATCTGGGCGTGATCTACATGCGCACGGGAAAGCTCGATAGCGCCATTCAGGTATTGAAGAAGGCGAAAGAGCTGGCGCCCGCAATCACTGGCATCGATCTGAATCTCGGCTTGGCTTACTACAAGCAGCGCGAGTTCCAACAGGCTGTCCCGTATTTCGCAACTGTTGTTTCTCGCGATCCCGCGAACCTTCAAGCGCACTACCTAAAGGGCGTTTGCCACTTCATGATGGATGAATTCGACAGTGCCGTCAGCGAGCTTTCGGGCCTTCAAGATCGCGAGCAGGACGACCTGGAGTTCTTGTTCATGCTGGGTATTTCCTATGGAAAGCTGAAGCGAACAGACGATGAGCGAAGCACATTTGCGAGACTGGTCCAGGCCGGCGGTGACACGCCGCATTTGCATCTGTTGTTGGGCAAAGCCTACCTGGCGTTGGGCGATTTCTCGAATGCAGGCACAGAGCTCGAGAAGGCCTCGGCCGGCGATTCGCGCCTGCCGTATTCGCATTACTATCTAGGAGTACTGGATGAGAAGTTGGGCAAACTAGACGCGGCTACCGCGCAGTTTGAAAAGGAAGCGGAAATAAGTCCAAACGACCCGTGGGCTTTTGAGGATCTAAGCAGGATTAAGCTCAACCAGGGCGACACAGGGGGCGTGATTGATCTGCTCGAGAGGGCAGTCGCACACAATCCCGATTTCCCCACTTTGCGTTCCGCACTCGCTAAGGCTTACATGCAAGAGGCAAAGCCTGCGCACGCCATTCCACATCTTAGCCGCGCGATTGAGCTGGAGCCAAAGAACGGAAATTACCATTACCAATTAGGCCGCGCTTATGCGCAAATGGGACGGCAAAAAGAAGCCAGCATCGAGATGGCGAAAGCGCGTGCACTTCAGGAAGGTGTTTTAAAAGGACAAATGGAGCTATTGTCCCGAGATGGCGCCAAGAACGGCGCGCCGATCCCGTCCCTGGTTCAGTAGGACCTCTTTTTGCCGCAACGTCATAGTTTCATTCAACATTCGCGATTCGCGAACAGCGAATGACAATCTTGAACAGCGATCAAAGGCGCGATTTTCAAAGAAGGGGTACCTACGATGGGCGGAGGAGGCAGATGCAGGGTATTGCCCAAATCGTATGAGGATATTGTCCAAATCATTGATAGAACAGAATCAATTCAGGCACAGTGGGTTGCCGCCCGCACCCTCACCGCTAACTGAATAGTTTCAATGAGATAGAGTGTATGCAAATCGGCAAAAATTTAACTAAATATATTTACTATCAATAACTTGGCGGTGAGGGTGGGATTCGAACCTTTGAGCCCCGCCTGGCCTCTGTAAGTTACACACTCCTCGTTGCCAGGCGTGCCACATTTACCATCTTTGGTGTCGCGCATTCCCAAAATTGCCCAAATCCATTGCAGCGGATGCCAGACGATCAATGTGGCCGGGCGCTGGTCCCGGCGAAGCGGTGACACGCGGGCCGAGAAGCGCTTTACAACGCAAACTATTACCATTCTGAACGCCACCGTGCCAGGCTTCCACCGCGCGGGTCAGCACGGAATTTTTGAGCGCAAGACCACCAGCGTGGGCCCGTCGCAGCGGAGCCGGATCGTACGCCAGTTGGCCGTGCAGCCGTTCTGTGTCCTGGAAGCTCCCGATACGGTGGCGTTCTTTGGCCGGCCGGGGATTACGCAAGGATTTGCGTTCGCAGCAGCCGATGGTCTGTCGATCGAGGCTCCCGCAGCTACCGTCCGACTCGAGAACGGCCGGGTGTCCCACCCGCGTCTGAGCGTATATCTGGAACGCGAATCGGCCATCGCGCGGCCGCCTTGAAGTCTGCCTCTGCTCATCCTTCCGACGAACGTGTATTTCGAAGCAGACCGCATCCACCTGGGCGCCACCTCCGCATTACTTACCAGGGCGACGTGGTCAGGCCCTATGCAGCGAAGCGTCTGATCACCGACGACTTCGGAACATTCCTGTCGCGTATTGTAACCAGGGACTGGAACTTCAGATTCCGCCACCACGCCAGGATACATCTGTCGATCTGCCAGCCGGGGCCCGGTCCCTCGTTTCAAACGAGCCACGGACCGCGAAACTGATCGAGGTTAAATTGATCCCGGACTACCGGGCATCCGCCGATCTGCGCCCTGATCCCGATCCTACTTTAGATGGATTTCATTCTATTCTTCCGGAGATAGAATCCTCTCATCCGTTTCCGGATCGAAAGGGGAACTGCGCGCATCATCAAGCGGAAGAACGGATCCAATGCGTTCGAGGATCTGGCTGCGCGGTTCTATTTTCTTTATCATCAATCTGAAACTATCGGAGCCCACCTTGACCCGTAGACTCCAGTCTCTTGCCGCCTTCTTTCTGATTTCCTCCAGTGCACTGGCGCAGTGGAATGATACCCTGCTAAGGCCTTTCGTGATGGATCACCGTGCAGGCGGCTCTTCCCCGGCCGACGTATCGTTCCTGCTCGACGGACCCGCCGGCAGAGACGGCTTCATCCGCATCCAAAACGGCCACTTCGCGAAGGCTAAGGGCCAGCGAATCCGTTTTTGGGGCGTTCACATCACCGATTGGAGCCCCGGCTCGGTGGAGATACCGCCCCGGGAAGATGCGCCGATGTGGGCCGCCACGCTGGCCCGTTTCGGCGTCAACCTCGTCCGTTTGCATTTCCTAGATCTTGATTCTCCTCGCGGCATTATCGATCATACGGCCGCCGACAGCCGTTCTTTCGATCCCGAGCAACTCGACCGGTTGGATTTCGAAGTTGCGCAATTCAAGAAACGCGGAATCTACGTCGATCTCAACCTGAACGTAGGCCGTTCTTACAAGGCCGGGGACGGCGTGCAGGATTTCGCCAGGATTCGGTGGGCAAAAGGGCTCACGCTTTACGACCCGCGGTTGATCGAGTTGGAAAAGGAGTACGCCCGGCGCCTGCTGACTCATGTGAATCCTTATACCGGGACCGCGTATCGGGACGAACCGGCCGTTGCGATTGTGGAAATCCTGAATGAAAACGGCCTCTATTTGGGCTTTCACGCGCCCACGCCCTACTATGACGACGAACTGACCGCGCTGTACAACACCTGGCTGCGAGAGAAGTGCACTCCCGAGGAGTTGAGAAAGCTGCGCGTTCTCGCATCCGTTCCGGAGGGCGCTCCCGTGCCGCGATTGAAGTCTCAGGAGGCGGCAGCCGCACCCAAAGAGCGTTATGAGACCGAGATGGCCTTCTACATGGATACGGAAAACAGGTTCTACGAAAACATGAGCGGCTACCTGAAAGGCGAGCTCGGCGTAAAATGCCCCATCATCGGCACGGCCGACCATAGCCACACCAGCAGCCCCTATCCCATGCTGGCTTCTCTTTCCAGGTTGGACATTTTGGATGGCCACGTCTATTGGGAGCACCCCGGTTCGCCTCCGCCGCTGAACACTCCCATGGTCAACGATCCGCTCCATTCCACTGTGGTGCAACTTTCGCGCACGGGGTTTGCCGGCAAGCCCTACACGGTCAGCGAAACCAACCACCCTTTCCCCAACGAATGGGCGAGCGAGGGAATTCCCATCATCGCCGCATATGGAGCCTTCCAGGACTGGGACGCGATCGTCATATACACGTTTGAGCCGAAGCGGGAGCCGGACTGGAAGCCCTACGTCGGGGACCCGTTCGACATCTCGCTCGACCCCGTGCGCATGACGGAAATGGCTGCGGGGGCTTTAATGTTCCTGCGCGGCGACGTCAGGTCCGCGCGTCAAACTGTGAACCGAACCTACTCCCGAGAAGAAGTGCTGGAAAGCCGGCTGCTGCCGCGTTCCGAGCAGCCCTACTACACACCCGGCTTTCCGCTGGCCCTGCCGCTCGAGCATTCGGTTCGCATCCAGTCGCTGCAAGGTCCGCCGACGAAAAAGTTCACGGTAACCGAGGCGAATCCAATCGTCTCCGACACAGGAGAACTGGCTTGGTCCACGTCCCCGGAGAACACGGGACTGGTCACCGTTGAAACCGCCCGCACGCAGGCGCTCACCGGCTTTCTTAAGGCGAACCATAAGGTTCTGAGGAACCTGGGAGCCGAAGTCACGAACAACTTCGCCACTATCGTGCTCTCTTCCCTGGATGGGCAGCCCCTGGCGCGATCGGACAAGATGCTCCTCACCGCCGGCTCGCGCGTGGCCAACACCGGCATGAAGTGGAACTATTCGCATACGAGGCTGGAGAACCAGGGCGGCTCGCCTTCGCTCATCGAACCAGTTGCCGGCACGGTGATGCTGCGCAATATCGAGAAGGCCGCGGGTGTGAGTGTCGCCGCTCTCGATGGCGCTGGGAAACCCATGGGTGAAACCATACGTGCGACGAAAACAGCCGGCGGATGGGTGTTCCCGATCGGAGTCCCGGTTACCACTTGGTACGTGGTCTCCGTCCACAGGCGCTAAGAATCCGGGCATTCGAGGAAGGAGAGAGTGTGACCGATGGGAACGATTCGATGACCCGACGGGGTCTGCTCGGCCGGGGGTTGGGAGCGGCGGCTTGGGTTTCGGCGCTCGACTCCGCCAGCCGGTTGGCTGGTCAAACGCCGGAAGCGACTCCGCGGATCAGGGCTTCCTTCGATTTCGGCTGGAAATTCTTGAAGAGCGATGCTCCCGGCGCGCACGAGCCGGCCTTTGCGGACACGTCATGGCGAAGTCTCGACCTGCCGCACGACTGGAGCATTGAAGGGCCGTTCTCGCCGAAGGAGTCGAGTGAGGGCGCTGGAGGATACGCCCCAACCGGCATCGGTTGGTACCGCAAGCGGTTCCGGCTGCCGGCGTCGCACCGGGACCGCGGGATTTCCATCGAGTTCGATGGCGTCTATCAGAACAGCGAAGTGTGGATCAACGGGCAATACTTGGGTAAGCGCCCATACGGGTACATAAGCTTCGCCTACGACCTCACTTCGCATCTGAACGCCGCGGGCGACAACGTGATCGCCGTGAAAGTAGACAACGCCCGCCAACCGAGCTCGCGCTGGTACTCCGGATCGGGCATCTACAGGCACACCTGGCTGACGGCCGTGAATCCGGTCCATGTAGCCCATTGGGGAACGTTTGTGACCACACCACGGGTGGCCAGGGAGGCCGCGGCCGTCCATGTCAAAACGAAGGTGCTTAACGAGAGTGCGGCAGCCGCGGCATGCACGCTGATCACTTCGGTCGTCGATCGCGAAGGCATCCGGATCGAGACGGCCGAGGTATCGCAGGAGATTGCTCCCAACGATCAGTACGAGTTCGTGCAGCAGATGGTTATAGACCGGCCCCGTCTCTGGAGCGTGTCCGCACCCTGGCTCTACAAAGTCCGCAGTACGGTTCGGATTGGCGGACAAGTGGTAGACGAATATGAAACGCCCTTCGGCATTCGTGAAGCACTCTTCGACGCCGACCGCGGGTTTCTGCTGAATGGCGAGCAAATCAAGCTGAACGGAGTGTGCCTGCACCATGATGGAGGGTCCGTGGGCGCCGCGGTGCCGGAGCGTGTTTGGGAACGGCGTCTCGAAATTCTGCTTGAGATGGGCTGTAACGCGATCCGCACCAGCCACAATCCGCCGGCGTCCGAGTTCCTGGACCTCTGCGACCACATGGGCTTCCTGGTCATGAACGAGGCTTTCGACGAGTGGAAGGCGGGGAAGGGACAACTGCGCGGCAACGGCTATTCCAGGATCTATGACGAGTGGCACGAACGCGACGTGACCGGATTTATTCGCCGGGACCGCAATCATCCTTCCATCGTCCTGTGGAGCTGCGGCAACGAACCCCCCGATCAGATCAGCGCACATGGAGTGGAGATCCTGCGGGAACTGATGGCCATTTTTCATCGGGAAGACCCCACCCGTCCGGTTACGGCCGGCTGCGACCAGATCGCGGCCGAACCAAAGGCGGCGCCTGCGGAGTTTCTCGACCTGCTGGACATGGTGGGCTACAACTACGCGGACCGTTGGCGGGAACGGCGAGAATTGTCCTACAGCATCGACAAGGCGGCACATTCCAACTGGCGCATGATCGGCACGGAGAGCACGGGCATGGGAGGGCAGCGGGGCGATTATCGCGAACTGTTGCCGTCCGGCCAAGCTGCAGGAGCGCCGGCGGCTGCGAACCCCATGGACGGATGGGGCTTTGGCCGTGGCTTGGGCCGCGGGCTGGATACCGAAGAGTTGTGGCGATTCGTGCGCACGCACGATTATGTGGCGGGCGACTTCATGTGGACCGGCATCGATTACCTCGGTGAAGCCTTCGGTGGAGCGTCCAGAGGAGCCAGTGCCGGCGTCATCGATAGTTGCGGTTTTCCCAAAGACGGCTACTATTTCTACCAGAGCCAGTGGACCGAAAAGCCGGTGCTGCACTTGTTCCCGCACTGGAATTGGAAGGGGCGGGAGGGCCAGTTCCTGACGGTAGTCTGCTACACCAATTGCGATAGCGTGGAGCTATTCCTGAATGGGAAATTGATCGGCGTCAAAGGTTATACGTTTCCGCGATATGGCATGCAGGGACGCTATGGGCAATTCGCGCCAATGGCGCCTGGTGCAGCCCGCACCACATCGGACCTGCACCTGGCCTGGGATGTGCCCTACGATCCAGGCACTCTTAAGGCGGTCGGAATGAGGGGCGGAAAGGTAGCCGCGGAGGTGGAGATTTCGACGACGGGCGATCCTGCCGCCATCGGCCTTTCCGTGGACCGGGACAGCATACGCGCTGACCGGCGCGACGTCGTCCACGTCACTGTGAACGTGCTCGACCCCCAGGGCCGTTTGCATCCGGATGCGGACAATGAAGTAACGTTCGAGATCCAGGGCGAAGGTAAGCTGATCGGGGTTGACAACGGCAATATGGCCGACCTGGCTGCCGATTTCAAGGGCAGAATCGGCAAGGCCTTCCACGGGATGTGCCTGGCGATCGTGCAATCCACGGCAAATGCCGGCGAAATTCGCGTAACCGCCACCTCGCCGAATCTGAAGCCGGCGAGTACGGCCATCGCCTCGAGAGCCTGACCGGCTGGCCTGAGGAACGAAAGCGCGTTAGAATACGACGAGCAACGCCATGTACATGCGAATTGCACCCCGTCTAACCGCATACGCACTGATCCTGGCGATTGTCCTCCCATTCGCGGCCCCACTTCATGGCGCCTTGATTGGCTACGCCCGGCGGGTCTGGCATGCCGAAGATGGATTGCCCGAGGAAACCGTTCAGGCGTTCGCCCAGACATCCGACCATTTCATGTGGATCGGCACGACCGGTGGACTCGTTCGTTTCGACGGCGCCCAGTTCGTGGTCTTCGGCAGGGAAAACACGCCTGCACTTCATGAGAACAGCATCTTCTGCCTTCTCGCCGCGACCGACGGCACATTGTGGATCGGAACGGAAGGCGGAGGCGTGGTCAGCTATCGGAACCACTCGTTCCGGTTGTGGTCAGGAGCGGACGGACTCACCAACGGCAACATCCGAGCTCTTCGCGAGGATCACCGAGGCAGAATCTGGATGGGAACTGACGACGGGCTGTTTCTGTGGCAGGCCGGCAGGATTGAGCGCATCGATCGCCGCGACGGCGTGCCGCCGAGTTCGATTCACGCCATCTACCAGGATCGCCGGCAGCGTCTGTGGGCCGGAGGCTTTCACTTCTTCTGCATCGACGGCAATCGCACGGTCGAGTTCCACCTGCCCGGAGGTCTGACCGACAACGTGAAGTCCATCCTGCAAACGCGCGATGGAACGATCTGGGTGGGGACGGTGACCGGCTTGCAGCGGAGCAACTCCGCGATGGGCTCATCCGCTCCCGTCTTCTCGCGCGTCGAAAACATTCACAGCACCGTGCGAACGCTGCTGGAGGACGATGACGGCACGCTCTGGATCGGCACCATCGGCGAAGGCCTGCTCCGCTATCAAAACGGGCATTTCTCTAAGTTGACGGGTACGGCGCTGCCGAGCAACACCATCCTGAGCAGTTTCTCTGGATCCGGGCACAACGTCTGGATCGGTACGCAGGCCGGATTGGTCCGTCTGAACAAGACTGCCGCAAGCACCGTCGTTCTTCCCGATTTCGCCGATGCCGACTTTGGAACCATCTTTTCCGATCGCGACGGCTCGTTGTGGGTCTCCAGCAGTCATTTGTTCCGTCTCACCGGAGGCCACGCCGAAATGCTCCACTTTCCCGGTCCTCTTTCGAACGTCCGAATTCGCAATGTCTTCCGCGACAGTACGGGCACGCTCTGGTTCGGAACCGAGGGCAAAGGCGCATTCCGTTGGGTCCACGGGGCGCCCCGCCCGATATCGCTCATTCAACCTTATATACGGGCATTCGCAGAAGACCGTGAGGGAGGCGTTTGGATCGGCACCGATGGCGGCTATTGCCGCTGGCGTCCCGCCGGCATACGTTGCTTCGAACCGCACGAGAGTGTACGCGCCCTTTATGTTGACCGGCAGGGCGAGGTATGGGTGGGCAAAGATCGCGGCTTGACCCGGCTGCGTAACGGCGGGGACGTCTTGGACTCGCCCATCCCGCAGCTGCGGGACGAGAAGGTTTGGGCCATTCACGAAGACGCCCAGGGGGCTCTGTGGTTCGGCACGCGCACCAGCGGTCTGTTCCGCT
The DNA here is from genome assembly GCA_003162425.1 of Bryobacterales bacterium. Classification (GTDB taxonomy): domain Bacteria; phylum Acidobacteriota; class Terriglobia; order Bryobacterales; family Bryobacteraceae; genus Palsa-89. The sequence continues at coordinate 14,946 of PMOK01000164.1, read as the reverse complement.
GGAAGGCTGGCCAACTGACCGTCTACACCACTGCCCAGGGTCTTGCCAATAACAGCATCTATCAGATCCTTGAAGACCGCCACGGCGTTTTTTGGCTGAGTGGACCGAATGGGATTTCGTCGATCATCCGCCGTGATCTCGAACTCGCCGCGTCCGATCCCTCCTACCTGCCGGCCGTGACACCTTACGGCACTTCCGAAGGGCTCAAGACCACGCAGATGTACGGTGGCGTCCAACCGGCGGGCTGTACTACTTCGAGCGGAGAAGTTTGGTTCCCGAGCACGGCTGGCGCGGTCCGGATCGGCTCGTATCCCAAGGACCCCGTGGCCGCTCCGCCCGCGGTCATTTATGGTGTTGTGGCGGATGGCCGCGAGGTTGGCACCGACGGCTACGTCGAGTTGCCTCCCGGACAGGGCAAGCTGGAGATTCAATACGGTGCGATTCAGTTCCGGTCGCAGGAACGCGTTCGCTTCCGGTACCAACTGGAAGGATTCGACAGCGGCTGGACCGAAACGCGCGCCCGGCGGGCGAGTTATACGAACATCCCGGCTGGCCGCTACCGCTTTCGCCTCCTCGCATTCGATATCGCTCAACCCGGCGCCACTTCCCAGGCTTCGGTTTCATTCTACTGGCGTCCGCACTTCTACCATGCCTGGTGGTTTTATCTGTTGTGCATCGCGTGTCTGGCCTGCGCGGTGTGGTGGACGTACCAGGCGCGTATGCGTCAGGCCCACGCCCGGTTCGCGGCCGTGCTCGGGGAACGTAACCGTCTCGCCCGCGAGATGCACGACACGCTGATTCAGGGGTGCACCGGCGTTTCCGCGGTGCTCGAGGCGGTCGCCTTGATGTCCCAGGAACAGCCGACATCTGCCGAAAACCTCCTCGATTGCGCACGCACCCAGATACGCGCCATCACGGACGAAGCTCGCGAGGCGGTTTGGAATTTGCATCGCGGCGGCCGCTCCGAAATCAGCCTCCTGGTGGATCAGATGGCGCGGGAGGCTTGCGCCGCTTCGCAAGTGCCCGTGCGGTTCGAAACCTCCGGTAAGCCGGTCGTGCTCGATCCGACCATCGAGCACGATATCTTGATGGTGGCCCGCGAGGCGGTCTGCAATGCCATCCGCCATGGACATCCACGAGAAGTCTCGCTCAGAATCCATTTCCGGCGCGGCAGAATCCGGCTGAGCATACTGGATGATGGCTGCGGTTTCGAGCCCGGCGAGGTCCCTTTGCAAACAGACGGCCATTTTGGACTTATCGGAATGCGGGAGCGGACCGAACGGCTGGGCGGGAGTTTTGCGGTTCGCAGCGCCCCTGGCAAAGGCACCGAATTATTCGTGGACGTCCCCGTGCGCTCCCCGGCGCACGAAAAACAGGGAGCGCTGAACGGATGAGCACAGCGCGAAAATTCAGCGTCCTGGTGGTGGAGGATCATCCCATCATGCGGCTGGGAATCGCGGCCATCATTGCGGCGCAGCCCGACATGACTGTCTGCTTCCAGGCGGACTCCGGAGAAGAGGGCGTGCGGGCGTTTCGCAAGTATCATCCCGATATTACTCTGATGGATTTGCGGCTGCCGGGGATCAGCGGAGTGGAGGCGCTCCGTATTATGCGTAGCGAAAACCCGAATGCGCGCTGCGTCGTATTAACCACCTACGAGGGTGACGAGGACATTTATCAGGCGCTCGCTGCCGGTGCGGCCGCCTACGTCATCAAAGCGATGTCTTACGAAACGCTGGTGGACGCTGTGCGCCGCGCTTGCGCGGGAAGCCGTTATCTCCCCCCTCCCGTCGCGCGAAGTCTGGCCAATCGAACGCCCAACTCCGATCTGAGCCCGCGTGAACGCGAGGTGCTCGCGCTCTTGGTGCGCGGAAGGACCAACAAAGGGATCGCCGACGCGCTCGGAATTACAGAGGCAACCGTGAAATGCCATGTCAGCGTAATTTTGCAGCGTCTGAACGTGGATGATCGGACTCAGGCCGTCGTTGCCGCGCTGCAGCGTGGGCTCGCCCACCTTTGAACCGGCGCGGCCCTCGTTGGGCCGGACGCTTCACCGAACTCAGCTTAGAATGAAAATCTTTTTCCTTCGGGCGAGTGGACAGGAACGATTTGCCATTGCTGCGTCGCTCGGGAATTGTCTTGCGGCTCTTGAACGGTGAACCCGGCTTCGACGCCAACTCCGCCGTTCAGGTCCAGCACCAGGCCGCTCACCCGGTTGACAAAAATAAAGTAACCGTTGCCGGCCGAGATGATGTTCCATTCCAGCTCCTGGCCGCTACTGGATGAAGACTGAATGATGACGTTTCCGCTCAAGGTTGATCCCTCGGAGTTATCCAGCACATTCGTAGTGTTGCTCGCTCCCGGATTTAGACTAGCGATCTGGAAGTACCCGTTATTGTCACTGGTGATGCGCCACTGCTGGCTCAAGGTTGGATTCCCGTTATCCGCCTCGCCGTCCAACAGGGCGCCGGCGGCAGTGGAAGCTTGAAAAACGGACAGAATCTGCCCGCTGCTGAGATTGATGAACTTGTAGCTTAGAGTGGAATCGAGCTTGCCCCCAAGCGCATCCATCGCGGGAAGCAGCATGGAGTAGTTTGCAGCGGTGACGTTGGTTGATCCAGAAGCATCCGCATTGTCAAAGAGCGTCAGGCCATTCCAAATGTAGGTCGAGTCCTGGAGATTATCGCCGTTGATAAATCCGCCTTTCGCACTTGGTATGTTGACGCCGGCGGGATCCCAGTACGCTATTCCCATGGCCAAGTTGTCCGGCAAACCCTTTAGCACAGCCTGCAGATCCAGCAGAAATTGACGCTGAAGCGCCGGGGTTGGCGGCGAATACCACGGATCATTTGACTCAAAGCCATTTTCGTAATGTTCACCGGCTTCAATAACAAAAATAGGCTTCCCAATGTTATTGGCGGCGTTAACAAGCACCTCTTGCTCGACCGGTTTATTGTTGGGATTGGACGCGGCAGCCTGCGCATCGGTCAAGGGACCATGAAAGATAGGGTAATAGCTTTGGCAGATCGCGTCATAGGGAATATTGTTTTGATTCGCGAGCGTGAAGAACTGCGAGAGATCCCAGGCCGGTGTGATGTGGATGCAGGTCAGCGGCGCCGGAATCGCGGGGCCAGTCGAGGTGTCCGCCGCCGCGTCCTTGACCGCCTGAATGGCTTCGATCTGCAAGGCGGCAAAGCCACCAAAGTCCGCTCCAGTCGGGCTGCCGAGTGAGCCGAGAAAGCCGGTATCGACTTCATTGCCAATAGACACCAGGTCCGGCATTGCGCCTGCCCGCCGGTACGACAGGATCTCGGCTTTCACGTAGGCGTACAAGTCTGACCGCAACTGCGCGAGCGTGTCGCGGGCCCACGCCGGCGGGATAGGGGTAGAGCTGCCGCCGTCGAACAGCAGCGTCAGTTCGACACTCATGCCGAGATTCTTCGCGCGCCTGGCAAGGTCCAAATCCTGCGCCTCTGTTTCCGCGTAGCATGCATTGCCACTGCATTGTGCTTCGGACACCTTCGCATAGGGTGGCTCCGAACTGGGCCTGAGGCGCACCATGTTGACGCCATGGTTCTTGAAAATCTGGAGCACGTCCTGTTGCTGACCGGCATCCTTCCACCAGGTCAAACCAATTGCTGCGCGAGCGGCCTCCTGCTTCTCGAGCAATGCATTGTCCACGCCGCGGAAAAAGACGGGACGAAGCAGCCACTGCTGGCTTTGAGCTGGAGCATCCGATGACGCGGTTTGATTCAGCACCGTTCCCGCTGATACGGAACTCTGAGACAGATCGATCAACAGACCTGTGCTCTTATTAGAGATCGTATAGTAGCCATTGCTTGTCGCGGTGAGAACCCACAGCTGTGAGTCAACGGCCGCGCAAGGATTCTGAACCACATAACAGCTTGCGGGAAAATGGCGTCTGGCCTCCTCTCGCTCACGGCCGCGCGCCGGTAGGGGCCTGCAAACATCTGACAGCGTTGCTCCGCCGCGCGCGGCAGCAGCTGGCGTCGGGCCTTCTTCCCTAACCGGATTGGTCACGCGGAAGCCGGCCGCGCTATCGAAACAAAGGCCATTGCGAAGATTGCTGATCCGCCAAAACCCGCCAGAATACCTGGTAAAGGCCCATCTCTGGCTGAGGTTCGTAAAGCTCTGCTGTTGTTGCACGATGTGGTCGCCGACGGTCGTTGAATCGTTATCGAGGTCGGCCTCGAGACCGCTGAGCTGATTCATGATGTAGTAGGCTTCGCCGTTGAGCGGAGTGATATCGGTGGGCTCCGGCGGTTGCTGACTCGGCGGCGTGGGTGTGACAGCGCTATTGGCCGAGGCCGTCTTACCGTTTCCACCGCCCGATCCGCTTGCGCATGCATAAACGCCCGAAAACCCGAGAATCATGATCATCCAGCAGAGAAGAAGTCGTGGGGAGAAAGTCGCTGGGTTTTTATCGATCCGCATCGGGGATTTGGTCATCTTGCCCTGGGGGTTTTGTGTTCATCTGCCTGTACAGCTCCCTGACCTGCTCCTTGACTTGCTTAATTTCCCGAAATAGTCGAAATTCCCTTTCAGATTCCTCTGTCAGGTGAAGGCTCCTACAAACCGTTGCCAGCCGATAGTGGGCTTGTTCGTTGAGAAGATCCGATTCGACGGCCATACGCAAATACTTCACCGCCTCTAGGGGCTTCTCCATGGTTGCCAGTAGGCGGCCAAGACCGATTTGGGCTTCCGTTTCCCCCGGGTTTAGGGCAAAGGCACGAGTGTAGTGAGTGTATGCGCCATCCAGATCGGAGCGCCGAAAAGCAATTTTCCCTAGCATGCATTCAATCCTGGCACTGTGGCCATCGAACTTGACGGCGGTGTCCAGCTCTTTTTCTGCCTCGGTCTGCGCTTGCGCGTCGTTGGGCGCCGACTCGAGGACGGCCTCGGCCAGTTCGTAGTGTACGCCTGACAGGTGCGGGTTGATCTCCAACGCCTTTCTGTAATGCTCGGTGGCGCCCTTCAGGTCTCCCTCATTGATCAAGCGCTCCGCAATCACTTGCTGCATACGGGCCGAACCGGGTGCAAGTATCGCCAGCTTGTTCAGCGTGCCGTCGGTTAAATTAGAATAAACCCGTAGCGCCATGTATAAGATTTCGACATTGTCAGGGTCGAGATCTACAAGCGTCCGCATCACAAACGCGGCGCGGTCGAGGTTACCCTGCTGGTCGTAGATATTGGCCAATTCCAATCCCACCTGGATTTGTAGGGCTTTGTCTTTCAATGTGGGGAATGATTTCTCCAGAAGCGTCTGTGCCGAGCGCTGTCCCAATCTTCTTTCGGAGATTCCCAGGAGAGCCTGTGTTTTCGCTAAGGACGGGTTAATTGCCAGGGCATTGCGCAGATATTGTGAAGCGTTCTGATAATCACGCCGAACAAACGCAATTACGCCTAAGTTTGCGTACGCCTCGGCGTTTCTGGGATCGAGTGTCAGAACAGCATCGAATTCCTCAACCGCAGAGTCCGGATCGTTCGCCTTGAGGTACTCGGCAGCCTTCCGAAGGTGATCGTGAATCCCCGCGCTGCGGGAAGCTCCTGTCTGTGCTGCCATAGCTGCAAGCGCGCTCGCTAGAAGCGTGAGAACTAGGATCAGGGGCCTTCCGCATACGCGTCCGGCCCGATTCCGAGCCACAGCCGGAGAAACACCGAAGTGAAACGCGGATTCGTCAGGCTCACTGGGTTGGGGATCTTTCATGGAGGAACGTCACCTGCCTTTAGGGACCTTCGGCGAGTTGCGAGGAGCTTCTCGCCATCTCTCCATCATGATTGCATGTCCTCGCAGCGTGATCGGAGAGGTCTGCAATTCCGGGCGTAGTCGCCTGAGAAACCCCGCGGCGCGCCGGAGGAAAGCTGCTTCCGCACTCCGCGGGGTTGGATGACTCAAACTCGGCCGGTGAGGTCAGAATGTAAGGCGAGCCCCCAGTTGTATGATGCGCATGTTCCCGTTACCGCCCGCGGGGCCGGTGATTCTGCCAGCGGTTGGATCGGCCAGGACGCCACTGGTGTAGCCGACGTTCGCATCGGGGTTGGCGTAGTTAACATGGTTGAACGCATTATACGCGTCAGCCCTGATATCGAGTCTTATTCGCTCCCAGTGAAGGGGAAACGTTTTTCCGAGACTAATGTCCACGTCCGTGAAACCCGGCCCAATCAGGGTGTTGCGTCCGGTATTGCCGAAGGTCCCAGGAGCAGGGTTGGCGAAGGCCGCGGGGTTGAACCACTGGCCAGGTGTAGGATTGGACACGCTTGGATTGCCAACCAGCGTGGGATACAGCTTGGAGCCAGCCGAAAGAGATGGAGCCAGCCCCGGATCGATTGCATCGGCGATGGAATTCTGAATGATGGGGGTGAACGGAACCCCCGAGTGCCACTGGAAAACGCTGGAGACACGCCAGCCGCCTACGACCTGGTCGACCAGCCCGTGAAGTGCATACTGGCGCCCCTTACCGAACGGCACTTCGTATACAATCTGACCAGCCAGGGTGTGCGTCGCATTAGAGTCGGCCAAACCGTAATTGACGGCCGGGTTGTACGCGTTCTGGTAGATATCGACACCCGATCCGTGACCGCCTCCGGTTCCGGTGTCGAGCAATCTCGACCAGGCATAATTGACTTGGAAGCTCAAGCCATACGAGTACCTCTTTTGAACACGCACTTGCAATGCGTTGTAATTCGACCAGCCAGTGTAGATTTGAGCTTGAATCGAGTTGAATATCGGGTTGGGGTTTCCGCAGTTATAGCCCGTGCAACCTAATTTGCTTACAGGCGCCTGGTTGATATCGGTTGCAAAATTCAGGTTCGTCCCGCGAGTGTTGACGTAGCTTGTGTCCACCAGCATGCCCCCCGGGAGGGCGCGCTGAACACTGACGAGCAAGTTCTGCACATAGTCGGTAGGCATATTCTGCGGATAGTACGACACGGAGCTAAAGTTATTTAGGGTTGGCGAAAGAGTTTGAAGCGTGGGAAAGACGACTGTGCCGGCCGGCGGTCCCACCGCCAGCTTGAATGCGGAGCTCCCATTGACGTAACCCCCATTGCCGTTGTTGTGCGGATTGAAGCCGAGGCCGAGCGCATTATCAGTGTAATTCTCGGCATCGCGCGGCGCGTCAAAAATACCGTAGCTGGCCCGGATCGACCACTTGTCGCGTGGCGACCAGGCGATGCCAATGCGGGGCGCGAATTCCTTATAATTGGCATTCTGGATTGTCGACAGATTGCCGATCGACCCTCCAAAGGCCTTGTCGCTCTGCCCGCCGTAGAGGATGGCGCCCTTGTAGGCTCCGCCATCCGCGGGATTGGGCAGAACCGGGTCGTAGTTGCCGAACAGGTTGTGATTCACCCCCCAGCCGGACTGAATTTGCCAGCGAAGGCCCAGGTTCAGGGTTACTTTCGATGAGACTTTGAAGTCGTCGCTGGCGAACATCGCCGATTGCCACATGTGAGCGCTGGTTGCGTCGTATTCGTACACGTACCATCCGTATACGTCGCCAGCAAGGAAATCGGCGTACGGGATTCCGGTGACGCCGCCGTTGAACTCGAAATTACCCGAGCTGATATCGCCCCAGTTCGTATAGTTCTGGTAAATTTTGTCGTACTCGCCGCCAAGCTTGATCGTGTGCCTGCCGCGAACCAGCGTAAGGACATCGGAGACGTTGTACACTCCCTGGCCGAGAGCGGCATCTATGTTACCGTTTTGGCCGTTTCCGGCGCCCAAACCCATGCCTCCGACTCCCGCTCCGGTATCAATCGTAATCTTGGGAAAAACGTTGGCTGGAGCGTTGGTGCCGTAGGCCGGCTCGAGGCCAAGCGTCGTGGGATCGTTCTTATTAAGGGAGGGCGGCTTGTACTTATCGAGCTCTCGGCTTCCACCTAAACGAAACTCGTTGAGCATGGTCGGGCTGATCGTAAAAACGTGCGAGATTTGGGCAGTCAGATTGTCGGTGAGCCCCAGGGAATACGCGGTAGCGTCGTTGGGGTACAGAGGATCCGCGGGGACATAAGACGACACGGTAGGGAAATAGTTGAGGCTGAACGTGAGTTTTTGTTTGTCGGAAATATTGTAGTCTTCCTTGGTCGTATACCACGTGGCCGTGTTCGGACTGGTACCGTTGAATACATAATTGTTGATGGTCGGGCAGGTTTGCGGATTGCTCGCGGAGGGATTTGCTGGACCGGGGCATCCCGCAACCCATCCCGGAGCGCCTGCCTTGGGGAAGTAGCCCTGCAGCTTCAACGCCACGGGATCATAGGTTCCCATTAGCGTGCCGGTGGGACTAAAAGCCGGGCCTGTGGCGCCGGAGACCCCGTAAAAATTCCCCGCCTCCATGGCGGTGGTCGGATAGCTGTACAACCCGGAAGTTGGGGAAGAGGAGGGGTTGCGCTGGAAGGCGAAGAAAAAGAACAGCTTGTTCTTTATGACCGGCCCGCCCAGGCTGCCGCCGTAGTTATTCCAGTGCTCCACGGCCTTCTGTCCCGTCGCATTATAGAAACCTCTGGCGTTGAGCGCGGTATTCTGATCGAATTCAAACGCGCTGCCGTGAAATTGGTTCGTCCCACTCTTGGTGATGACGTTAATGGAAGTGAGACCATTGCCGTACTGCGCGGGTGCGTTGCTTGAATTGATGCTCACCTCGGCGATGGCATCGACAGGCATGTAGTAATTGCTGCCGTTGTAATCTCTCGGAGCAGTGGCAGCCGATCCGTCAGTCAGGAAGTTTACATTATACGATTGCGTGCCGTTGACTCCGATTGACTGGCCGGAGACTGGCCCTGTTCCTCCGCCGGTGTTGACGCCGGGAATAAGCTGCGTCATCTCGGAGCGCCAGTCGGTGCCAACGATGGGCGCCGTGACAACCGTCCGGGCACTGAGTTCCACATGCTGGTCGCTGGTTTCCGTTTCGATGAGCGGCGCCATAGCGTTCACCACGATCTCCTGGCTTGCGGCGCCGACTTGGAGCGTGACGCTGATTTCCAGGGTTTCGATCTGGAGAACAATGCCTTCGCGGACAAAACCGCGAAAGCCTTCCTTCGAGAATGTGACGGTGTAGTTGCCCGGTCCGAGAAACGGAACATCGTATAGACCGGACTGGTTCGTCGTCCTTGAGGTGACGAGGCCGGTCTGCACATTTTTGATCGAGACCGCCGCTCCGGGCACAACGGCCCCCGAAGGATCCATCACGGACCCTTTGATTTCCCCCGTGTTCGCGTTTTGAGCTGTGGCGAGAGGAGCGAATAGGATCGCCGCCACCAACAAGAATCTGGAACTGCACTGACGAAGTGCTTCCAAGTCAGACATTTGACCCCCTAAGTTCCCTGAAAAACCCACCAGGTACCGAATGGCTTCGAACCTGCAATCGCCCGAGAAACGGACACGCCGCAATTCACCTCGAGACTCCCGCGTTACTCTCGACAGTTTTCTATGTTTGTGCCGTTTACCGGGTCAATTCTATACCATTCACCGGCGAAGAAATCCGTCTAAAGTAGGATTGCCGATAGCGAACATCGATTTTGAACGAGATTGCTGCCTTATCGCTTGTTCAGTTCGACACGCAACTTCTGCTTGAGCAAGTTGCGCCAGGTGTCCAGCGGCCGATTCTGCCAGATCTTGACGTCCTCCACCATTTCTTCGGTGACATTGGAAATCAAAGCCGGACTCACCTCGACCAGGGGTCTCTTTCGGGTGTCTGAATCTCACGCGCGCTCATGCCCGCCCCTATATCGAAATGATCTTGTCGTCGAAACCGGTGAAGCGCGTCTGCCCCTTACAGATGATCTTCGGTTCGTCGCTGCCGTTGCGATCCCGCGACGTCTCCAGCGGCATTTCCCAAAAATCCCCCTTTCTGCGTCTTCGTCGTCGCGCCATTGCGCGAGCTGCCACTGCTTGTGGCTGACCGGGCCGTGCTTCTCATAGCCCAGGTGCGCGGCCCGCTCCGGCAGCGCTTTGGTCAACTGCTTCAGCAGTGGGGATACGGGCGAACGTGATTCCGGGATGAAGCCGAACAGTCTCAGGCCGATCCCGGAACCGCGTTCGGCTTGCCCCGGAATGATTTCCACAAGCCAATGGCGCTGGACAACACAATTGGCAAGCAGCCTCCCCCCGCAAGGGAGGATCAGTTCGCGAGTCCTGAGATTGTCCGTGAAATGCGCCCGCCCGCGTTATGTGGCCGGTTATTGGTTCGAGTGAATCGTCAAGCAAAAAGCTGTTGCCGGATTTCCGCGGGATCTTCTGTAGCGGCAAAGCGATCAGGTTCCCGAACCCGCCCAGTGGCATCGTGTCCTGATTCGGGAACAAGCGGTCATAGGAACGTAGCCCCAATTGATGCCGACGCTCCATCGTTCTGGTAAGGAGCGCAGTTTCCCAGTCTTGTGGCCAACGTCGCTGCGATTGGAGCCGCGAAGAGAATCCAGACGTTGGCCCCGTCACCAGAGCGCGACCGCTCCAGCGCTGCCGGAGCGTTCCAGTCCTGGCACGACTCCATGAAGGCAGCGGCATCTTGTCGCCGCGTCTGCCGATCAAAATCCGCCGCACGAAACCAGCAGGTTTCGTCGGGCAGCAACGGGTAAACGCCGATTGTGATCTTACTGGAAGGATGATTGGTGCCACGGCTTCGTCGGTAATAGACAGAAGTTGACGCGTCTCTTTGTGTCGCTTCTTCCACTCCGATTTTGGAACCAGACGCAATGCATCCCAGTCCTTAGTGCTGGCGGGGGAAGAGGATGCGCGCCAGTGCGTAACGCGTAAGAACTAGGCCGAAATCCTCGCCGGGGTTATTGGCGATATTCAGTAGCCTGTGACGGACGGTATCATCGCGTTTGAGACCCGGCAGACTTTTGCCGACTTGCCAAAGGTCGGCGGTGGTCGCTTTTCGGCTCCTGGTAGATTCGCGGAGAGCCTCGAGCGATCGTTTGGAGAAGCGAACGATACGCACCCGGGGATTGTCCGAACGGGGTTAGCGATCTCTTTCCCCGATTGCCATCCAGACTTCAAATGGTTTCTGCGTCCCAATGTCGTGAAACCGGAGCGCGGAAGGCAGGCAAATGACGCCTCGCGGCGTTAAGCGATTTTGAAGGGACGAGCGTTCAAGGTGTGGCGAAGGGCCATTACCCAAATCGCATGAGGGTGGCTGCACAAATTATTGATAATACAGAATCACTTCAGGCACAGCGGGTTGTCCTCCACCCCTCACCGCTCACCGAACAGCTTCAATGAGATAGGAGCGCCTCCGAATCGATTTAAGCGAGCGAAGTACTCTTATTATCAATAACTTGGCGGTGAGGGTGGGATTCGAACCAAGGGCCGGCTAACGGCGTCTGCAAGTTACAGATTCTAAATTGTTCACGATGCCGAAATTGCCACTGACGCCGTAGACCATTGCACGCTATTGCACGCTGGACTCGATGAAAAACGCTCGGCAATGTGCTGCCGCGCTCAGTCAATCTGTCGCCCGCGGGGCCGTCGCGTCGTGGGGATTGGATCACTTGGTGAAATGACCTTAGCCGAGAGTCTCTTCTGAGGAAAGTCTTTCCTGTTAAGAGTCGCAATGAAGGCTGCACGACCCTGCTCCGCGCAAGCGCAAAACACATTATCGTCCGGGTCTGGCGACAGGTCGGCAGTGATCCGGAGGTCCACAAGCTCGGCCTCCTCTCTTAACAGGTTAATGATTTCGCCTATCAGATTGCGCCGCCCGCCTAGGCGTCTGAGCACCTCTTTGTATTCGGCAAGAATGTCTTCTGTGATCAGCCAGGTGAAAGTCGCGTTCTCAAGCCAGTTGCGGAGAAGTTCGGCGCTCGGGTTCCGTGGGGCTCCGGATTGAATCCTGAGATGCCGGCGACGAGGACGGAGGTGTCGATCACGCCTCTACGCGGATTTTCTCGACCTGGCAACAGTAATCTCCGGCAAGCGCTTTTTGTCGGCGCGATAGGCGCCGATCGTCTCTACGATCTGGGACTTTGTTACGCCTAATAAATCGCCTGCGGCCGCCTCTAGGCTGCGTGCGAAGTCGCGCTTCCATCCCGATCGCTTGCGACCGCGTGGAAGATCCTGGTACACGTCGGCCCGAGGAAGTTGCTCCTCAATCTCGTTTGCCAGCTCTCTCACCGGAATACGTACCTCGACCGCCTCAGGGCCTCTCGCCGGGAGAGACCGCAGCCACAGATAACGAAGTCTGTTCACTTGCGCTTTCCTTAGATTGGTCGATAGAACTTGCGTGAAGCGGGCGAGCACTTCCGTGGACGTGCCGAGCGACTCCTTCAGGTAAAATGCGACCTTAGCTTCGAGGAGGAGTTGATTGTCAAACCAATAGAGGCCGTCCCGACGCGTTGGCCGCAACACCTTGAACTGCACCAGATTCTGGAGGTCCTTCGGCTCGACACCCAGGACAGCGCTGGCCTGCTTCAGTTTCAATTCGACAGCCTGCATCTTGATATACCATCTATATTTTAGATGGTATATCAGAACTAGTCAAGCTCCCGCGTTGGCAGCCAAGCCTCTGGCGATCACTCGTCACGAAGGGCGGACGATCCTCGACTCAGGACCCTAGCGGTGAGCCCCTGGATCTGGTCCTTGAGCGGGACCAGTGGCAGCCGCTCGATCTGACTCGCTTACTGGGCATCGCGATTGGCGTGGCGACCGCACTCGGCCACGAGCGTGGCGCCTTCATCGGTTCGGTCACGCGCAGTACCGGACGGTTTGAGCGGGCCAATCGGGGCACCTTATTCCTGGACGAGATCGGCGACCTTCCGCTGGAGTTGCAGCCCAAGCTTCTACGTGTGATACAGGGAAGACAGTTAGAACGATTAGGAAGCACCGCCACGATCCACGCCGATGTGCGCGTGATCTGTGCCACACAAGGGAATCTCGTGGAGATGATCGAAAGCCGGGAATTCCGCGCCGACCTCGTGTTTCCCGTTGAATTACCGCCGCTGCGCGAGCGCCCCGAAGATATCCGCTTGTTAGTCCGTCATTTTGCGATGAACTACGCTCGGCGCATGCGGACCGATTACCGCGATTGCAGAGGAGTTCATCACGGCGTGTGCGCCTTATACTTGGCCGGGCAATATCCGGGAGTTGCAAAACTTCATAGAGCGTTCGGTAATCCTCTCCAACGGTCCTGTGCTAACCGGTTCGCTGTCGGATCTGACGTGCGCGCAGAAGGCTTCCTCGCCTGTCACGCTGGAAGAAGCGGAGAGTTCACACATTCTGCAGACTCTCCGGCAAACGGGCGGGGTGGTGGGTGGTCCGAATGGCGCCGCCGCTCGCCTGGGCGTGCGCCGGACGACGTTGATCTCCAAGATGCGGCGGCTCGGTCTCAATCGCGGGCAAAGCTCAGCGTTGCGGGTGCCAGCAGTAGTGTCGGTCCCAAGCTCAGAAGACACAACTCTTCGGACCCCTCGGCTGATTGCAATCGCTCGCGCGGGCGCAAGTTCAGGAAACTCCAATCCGCACTCTGGCGGCGGAAGAGCGTACGCGGTGGCCAAAGCCTAACACCGCGCGGTGAAATCCCTCGGCGCACAAGCTTGCGGCGTTGTGGACGGGAATATCGGCCGGCCGCGCTAGTTGGATGGCGCAGGCGCGCTGCGCCCGCCGTGACTTGCTTTCCCTCAGGTGAAGGATTGGGCATTCATCTCGATGCTGCAGAAAGGAGCAGGCCGTCTGCTTTCTTCTCCCTCGCGCATGCGTTCCTGGATGGCTTTTGCCAGCTGCTTCTGGTGGTCGGTCAGCAGCTATTCGATTTGGTGGTGCGTTTCGTCGCTGAGCCCTGACGTTCATCGTGAACCAATCTCCCGCTCCGGGAGCGATTCACCGAGTACTTGCATAGGGTGCCGGTGGAGACGGCAAGCCGACCCAACCGCCGACGCTTTCGAGACGCGCGCCAACGTGACGAAAGCCAGGTGTCATCAGGATTTGCAACTCTGCTACGCAGGGATTGGGTCTCTGTCAAAACGCGAGACTTAAGGAAACTCGCTCAGACCCGGCACCGGCCATAAGTGCCCTTTTGGCGTTTCACCTGTAGTTTGCTTGCCAACCGGGCGCGATGTCAATCGTTTGACCTCGCAGCGCCTACGGTTGCGGGGCTCGATTTCAGCTGACGATGCCGTCTGCCTAGCAGCCCGTGTTTAAACTGCCGGTTTTGAGGAACGACAGAAACTACTACGACTCACTTGATGGTCGTTGAATGCCAGGTGTGTTGATGCTCGAAAATCTCTCTCAACGCATTCTGCCTCGAATAGAACGCTTATGAGCCGTAGAAACACAAAAATGGCGGCGCCCTTGAGATCGTGAGCCGCTTTGGGTTTGCCAGCCCCATACAAAAACCTCAGCAACAACGCCAGATTACACGCCGCTGCTTGCATCAGCAGCCTCTTGTGAACATTTTCCCGACCTCGCAAGTACAACCGGTCCATGCCTCCGGTATCAAACTGATGGGCGAAGTTCCTTTCGATCTTCTCGCCTCGTTGCGACTGTAACTGCTTGCCCCGCTGGCCACCGATACGCCGACGATTGGCATAGACGGCGTCTCGCTCTTCAGGCTTGCCCTTCCAATTGCGAGGGCCTCGATCGGGTTCGGCGACGTAGCTCCGCAAGCCGAGTTCCTGAACGTCCACCATCGTAGTGTTGCTGTGATAACCCTTGTCCGCTACCACTTCGGCGATGCCTGCCTCATCCACCGGATAATGACCTTCTGCATCTTTTACGGCGATCAACTCCGCCACCGCTTCGCCCGCCTCGCACAGTGTTTCCGCTACCGTTGCACTATCGGCAGCCGCACCTCCGTGCGTCGTCACGGCAACGATCGCTCCGGTCTCCATATCCACCGCTTGTTCGACCTTGTATGCCAGCGCCGTTCGACCGTCCTTGAGCTTGGTGATCTCCGCTTCCGGATCGGCAGGACTCGTCCAATCTTCGTTGCTGGT
>PMOK01000271.1 GCA_003162425.1 Bryobacterales bacterium | reverse complement strand
CGGTCTTGCCGACGCCCGGTTCGCCGATCAGAACGGGATTGTTTTTGGTGCGGCGACACAGAATTTGGACCACACGTTCGAGCTCGTAATCGCGTCCGATCAACGGATCCAGTGAGCCGTCCATGGCTGCCTGCGTAAGGTCGCGGCTGAATTCGGCCAGCAGCGAGCTTTCTTTGGGACGGCTGGACGCAACTTTTTCCGACGACGAGCGTTGGATCTCCTCGCGCACCTGCGAAAGTCGCAGGCCCCGCTCGTGCAGGATTTCCGCGGCGAAACACTTCTCTTCCCGAAGCAGGCCAAGGAGCAAATGCTCGGTGCCGATGTGCTTGTGATTGAGCCGCTCGGCTTCCTCGGCGCCATAAGCCAGGACGCGCTTGCACTCATGGCTCAAGGGAAGATCCACCGAGGTGGAAACCTTCTCTCGAATGGTGGTGTGGGCTTCGATCTGTTTTCGAATGGATTCTATGGCCGCGTGCGACCGCAGAAAACGATTGGCGAGCGCCTTGTCCTCACGGAGGAGCCCCAACAGAAGGTGCTCCGTCTCGATATAAGGGCTTCCAAACTGGCTGGCCTCATATCTTGCGAAGAAAATGACTCTGCGCGCCTTTTCGGTGTAGCGTTCAAACATATTTACCGCCGTCTCCTAAAATCATCGGCTGTTCCTGGTCTGGCCGGGAGGGTAGCCATCCTTCGCCCGACCTTCCTTCGCCCGACCAGGGAGCCAAAATCCCCTTTTCCAATTGCAAGACCCGGTCGCAACTGCCGGCGAACGAGATATTGTGGGTCACATAGATCGAAGTCAACTGATGGGAGCGATGCAGATCGGCCAACAGGGAGACGATCATTTCACCCGTCCGGAAATCCAGGTTACCGGTGGGTTCGTCGGCGAGCAGAACCGTAGGATTGCCGGCCAAAGCCCTTGCAAGAGCGACCCTTTGTTGCTCACCGCCCGATAATTCGCCCGCGCGGTGTGAGGCGCGGTTTCGTAAGCCAACTTCATCTAACCTCGCCAACGAAACGGGCGTCGAGTCCAGGACGCTCGCACCCCTAATCAGCATCGGCATCATCACGTTCTCAAGCGCCGTAAACTCAGGCAACAACGAATGATTCTGCCAAACAAAGCCAATTTCCCGGTTACGAAACTCGGCCAGCTCGGACTCCGAGAATTGAGAAATGTCCTGGTGTCCGAAGTATATCGTACCCTCGGAAGGCCTGTCTAGAGCGCCCAGCAGATATAGCAGCGTACTCTTGCCGGCGCCGGATTCTCCGACAAGGGCCAGCCGCTCGCCGCGCGGCACTTCGAAGTTCAGGCCGGCGAAGATGACCAGATCGTTTTGGCCAGATTGAAATCTCTTGCTGAGATTGACGCCGCGGATGGCGACGGCGTCATCGGTTTGCATTTAGCGATGAACCCTTCTGACTATAGGCTAACACCCGCGGCGGGTTTCTGGTTTCTGGTTTCTGGTTGCTGGTGAGAGGGTCTCGAAGTGTTAGACTTGCGATCCTATGGGGCTGATGAATGGAAAGGTCGTGGTGATTACCGGGGCTACTTCCGGGATTGGATGGGTGGCGGCGGAGAAATTGGCTGGCATGGGTGCGCGGTTGGTGTTGATTGCGCGCGACCGGGCGCGGGGAGAAGCGACCCTGGTGAAGTTGCGCGAGGCAGGTCCGGGGGCGGCGCATTCTGTGCATTACGCTGATCTTTCGACCATCGCGGAGATGAAGCGGGTGGCCGGGGAAATTGCCGCGGCCGAGCCGCGCGTGGATGTTCTCATCAACAATGCCGGTGCTTTGTTCAGTTCGCGACAGGTGACTGCGGATGGTATCGAGATGACGTTCGCCACCAACCATATGTCGTATTTCGTTGTCACGCTCGGATTGGCGGAACGGCTGCGCTCTACGCCCGGCGCCCGCGTGGTGAACACATCATCCCATGCTCACAAGGGCCGCCGGCTGGACTTCGACGATCTGCAATCGGCGAAGGATTATCGCGGATTCCCGGTGTACGGGAAATCGAAATTGTGCAACATCCTGTTTACGCGCGAGCTGGCCAAGCGATGGGCGGATACGGGAGTGACGGTGAATGCCCTGCATCCGGGATTTGTCTCCACGCGGTTCGGAGATCAGAGCGGAGGCTTCTTCCAACGTGGAATTCAAGTGGTGAAACTGTTCGCCATATCGCCGGAGAAGGGCGCTGAGACCATCATTTATCTGGCGACATCGGACGAGGTGACGAAGGTGAGCGGGAAGTATTTTTATAAGTGCCGGGCGGTGAATCCGACCAGGGAGGCGCAGGATGAGGCGTCGGCGCGGCGGTTGTGGGAGGAGAGTGAGCGGTTGGCGGGTTGACTGGTTGCTGGTGACTGGTTGCTGGTGGCTGGTTGCTCGGCGTTGAGGTGTTCGTAATCGGGATTCGGTTCGTTTCTGCATTTTTTTGTTTGCCGATTGGGCGAGGGCTTTCGGTCCCAACCGGCTTGCTCGGTTAAGAGTTTAGGCGTGGGCTGGGCGATTGGGATCGAAATTCTTTGGATGTTGGCGACGGCGCGGGAAATCGGGTCCAGCGGGTGTTGTGAACGGCGTTTTAGTTTCAGGCGAAGCGATTTTCTTCATGGAGCTCGCGCGGGCGCTAGGCCGATGGTTGCAATCGCGCCGGAGTTGAAATCGAGATGGTCTGCTTCGACACCGTCGGAAAAGATGACGCCGGCGGTAGGCATTTGTGATGTTGTTGATAGCGGTGCGGTCGATCCCGATCGGGTGGGTAAGCCTTGGGGTGATCGTATATCTGCTGGAGCATCCGCTGCTCCACTTCGCCGGGCCTTTTATAGGCGCTCAGTGGATCGCGACTGCAACACTGGGGTTGGATTGTACAGTAATGGCTGCGACTGGTTGGGTGGTTGGGCGTCTGGGGCGGCCGAACCCGATGCTAGGCGTGCTGGTTTTTGCAGCGACACTGACTGTATGGGATATGAGTTTCATGGTTGGGATCAATGTGCCGTGGTTGGTACGCCTCGCGGTCCATGCGCTGAGCGGCGATTCGAGTTATTTGAGCTCGTTGGTTTCGACCGGGGCAAGCCAGGCGCTTCTGTTTGGGTGTCTGCTGGGTGGAGGAATATTGAGCCGGGGTGCGGCGAGGCCGGTGTCGATTGTTGGCGGGGGATAGTGGTCAACAGGGTCAATGCCGGAATGCCCTAAACTAAGTAGATAGGACCTTTGTGACAAACTGGCAGCCCGCCGCGTATAAGGATTACCACTGGATCGTCGCAGATCCTGAACTCCTGGGGGGTAAGCTGGCCATTCGTGGCACGCGCTTGGCCGTTTCTTTAATCCTAGAATGTCTGGCCGGCGGGATGTCTTTAGAAGACATAGACCAGTCCTTCAATCATGCTTTTCCACACGAGGCTTTGCCCGAGGTATTGAAGGTCGCGTCCGAGCTTGCTGATTCGTTCCATGTGGCTGCTTGACGCGAACATGGACGTGCACCTCATACCTGTCCTCGATGATTATGGGATTCCCTGCGACGCCGCCGGTAATCGCGGATGGAAGGCTCTTTCGAACGGCGATCTTGTGACCGCAGCCGTGAATGCCGGGTTCATTGTCTCATTACACGCGACCAACTTTTCGGCGAATCGGCTTCTCGCGCGCTAAAGTCGTTTCCTCAATTTGCGGTCGTTGTAGTGAACATTCCGCAGCAGCCCTGGCGGCAATATCGCGAACAATTCGCCGCGCGATGGGCGGAACGACCGATTATGCCGGCTGCTGGTCAGCTGACGTACTGGCCCTAGGTCGGAGCTTGGCCTGATCGTATTTCTGCTGGAGCGCCCGCTGCTCAACTGGAAGGCGACTATTCGGGTGTTTGCTGGTTGGGAAGCCGGTGTCGATCGTTGGCGGGGGATAGTGTTCGGCGGTAGATGTTACATGCAAACCGGTTCGCAGGCGAAAGCG
>PMOK01000130.1 GCA_003162425.1 Bryobacterales bacterium | reverse complement strand
AAACAGCGTTCGTCGCAAAACGCGCTTCGCCACGGCTTGACGGCCCGCACCGCCGTTCTTCCCTCAGAGGACCCGGCCGCATACCAGCGCCACTGCCGCCAGTTCATCGACGAATACAAACCCGCCACCGCAACCGAAACCCAATTGGTCCAGCAGCTCGCCGACACGTCCTGGCGCATAAATCGGATCCCGCTCTTGGAAGCCGATGTCCTCGCGCGCGCTCAGTCCCCAGCCCCCAGCCCCGAGCCCCGCGCCTTCGACATCGTCGACGCCCATCGACTCCTCGCCAGCCTCACACTGAATAGCACCCGCCTCGCTCGCCAATTCCAGAAGACGCTCGATCAGCTCCGCGATATCCAACTCGACCGCCGCCAGCACGAGCGCCGCGAGCTCAAAGACGCCGCCGCCATCCTCGAACTCCATAAATACGAAGGAATTCCATGGGAGCCCTCCGATCCTGGCTTCGTTTTTTCAAAAGACCAAGTCGAACGCTTCGCACAGCGCATGATCCGTCAGAACCAGTCTCGCCACGTAGCATTTGCGCGCTTCGAAATGCCTTACCGGCCAATACCCTCCGGGGAGCAGCAACACCAAGATTAGGCCCTGACGCATCTTTGTCAGCGGCCAAATAGCGGACACCCATTCCCAATAGCGAACAGACCCTGCCTACAATTGCCTGATTCTGCTGCGATCGGCGTGGCAGCCGGGCTGCATTAAGAAAAGCGATATGCGCACAATTCTTCAGGATGTTCGTTACGGATTCCGCATGCTGGCCAAGAGCCCGGGCTTCACGGCCGCGGCGCTTCTCACGCTCATGCTAGGAATCGGCGCAACGGCCGCCATTTTCAGCGTGGTGGATGCCGTGCTGCTGCGCGCGCTCCCCTTCCGCGATCCCGGCCGCCTCGTTTCTATCTACGAAGACGACAGCCATGTGGGATTCCCGCGCAACACTCCGGCGCCCGGCAATTACGCGGATTGGAAGGACCAGACCCAGCTCTTTCAGGGCGTCGCCGCAACTTCCTGGCAGGTCTACGGCCTTAGCGGGAAAGGCGAGGAGCCAGAGAAACTGGAAGGCGAGAAGGCCACGTACAATCTGTTCTCCGTTCTCGGCGTAACGCCGGAACTTGGGCGCGCATTCACGGCCGATGAGGACCGTCCAGGCTCTCAGCATGTAGCGTTGATCTCCCATGAGCTGTGGACGCGACGCTTCGCGGCAGATCGCAAACTGGTGGGACGCGAAATCCTTCTGAACAACGAAAAATATACGGTGATCGGCGTGCTTCCACCCGGCTTTCACTTCGAGTCCAAGAACGGCGATATCCTGACGCCCATGGCTTTTACGCCCGAGCGTCTGGCCGACCGCGGAAGTCATTATTTGAATGTGATCGCCCGTCTGCAGCCTGGTGTGACAGTAGAAAAAGCGAATGCCGCGCTGGCGGTGCTCCTTAAGACACGGGCGCAACAGCATCCGGATGAGCTCGGCAGCATGCAGGGCTTCGTCGCCGAACCCTTGCAGTTGAGCTACACCTACGAGGTGCGAAGCGGGCTTGAGGTGCTGATGGCGGCCGTGGGATTTATTTTGCTGATCGCCTGCGCCAACATCGCGAACCTGCTGCTTTCCCGCGCCGCAGGCCGGCAGCGCGAACTGGCCGTGCGCACCGCTCTGGGCGCTAACCGTGCTCGCCTGGTGCGCCAGTTACTGACCGAGAGCGCATTGATGGCCATCGGAGGCGGAGCGCTCGGCATCCTCCTGGCGGACTGGTGTTTTCTATTTCTGAAGAATTTGATCCCGGAAGAGCTCTCGCGTACCGTCGCCCTCACTTTGGATTTCCGGGTGTTAGCTTTCGCGATGGCCATTTCGCTAGCGAGCAGCGTCCTGTTCGGTCTTGCACCGGCCCTTCAGATCTCGGGAATCGATATCAATGTTGTTCTGAAACAGGGTGGCCGTGGCAACACGGGACCGCGCCGCAGCATCTTTCGCAGCATTTTGGTAATCGGCGAAGTCGCGCTCTCCCTGGTGCTGCTGGTGGGCTCGGGATTGATGATCGAAAGTTTCGCTAACTTGCGCGGGCTCAATCCGGGCTTTCGCGCGGACCACGTTCTCACCATGCGCCTGGAGGTCCCCGCGGCCAAGTACGGCAATTTCGCGAGGCGCACGCAATTTTTCCAATCTGTGCTCGAAAGGGTGCGAGCGATTCCCGGCGTTAAAGTTGCCGGATTTACCAGCGCGTTGCCGTTGACCTGGAAAGGTGGGACCACCAGCTTTACGCCGGAACATATCGTGCTTCCGCGAGGGCTGGTAAACGATGCCAACAATCGCGTGGTCTCGCCAGGTTATTTCGAAGCCATGCGAATTCCACTCCGCAGGGGCCGCTTTCTCGACGAACACGATGGCCCGCAGGCTCTGCCGGTGGCATTGATCAACGAAACCATGGCCAAGAAATTCTGGCCAAATGTGGATCCGGTTGGCAGGCGCTTCCAGCACAGTGACAGCGGCCCGTGGATCCAAATTGTCGGCATCGTAGGGGACGTCCGGCAGATGGGTCTTAATGAACCACCCCGCCAGGAGATGTACTTCCCGTATTGGCAGGCGGAAAACAACTGGATGGTCCCGCGCGATCTGGCGATTCGCACCGCTGCTGATCCGCTAGCGCTGGTGGCATCCGTGAAGCGAACCATCGCGTCCATCGACCGGGATCAGCCCATCTCCGACATCAAGACCATGGATCAATGGCTGGATGAAGAAGTGGCCAGCCGTCACGTCCAGACGACACTGTTGGGTGGCTTTGCCGCGCTGGCATTAATACTGGCCTGCATCGGCATCTACGGAGTGCTGGCGTACGTCGTAACGCAAAGAACTTCTGAGATCGGACTGCGAGTAGCGCTGGGCGCGGACGCACGCAGCGTTTTCCTAGCGGTTGCCAGACAGGGAATGAGCCTGGCTGGAATTGGAATCGCCCTGGGTGTGGCCGCATCGCTGGCCTTATCGAGCGTGCTTCAAAGCCTGTTGTTCGACGTGAAGCCCACCGATCCAGTGACGTACCTGGCGGCCGCGCTGGTCTTCGCCTTAGTCGCCCTGCTGGCCTGCTACATCCCAGCGCGCCGCGCAGCCAAAGTGGACCCCCTAGTCGCTCTTCGATACGAATAGCGCGTTCATCTCCTGATAGGCGATGGTCAACTCGAACATCGCATCGTACCGGCCTTCGCTGAGGAGCTCGGTTGCAGCTCAGCGACAGGAGCGAGACCGGGCAAAATCATGACGTTCAGCGGCAGCGTGATTTCATCAGCGATCTTGCGAATCGATGACGGATCGCTAAGACATGGAACAAACAGGCCGTCGCAGCCTGCATCGCGATACCGGCGAGAGCGCTCGATTGTTTCTGCTATCGCGCGTTCTGGAGGGACAAGCGCACGCAAATAGACATCTGTTCGTTGGCAGCTGAAATCTTCCGCGCCAACAAATCCGGCGAGCCCGAACCGTCCTCAATGTTGATGCCAACCGCGCCGGCCTCGACAATCGCGGCGGCCAGCTCGCTCACCGCGCCAGCAACTGGTTGCGATCGCCGCCGCGCCACAGTTCTGGATCACGCGCGCGCTTCCGGCGTCCCACGCATTTGGAAGAACGAGCAGTTGGCCGGGACCGTGCAGCCGGCGAAATTCTTTGATCATATTGTTAGATGATTGCACCGAACGGTGTCATCGTCTGGCGGTTTTCGGACTTCATCAAAAAGCACCGGCTTCCGCTTACCGAACCGCGACCGTGAGGGAGTCGGTGCCGTTTTTAATTAGATAGCCGGTTGTATTTCTTCAAGACCTGCTGCAATCCATCGTGCGGCAACGCAGTGACTTTGTGCCCTTTCACGCCGGTCATATCCTCGGCTGCCACCAGCGCATTCACGATGGCTTCTTCGGTGGCCTGCACTGTAGCCTCGAAGATCGGATTCAGCGTGTCGTTCGTGAGCATCGAAACCGTGGCAGCCGGACCGGACGGCTTCGCGGCGTTCGCGTTGGCTGTGGAGAATGCGATGAAAATGTCACCCGACCCGTTGCCAGAGATTGCTCCCAGGCGAGCCAGCCCCAGCGTCGCGCGACGTGCCAGCCGCTTCAATTGCGTGGGAAGCAGCGGAGCATCCGTTGCCACCACGATGATGATGGATCCCGTATCTTCTCTCGGGCTGACAATCGAGGCCGTGGCTGGTCCCGCCAACTCCGGGCCCACCGGCGCGCCGGCAATTCGCAACTGCCGCTTGGCGCCGCAATTGCATTGCACCAGCGCCGCCACCCGATAGGAACCAGCCACGCGGGACGACGTTCCAATGCCGCCCTTGAATCCAAAGCAAACCATTCCGGTGCCGCCGCCGACGTTGCCTTCCGCCACGCGTCCGGACGACGCGCCATCCATGGCCTGGAACACATGCGCGGGCTTTACGTGAAATCCGTTGATGTCGTTCAAAAAGCCGTCCCACGTTTCCGCAACAACTGGGAGAGACCAGAAATCATCGCCGGCGCCGTTGGCGGGCCCGCGTTTGTGTTCCACCTGCCAGGCGATGGAAGCATCGCGCACCACGCCCACGCTGTGAGTGTTGGTGATGAAGACGGCGCCTGCCAGGAACCCGGATTCTTCGAGCCAGGTGGTCCCGGTCATCTCACCGTTACCGTTCTGCGCGAACCAGCCGCCGAACGTAGGATCGTCCGACTGCTTGCCGCGCGGCCAGATCACAGTAACGCCGGTGCGGACGGAATCGCCTTCAATCAGGGTGGTGTGTCCAACTTCGACGCCGGCGACATCGGTGATGGCGTTCCAAGTTCCAGGCGTGCCATCGAACGGGACGCCCAGATCGCGAGCCCGTTTCGGCTGGGCCAGCAGCGGAACAGCGAGCAAGAGCACAGCAACCAGGGATCTCATTTGCGCAAGTCCCGTCCGGTCATTTCCTTCGGTTGTTTCTCGCCCAGAAATTCCAAAATCGTCGGCGAGATATCCTGCAGCGCTCCACCTGGCCGCAAAGGCGCGCGGGTTTCATCCACAAGAATGAATGGCACCGGATTCGTAGTGTGGTAGGTATGTGGCCCTTTGGTGATCGGATCGATGAGGGTCTCCGCATTGCCATGATCGGCCGTAATCATCCACGATCCACCGGAACGCTTCAGCGCCCCGTAAATCTCGCCCAGACCCGCGTCCACGGCCTCCACCGCCAGCACTGTCGGCGCCATTTTGCCCGAATGTCCCACCATGTCAGCATTCGCGTAATTCATCACGATCACGTCGAAGGCGCCTTGTTCGATGGCTTTCACAACCACTGCGGTGATGCCAGGCGCGCTCATTTCGGGCTTCAGATCGTAGGTGGCGACCTTCGGCGATGGCACCAGTTCCCGGCTCTCGCCCGGATACGGTTTTTCATTTCCGCCGTTGAAAAAGTATGTTACGTGCGCATACTTCTCGGTCTCGGCCACCCGCAGATTCTTCCAGTTCAACTGGGCCATCACGTCCGCCAGGATATTGTTGGGGTGCTCGCGCGGCAGCACGAACGGGACCGTGAAACTTTTCTCGTACTGGGTCATGGTGGTGTAATGCAAGTTTTTCGGTCTGTGCGCGAACTGGGCCAGGCTGGAGTCCGTTCCCATGAGCGCCATGGTCATCTCGCGCCCACGATCGGCGCGGTAATTGAAAAAGATGCAAGCGTCGTCATCGCGGATCAGCCCAACGGGATCGCCGCGATCATCCACAATGGTCACCGGTGCGATGAATTCGTCCGTGACCCCGCGCTCATAAGAGCGCTTCACCGCCGCCACCGGATCCGTGGATTTCTCCCCGCTACCGAACACCAGCGCGCCAAACGCACGTTCAATGCGGTCCCAACGCTTGTCGCGATCCATGGCGTAATAGCGTCCGGAGACCGAAGCGATTTTCCCGACGCCGATCTGGCGCGCTTCCTTCTGAATCTGCTCGACAAAGGCCGCGCCGCTTTCAGGCGGCGTGTCGCGGCCATCCATGAAGCAGTGGATAAAAACTTGCTGCACCCCCTCCTGCTTGGCCATTTTGAGCAGCGCATAGAGATGCGTGAGCAGCGAGTGGACGCCGCCGTCGCTCGTGAGACCCATCAGATGCAGGCGATGGGTCCGGGCATGACGCATCGCGTCCAACAATATCGGATTCTTGAAGAACTCGCCATTAGCAATCATTAGATCGATGCGCGTGACGTCCATATAAATCACGCGCCCCGCGCCGATGTTCAAATGTCCAACCTCGCTGTTGCCCATCTGCCCCTCCGGGAGCCCGACATAGGGACCGGAGGTGTGCACCAGCGTATTCGGATAATCGCGCAGCAGCGAATCGTAAGTGGGTTTGCGCGCGGCGGCGATCGCGTTGCCTTCCGTGGCGGCTGAGTAGCCCCAACCGTCCAGGATGGTCAACAGCAGCGGCTTCTTTTTGCCTTGCATTATTGATGGAAGGCCTTCCTTGCAGCGAACTTCGCAGAATCGCCGAGCTCCTCTTCGATGCGCAGAAGCTGGTTGTATTTCGCGATGCGGTCCGTCCGGCTAGCCGATCCGGTCTTGATCTGCCCGGCGCGCGTGGCCACCACAAAATCGGCGATGAATGGATCTTCGGTCTCGCCCGAGCGGTGCGACACCACGCAAGTGTAATTGGCATTCACCGCCATCTGCATGGCTTCCAGTGTCTCCGTGATAGTACCGATCTGGTTCACCTTGATCAGAATTGAATTGGCAATTCCTTTCTCGATGCCTTTCGCAAAGATCTCCGTGTTCGTCACGTATATGTCGTCGCCCACTAGCTGGATCTTCTTGCCGAGCACATCGGTGAGGAGCTTCCAACCATCCCAATCGTTCTCGGCCATGCCATCTTCGAGCGAAACGATCGGATACTGCTCTACCCATTTCGCCCAGAACTTCACCATCTGCTCGGAGGTCCGCTGGCTCTTGTCCGACTTCTTGAATACGTACTTGCCGCTTTCGCTGTCGTAGAACTCGCTAGCGGCGGGATCGATCGAAATACCGATCTGCGCTCCCGGCTTGTAACCGGCCTTGGTAATGGCTTCCAGAACCGATTCCACGGCCTCTTCGTTGGACTTCAGATTCGGGGCAAAACCGCCCTCATCGCCGACGGAAGTGGAGTAGCCCCGCTTCTTCAACACGCCCTTCAACGTGTGAAACACCTCCACGCCCATGCGCAGCGCTTCGGCGAACGACGGCGCGCCGTAAGGGACAATCATGAATTCCTGAGGATCGACGGAGTTGTCGGCGTGCACTCCGCCGTTGAGAATATTCATCTGCGGAACCGGTAACAGGTTCGCGGCGACTCCGCCCAGGTAGCGATAGAGCGGCGTCATCTGCGATTGCGCGGCAGCGCGCGCTGAGGCCATGGAAACAGCCAGGATCGCATTCGCCCCCAGCTTGGCTTTGTTAGGCGTGCCATCCAGCTCTATCATTTTGTGATCGATGGCGGACTGCTGTTCCGCTTCCATGCCGACGACAGCCGGTGCGATTTTCTTATTGATATTCAGAACGGCCTTGCGCGTCCCTTTACCCAAGTAACGCTTGGGATCGTTGTCGCGCAACTCAACCGCCTCATGCTCGCCGGTGGATGCGCCCGAGGGCACGGCGGCCCGTCCAACAGTTCCATCGGCGAGGTGCACGTCGGCCTCAACCGTGGGATTGCCGCGCGAATCGAGGATTTCGCGGCCAATGACTTTGGTGATTTCCATATGTGTTTATTGCAACACATTTGGCCGCGGATGAACGCGGATGCACGCGGATCAAGATATGGTAAGCGCGGCTTTGCCGAGAACCTTACGATTCGCCAGATCCCGCAACGCCGCCGGGGCTTGATCCAGCGGATAACACCGAGGCTTCGGCGGTAGGACTAAGCCAGCGAGAGCCCGTTGCGCCTCGGCCAAATAGTCCGGATGCGCGGCGGCGTACGTTCCCCACAGCGCGCCCACAATCGCAATATCCTTGATCAGAATCCGATTCGCCGCGATGGTCGGGATTCGGCCGCTTGCAAAACCGATCACCAGCAATCTTCCGCCTGGCGCAATGCATTTGGTGGACAAATCGAAGATATCGCCTCCGACCGGATCGTAGATAACATCGGCACCGCGGCCGCCAGTTAGCTGCTTCACTTGATCCACCCACGTGGCATCGCTGTAATTGATCACGTGCTCCGCGCCCAGGGATCGTGCGAAGTCGAGCTTCTCGCTGCTTCCAGCCGTGGCAATCACGCGCGCACCGAATGCGCGGCCAAGCTGGATGGCCGACATCCCCACGCCGCTCGCTCCGGCATGCACCAGCAACCATTCGCCCGCTTGCAGCGCGGCGCGTAACCGCAGGGCGAAGTACGACGTGTGATACACGATTGGAAAGGCCGCCGCTTCCGGAAAATCCATGCCGGCCGGGATCGCAAACGTCATGCCGATGCGCCCGATTGAATACTCCGCCATGGCGCCACCATGCGTGATCGAAAGCACGCGGTCGCCGACCGAGAACTCGGTGACGCCTGCTCCGACGGCGTCCACGACACCTGCGACTTCCGCGCCAGGTGTGAATGGAAACGGCGGCTTGATCTGATACTTGCCTTGCACCTGCAGAATGTCGAAGAAATTTAGTCCAGCCGCATGATTGCGAATTCGCACCTGCCCCGGCCCAGGCTCGGGTTCGGCGACTTCCTCGAACGACATGGTCTCTGGTTCGCCCCAGGCGTGCACGCGCCAGGCTTTCATGGTCGGCAGGTCCTCGCTTTCGGTCCCATTTCCGCGGGCAGCATCCGGTACGCGCCCTCCACCCATTCGCACAGCAGCGTACGCGTGTCGCGCGGATCGATGATCTCTTCAATCCCAAATGCTTCGGCGGTTTTGAGCGGCGAGCGGAAGCGGTGGAGTTTTTCTTCGATCTCACGGCGGCGTGCATCGGGATCCGGCGAGGCTTCAATTTCACGGCGGTAGGCCGCTTGCACGCCGCCCTCGATGGGCAACGAGCCCCAGTCGCCCGACGGCCAGGCGTAACGCAAGTTGAGCGCCTGCGCGTTGCCGTGGCCGGCGCCCGCGACTCCATAGCAGCGGCGTATCAGAATTGATACCCACGGCATGCTCGCCTGGTACACAGCCACCAATGCGCGGGCTCCGGCGCGGACCGTTCCAGCGCGCTCAGCCGCGCTGCCGATTAGAAAACCAGGATTGTCGACGAAATTCACTACCGGAATGTGGAACGTGTCGCAAGTGTCCACGAGCCGAATCATTTTGTCGCACGCGGGAGCGTTGGGCGCGCCGCCGCCGTGGCGCGGATCGTTGGCGATCACGCCCACCGGGTAGCCATTCAATCGCGCGAGCCCCGATACCAGCGGGCGGCCGTAGTAGTGGCCGATTTCGAAGAACGAATCGCGGTCGAAGACCGCCGTTAGAATCCGGCGTATGTCGTACGCCCGCCGCCGGTCGCGCGGGATGATGGAGATCAGCTCTTCTTCGCGGCGCTTCGGATCGTCGTCAGAAGCCGCACGAGGCGGCGGCTGCCACACACTCGGGGGTAAATACGAAAGGAACTGGCGTATGGCCTGAAACGCATCTTCCTCGCTCGCGACTTCGTTATCCACCGCGCCGCTTCCGCGTGCGTGGATCTCATAGCCGCCGAGGTCTTCCTTGGAAACTTTTTCGCCGACGCCGCGCTCCACCACCGGCGGGCCAGCGACGAAGAGCTGGCTCGACCCTCTGACCATCAGCGAGAAATGTGACGTAACCACGCGCACCGCGCCCAGCCCAGCCACGGGACCGAGACAAGCACCGACCACCGGAACCTCACCCAGCATTGCCGTGATGGTGTCCCAGGCCGGATTCGCAGGAACGTAGGTGCGTCCGATCTGCTCGATGGTTTTGACGCTGCCGCCACCGCCGGTGCCGTCCACCAGCCGGACCATCGGAATGCGCAAGCCGCGCGCCAGCTTTTCGCCGTGACCCATCTTGTCGCCGATTGCGGCATCGTGCGCTCCGCCACGCACGGTGAAGTCGTCGCCGCCCACCACCACTGGCCTGCCGTCGATCCTTCCTGTGCCAGTGACGAAGTTGGATGGAGTGAACGAGCTAAGCTGGCCGCTTTCGTCGTAAACAGCGCGTCCGGTGAGCGACCCGATTTCGTGGAACGAATCCGGATCGAGGAGCCTCGCGATTCGCTCCCGAACGGTCAGACGGCCGGCTTTATGTTGCCGCTCGACGTTGGCCGCGCCGCCCATCTCGCGCGCGATCGCCTCGCGCCGCCGAATCTCGTCGATCTCCGGTTGCCAGCTCACTCCGTTACATTGTACGCGGAGTGGATGTGGCACTTAGCGTTGACTACCGGCTCCCTTGAAAGCCTTGAGAAAATACAACGACCGGTCGCTTACGCTCGCGGTTCGGAAAGATGCTTCATGTTCTAGAGAGTGTTACCGAACCACGACCGTGAGGGAGTCGGTGCCGGTCGATTTTTTTCACTTCCGCTTGACCGCGATCAGTGACTTGGTCCAACCAAAGCTCCGCTCGCGCAGGATCTCGGCATCCGGAAATAATGCAGCCAGCTCCGGCTCCGACAATAATCGAATGTCTTCGAGGAAATGCCGAATGTAAAAATCGTGGCGGTCCGGACTCGGGCGCTCCACCCAATCCCACACCGTCCACTTTGTCACCCACGCACGCTGCATGCTCCGCGGCAGCCAATGGACGAACGGAGTCAGAAGATGCTGCTCTACCGGAAATCGCCGGTTCGGTGTCTGCACCCAATAACTCTTCCCCACGCGGCGGATCTCATTGGCGAAACGGCGCTGTTGGTCCGGGGCGCCCACATGCTCAATCACTGAATTGCTAAAGACGATCTCGAACGATTGATCGCGAAACGGCAACTGGCAGCCGTCGCCGGAGACGAACGTGAAACCATATTCGTCGCGCTCCTGGCCGCGTGGCATGTTGAGCAACGTCACGCGCGGCTGCACGTCCGCCAATAGCCAATTCACTGGAGTACCGCCCACGTCCAGAATCCGGGTGTCCTGGGTCACTCCAAAGCGCCGAACAAACTCGCGCATCCGGCGCGCCCGAAAGCGGCGCATGACGCCTGCGATCATTGTCCGGGCGGTCACACAGGCTGCTAGCCCTTGGCTTTCTTGATTTCCTCGATCAGCGCCGGAACTACCTCGAACAGGTCACCCACGATTCCGTAATCCGCCACTTCGAAGATAGGCGCGTTGGCATCCTTGTTGATGGCGACGATGGTCTTGGCGCCTTTCATACCCACCAGGTGCTGGATGGCGCCCGAGATGCCCACCGCTAGATAAACCTTGGGCGAGACGGTTTGGCCGGAACTGCCCACCTGGCGCTCCATCGGCAGCCAGCCGCTGTCACAGATCGGCCGCGAGGCTGCCAGCTCAGCGCCTAGCGCCTTCGCGAGTTCCTCGACAATCGGGATGTTTTCCTTTTCCTTGATCCCGCGGCCCACCGACACGATGATCTCGGCCGCAGTCAAATCTACCGCTCGCGCCGATTCGCGGAACGGCTCCAGTGGCTTCGCGCGAATCGCGTCAGCGTTAAGAGACGGAGCGAAATTCTCCACGGGCGCGGAACCTTCTTCGAGCTGCTCGGCGCGAAACGCACCGGCCTGAATGGAAGCGAAATGCGGCGCAGTCCCGCCCGGCTTCACGTCGGCATTCAGTTTCCCTTGAAAAAGCTGCCGCACAAAAACCGGCGAGCCGGATTCCACTCGAAACCCAATAGCGTCGCTGATGAGTACCTGCCCAAAACGCGTAGCCAACTTGGGCGCGAAGTCGCGGACTTGATACGTGTGCGGAAACAGCACGATGGACGGATTCGACTTCCGGATCAACTGCTCGATCGCAGCCGTGTATCCATCGGCCGTGTAGGATTTGAGCAATTCGTGATTGACGGCGTACACGCGCTCTAATTTCTTTTTGGCAAGCTCGCCGGCGAGAGCCTCAATCCCCTGCCCAACCACCGCCGCGGACGCTGTCGCACCCGATTGCGCGGCTAGTTGTTGGCCCGCCGCCAGAGTTTCCCACGACATGCGATTCCAAGCGCCGCCGCGCTGCTCCATGATCACCAGAACGCCGCTCATATCACGCGCACCTCGAATTTCAGCTTCTCCACCAGTTTCGCAGCAGCCTCCCTAGCGTTTCCTTCCAGGATCTGAGTGTGCTTGCTGCGTTGCGGGGCGTAAATGCGCGCGATCACCGCCGTGGGTGTCGCCGAAACGCTCAGCTCGGCCACCGTTTGCCGTTTGATTTCTTTCGTCTTGGCTTTCTTGATGCCCATCAGCGTCGCGTAGCGCAGCTTGTTGATGCCGGATTGAATGGTGAGCACCGCGGGCAGCGGCATTTCCACCTGCTGGAACCAGCCGTCTTCGAGTTCCCGCTTCACTCGGATACCGCTGTCCGTTTTCTCGACAGCCATGATGATGGTCCCGTGCGGCAGGCCCAGCACCTCGGCCAACACCACGCCGGTCTGTCCGTATCCCAGGTCGTCGGATTGCAATCCGGTCAGGATCAGGTCCGGCTGCTCGGGCTTTGCGGCTGCGGCAAGCAGTTTCGCAATTCCGAGCGTGTCGAACGAATGCAAGTTTTCTTCTTCGATATGGATGGCGCGATCGGCGCCTTTAGCCAACGCCTCGCGGATGGTTTGCGAAGCGCGAGCCGGCCCGGCGCACAATGCCACTACCTCGCCGCCGTGCTTTTCCTTCAACTGCAGGGCCTCTTCCAGCGCGTAAGCGTCCGGCTCGTTGATTTCGAAACTCAGGTCGTTCTCTTGAATCCAGCGCCCGTTCGCGTCGATGCGAAGCTGGGAATCGCGTACTGGAACCTGCTTGATGGAGACAATAATTTTCATGAAAACAGCAAACCTTCAGCCTGTAAATCTCTTAAAGATGAGGCACCCGTTGGTGCCCCCAAATCCGAACGAATTCGAAAGCGCGTAATCGATTTTCATCGGCCGCGCGTGATTGGGAACATAATCCAGATCGCACTCAGGATCGGGAACTTCGTGATTAATAGTCGGCGGCGCGATTTGATCCCGCAACGCCAGCACCGTGATGCCGGCTTCCAGACCGCCCGCGCCACCCAGCAGATGGCCGGTCATGGATTTGGTGGAGCTCACCGCAAGTTTGTAGGCATGCTCGCAAAATGCGCGTTTCAGGGCGATCGTCTCAATTTTGTCGCCAAGTTCGGTGGAGGTGCCATGAGCGTTGACATAATCGATCTGGTGCGGCTGGATGCCCGCGTCCTTCAAGGCATTGCGCATCACCCGGAACGCGCCATCACCGTCCTCAGAGGGGCTGGTAATGTGGTGCGCATCGCCGCTCATGCCATATCCCACGATCTCGGCCAAGACGGTGGCGCCGCGGCGCTTGGCCAGTTCCAGCTCTTCGATGATCAGCATGCCCGCGCCTTCGCCCACCACGAAGCCGTCGCGCTGGGCATCCCAGGGCCGGGATGCTTTTTCAGGCTCATCGTTGCGGTGAGAGAGCGCACGCATGGCAGCGAATCCTCCCACGCTCATGGGCGTGATGGCGGCCTCGGCGCCACCGCAGATCATAGCGTCCGCGTCGCCACGCTGGATGATTTTGAAAGAGTCGCCGATGGAGTGGGCGCTGGAGGTGCAGGCTGTGGCTGTCGCGGAATTGGGGCCCTTAGCGCCAGTACGGATCGAAACGTATCCGGACGCCAAATTGATTATGGTGGCCGGAATAAAAAACGGAGAGATGCGGCTGGGACCCTTTTCGAGCAGTATCTTGTGCTCGCGCTCAATAACTTCGAATCCGCCGATTCCGCTGCCGATGTAGACACCCACCCGCTCCGCATTGTGCGCATCCACCCGCATCCCGGATTGAGCGAGCGCGAATTCACTGGCCGCTATGCCGAGCTGAATAAAGCGGCCCATCTTCTTGATTTCTTTTTTCTCGATGTACTTGCTGGGATCGAAATTCTTGATCTCTCCGGCAATACGGCAGCTGAACGCCGAGGGATCAAAATTCTCGATGCGGGTAATCCCGGGCCGGCCCGCGCGGAGGGCCTGCCAGCTCTCCTCGGTGCCAATGCCGAGCGGGCTCACCAGTCCGACTCCCGTCACTACTACTCTGCGCGACAACGCTGGTTCCAAGCCCGCCTACTTTTTCTTCTTGTTCTCGATGTAATCGATGGCGTCTTTCACGGTGGCGATCTTCTCGGCGTCTTCATCGGGGATGTCGATATCGAAAGCCTCTTCGAACGCCATCACCAGCTCCACGATATCCAGCGAGTCCGCACCAAGATCATCCACGAAGGAGGCCGTATTATCTACTTGACTTTCGTCCACCCCCAACTGCTCGACGATGATCTGCTTCACTCTTTGTTCAACCGACATGAATCCTCCCAAACTGTCTGCAAACTCATTGATTCTAGCGATGATGGCCACTGGCCGCAACTACACCCCGTTAGCCAGCCCCGAATGGCCTTCCAATTCTCTACTTTCCGACTGGTTAGAATCAGATGGTGCGCCCCGGATTCTTCATCTTAGCAGCAGTGCTGTGCCCTGGGCCTGACGCGGTTGCCCAAGGTGACGCGCGGCTTGCCCAGGCTCTGGCGGAAGTAGCACGGGTGGCCGCGACGTTCTGGCACTCGGCGCCGGACTACGTGGCTCGCGAAACGCTGAACCAGAAGGCTCTGACGCTGCCCAAGCGACGATTCAGGGCCGGCGCCAGCGCCATTCAGCCTCCTAAGCCCGAATTCAGCCATCGCGAGATTGTCTCCTATTACGCGCTTTCCTCCTTCCGAACCTCCTCAGAAGCCCTGCATGAATTTCGCGAGATTGTTTCCGTGAATGGCCAGACCAAAACGGGCGACAGCGCGCCGGACAAACTTCGGACTGTCGTGAATGCTGATGACGACAAAGCCAAAAAGGCGCTGCTCAATGAATTCGAAAAGACCAGCCTGGCCGTGGCAGCCACCGATTTCGGCCAGTTGATTTTGCTCTTCACGAAGGCTAACCAAGCGAAGTACAACTTTAAACTGCGAGGCTCGGCGCTGGTGGGCGCCGATCGAGCCATGATTGTGGACTTTGGGCAAAGTGCCGGTGCAGAAGCGCTCCGAGTGGCCGAGCCAGGAAAGGAAGTCCGGGAGCCGCTCACTGGACAGATCTGGATTCGCGAATCCGGCTTGGCGCCGCTGCGCGTTACTTTGACAACCTCGCGCCGCGACGGATCAAAAACAGTGCGCGATGAGGCGCGCGTGGACTACGATCCGAAAGCGAACGGAATGGTTCTGCCGGTCTCAATCGTCTACCGGAGGTACGTGAACGATGACTTGTTCGTGGAAGCGATCTACCAGTACTCCGACTGGCAGCTGGTGAATAACAAATGAGTCGATTTGTTTATCTGCACGGATTCGCCAGCGGCCCTTCTTCTCAAAAGGCGCGCTTCTTTCGGGAAAGGTTCGCGGAGTTGGGAATGGGTCTCGAAATTCCGGATCTGGCAGAAGGCAGATTCGAGCAACTTACGATTAGCGGCCAACTCGCCGTGATCGAGCGCGTCGCGCACGGGGATCCGGTATCACTGATCGGATCGAGCATGGGCGGATATCTTGCGGCGCTCTATGCCGCGCGCCATCCGGAAGTTGAAAAGCTGGTGCTGTTAGCCCCGGCATTCTCGTTCCTCACGCGTTGGCCTGAGGAGTTGGGTGAAGAGAAGATGGCGGAGTGGAAGCGCACCGGCGTGCTGCAAGTGTTCCATTACGGCGAGGGGCGAGAAGTCGCGCTGGGTTACCAGTTGATCGAGGATGCACGGGAGTTCGAGGATTACCCGAAGTTTCCGCAGCCGACGTTAATCTTTCACGGCAAGCACGATACTGTAGTGCCGCCCGGCCACTCCATCACGTTTTCCCAGCAGCACGCGCAAACCACGCTGCGGCTGATGGAGTCAGATCACCAATTGTTGAACGTGCTGGATGACATCTGGATGGAGACCGAGAAATTCCTGTTCGGTTAGCTAGCTGGGAATTCAACGCGGTTGTAGATGCGCCCGAGCGGGAGCGATACACCGATGGACGTTATGACTAATTCTTCGTCGAGGCTCTGGTAGTCGCGCAGAATCCAGAGATTGTTTTCCTGGCGGGTGTACTGGTCGATTCGGATCTCGTTCTGATTTACGAGGATGTAGTCCTGCAGAGAAGCAATCGTGCGATAGTGCTGGAGCTTGAGACCGCGATCGTAGGTTTCTGTAGATGGCGAGAGCACTTCGATGATTACCGCCGGATTGAGCAGGGCGTCCTGGCTATCGTCTGCAAGAAGCCGCTTGCCGCACACCACAGAGATGTCGGGGTAGGTATACATGCGGCTAGAGACCCGAATTCTGAAGTCCGGGCCATGCACGCGGCAGTCTTTGTCACGCAAGGCCACGTAGAGTTCGCCGTGAAGGTTAGACTGCAGATCCGTGTGACGCATCGAGCCACCCGACATGGCGAACATTTCGCCATCGAAGTACTCACTCTTGAATTCCGCGGCGCGATCCAACGCCAGGTACTGCTCTTCCGTGAGTTTAGTGACCGAATGCGAGGCCATAGACACCAGCTACTAGTTTACCGAAAGGAGTACACTAATCTGAACTGCAATGACAATAAAACGATCGTCCGTTCTTCCAGCTATCATCTTCGCGATTGCCGCCGACGCCTGGGCCCAGCCGCGTCCTGCGCTCGACCCTCCGGTAGTGGCCACGCGCAATGCCACCGAGAAAGAGCTGGAATCGCTGGCCATCATCGAGCGCAAGGTGATGGTGCCGATGCGCGACGGCAAACGCATGGCGGCCGACATTTACCGGCCTAAGGATGCGTCCAAGAAGTATCCAATCATCTTTGTTCGCACGCCCTACAATTTTAATTATTGGGACGTGCGTGGCGGCGCGCCGCGCGACCTGACCACCGAACTCCAGGCCATCAAGCATGGCTATGCGTACGTCGAAATGAACGAGCGCGGCCACTTTTTCTCGGAAGGCAGTTATGACATCCTGGGCCCACCGCTGACAGACGGCACCGATGCCATCACATGGATGTCGTCGCAGTCCTGGTCGAATGGCAAAGTCGGCACCATCGGCTGTTCTTCCACCGCCGAATGGCAACTGGGTGTCGCAGCACAGGGAAATCCCGCGTTCGCGGCTATGATCCCGCAAGGATTCGGCGCAGGCGTCGGAAGAGTGGGTCCGTACTACGAGCAAGGTAACTGGTATCGCGGCGGCGCCGTGCAAATGCTTTTCATTACCTGGCTCTATGGTGAGCAAAACCAGGTGCGCCCCATGTTTCCGCCGAACACATCTGAGGAAGATATGATGCGCGCTTCGAAGTCGTTCGATCTGGCACAGCAACTGCCGCCGGTGGATTGGGCCAAGGCTCTTACGCACCTTCCGGAAATGGACATTCTCAAAGCCGTGGACGCTCCGCGCGGAATCTTCGCGGACCACATGGAGGTCTCCACTGGCGGCGCGATGATCAAACGCACTCCGAACGACCCGGCTTGGTATCGCGGCGGACTTTGGCACGATGACCATCCCATCGACGTTCCTGGCTTCTGGTTCATGTCGTGGTACGA
>PMOK01000319.1 GCA_003162425.1 Bryobacterales bacterium | reverse complement strand
GCAACGGGAATCAGATATCGAGCTCGCTCGGGAGCTTGACGTACGACGCGGAGAACCGGGTGGCCACTGGGCCGGGCGGCGTGCAGTACTCCTACGACTCCAGGAACAAGCGGATCTGGAGAGGCACGCTGTCGAACGGGGTTCTGGCGCAGCAGGTGTACTTCTACGGAGTGGACGGGCAGAAGATTGGGACGTACACGTTTACGCTGGGGCAGTATGGCGAGACAAATACGCCGGAGATGACAAACAGCACGGTGCTGCTGGCGACGTTCTTCGGGAGGAAGCGGATCGGGACATTCGACCGGTTGGGGTCGGCGAAGTACAACCAGAACAATGCGGCGCAGTCGTTCTACCCATACGGGGAAGATCGGGGGACGATGGAGCCGAACGATTCGTTGAAGTTCGCGACGTACACGCGGGATGCGGCGACGGGTTTGGATTATGCGGATCAGCGATATTATGCCAGTAACTTCGGAAGGTTCATGTCGGCGGACCGGTATGTTGCGAGCGGCGGCACATCAGATCCAAAGAGCTGGAACCGCTATTCCTACGTTGAAGGGGACCCGGTGAACTTTAACGATCCCGGCGGGCGGATGTTATACCTGATGATCGACGAACCCTTTGGGGGGAATAACCCCGATGATAACCCTTGGGCAGCCGATGGGTACGGCGGTGAGTGCGGATCCGGCTGGGAGACAGACGCGTCCCTCTCGGGGCCGTGCTGCCCCACTAGCGCGGAGGGTTATCAGGGCAATCCATTCGACAATCCGTTCGATCCCACGCCTCAGGCGCCCAACCCGGCGTGCTATGCGCCCCCGCCACCGGCGCCGACGCCCGCGCCTCCGCAGCCGCAGTGCTTCGCCCAGTTGAAGGACCGTCCCGTGAATGACCCAACCGCTCAACAGTTTAATGCGGTTCATACCTTCTGGTGGGTGCAAGGCGATATTGATGGCGTAGTAGAACAGTTCATCATTTCGGCAGGACCACAAACCCCCAACGGCTCAACGACACAGTACCTTAACGCGTTCGTGACGCCCGGCAACAATAACGGGAGCGGCGATAATAGTGGTCAGAACATGGCGTGGAGTAGCGGATTGTCGAGCGGCCTCTGCACCCAGGTCGACGACATGATAGAGGTGGCGGAAAACTTTCCGAATTGGACGGTTCAATACCATCCAGCCGGGGCATTTGGATTCGGTGGGCCAAACAGCAACAGCGCCGCGCACTATTTCGCAGTTGCAGGCGGATTCTTCGACGTGACTCCTCCTTTGACGGCCTACGGATGGAACAGCCCAATACCATGAGGTCCGTTGGTCCGCTGTCGCTCGTGGCATTCGGGACATTATTAATTTCCGCAGCGATCTGGATCTGGAGGGCCTATCCGCTCCACGCTGGAGACGCCAGGGTAGCGTTTGAAAGATTGGCTGACGTCCCGCTCGGCCAGATAGAAAGCCAGGGATTAGACGACGTGATGGTCACGGTACCCAGCAGCGCAGCTTGGAGGCGGATTAGGCGCAGCTGGGGAGATCCCGGCTATATCATTGCAGTTGTTGCGCCGGGGCCCAAGCAATATCTGTATTGCCTTGAAAAACTCGACCTCCGGGTTTCGGTCGCGATGGGCTCTCAGCAGCTAAACCTACGAACCGCCGAATATCCGCCCTACGGCTACTCGGTAGACTGCAAACCGGCCGGGCTGCAATTCCACGCACTCGAGGGGGCGACGGTCAGGATTCGGGTAGCGCGAGGGCTCGGCGGTGTCCCTCGTCCTGCGAATTTAGTCGTCGAGCCCTACTGGACGGCGGGAGCCAAAGACCATTTGGCCGGGGTTGCACTCGAGGAGCAGTTTCACCTGCGAGCCGTTGCGGGTTTCTCGGCCGTTGCGGGAGCCGCGATGCTTGCTTGCGTGCTGTGGCTTTTTGCCCGCCGGCGGGCATGAACCAGTCCACGCAGGGTCCCGCCGGAGCTCACCGCCGCGCCCTCCAGGAACGTGTCGATGGTGCGCAGCAGCGTGGTCTGCTGGGTGGGCGGCAGCGCCTCGATCTGTTCCAGCCGGCGCAGGACCTTGCGGCTGGGCTTGCGGCCCGCCCGTTTCTTGCGCGGCGCGAAGAGCAGCTCGTCGGTGGAAACACCCAGCGCCAGCGCGAAGCGCACGGCCATCTCGGCCGAGAGCTTGAGCACGTTGGTCTCGATCGCCGACACGATGGTCTGAATGATTCCGATCTTGTCGGCCAGCTCCACCTGAGTGTAGCTGCGCTCCTTGCGCAGCCCGGGCCACCCGCTCACCAGGGTCTCGCCGCCGGGCTCGAGCGGGGGCAGTTTCAAGCGGGAAACGCGAGGCATGGCGACCGCTGAAGCCGACCAGCTTTTAGCCGGCCTGGGC
Source organism: Bryobacterales bacterium (assembly GCA_003162425.1). Lineage (GTDB taxonomy): Bacteria > Acidobacteriota > Terriglobia > Bryobacterales > Bryobacteraceae > Palsa-89. Next base: position 641 of record PMOK01000319.1, on the reverse strand, counting down.
CGAGGGTGATCGGAAAGGGAGAACAGTGATCGGAATGAGAGGAGAACGGAAAAATGGCGGCACCGTGCGTCTACGATGCGACCAATCGGCCGCACACCACCACTGCGCCGACGGGCGCCGTCACCACGTACATTTATAACGATACGGCCTCGCCGCCGAACAAGATCGCCACCACCAACGGCCATTGGGTGCAAACCAACATGGACGGCTTCGGGCGGACTGTCAGAACCATAGCCGGAAACGGCACCACTACCGTGTCTACCGTAGACGCCGTATATGTTTCTTGCGGTTGTTCGCCGATCGGTAAGATGGGGCAGCAGTCTGCGCCTTATGCTCCCGGCGCAGCCGAGTACTGGACCACTTACAACTACGACGGGCGGGGACGAACCGTCTACTCTGAGTTGCCGGATGGCAGCATCACGCATTACTCGTATGCCGCCAACACCGTCACGGTGACGGACCCGGCCGGTAAGACTAAGACCTTCACGATAGACGCGTTCGGTAATCTGACGCAGGTGCAGGAGCCCGATCCGGCGCTCGGGACGGTGTCGACTAATTACACTTATGACATTCTGAATCATTTGTTCCAGGTGAGCATGCCGCGCGGGTCGAACAACTCGCAGACGCGGACGTTCAACTAC
>PMOK01000017.1 GCA_003162425.1 Bryobacterales bacterium | reverse complement strand
AGCACCAGGCAGTAAGCGGCATGGGCGCGCTTCGTCAAGGCCTCCTCCCCGCTTGCCTGCAGTTTTTCCAGAGCGTACTCGCGAATCGTTTCCAGCATCACGAACCGAGATTCACCCTTCCCTCGCTCGACTTGCTGCACCAGGCTTTTGTCCACCATGGATGCCATGCCATCGAGCAGATCCAGATCAAGATCGCCCTTGGTGTCACAAACGGCTTCCACGCTTTCCAGATTGCATCCGCCCACGAACACCGACAATCGTCGGAAAAGCTTTTGCTCGGCAGCGCTCAGCAGATCGTATCCCCAATCGATGGCGGCGCGAAGCGTCTGCTGCCGCTGCGGCAGATCCCGCGAGCCCCCCGTCAACAGCTGCAACCGGCTCGCAAGGCGCGTCAACATGGAAGACGGCGAAAGAACTTTGACGCGGGCGGCAGCGAGCTCGATCGCCAGAGGCAGACCGTCCAATCGGGCGCAAATCTCGGCGACGGCAGAAGCGTTTTCTCGATTAAGTTCAAAATCTGGCCTGGCAGCGGTGGCGCGTTGCACGAACAGCGCCACCGCGGGGCACTGCGACAGCACCTCCACTGAAGGCAGGGACCGAGAATCCGGCAGCGTTAGCGGTGGCAGTGGAAATTCATGTTCTCCGTAGAGGTGCAACGCCGCGCGACTCGTTACCAGAATTTTGAGATTAGACCCCGCGGCTAAGATCTCTGCCACAGTAGGTACCGCTTGAACCAGGTGCTCGAAATTGTCCAGCAGCAGCAGCACTGGTGCGCGCAATGAATCTTGCAAATTCCTCTTGAGTATTTCGAGCGGTGACTGCCCTCCCGCCTCCCGCATCCCTAATGCCTGCACGATCACGGAAGCGACCAAGTCCGGGTCGCTTAGCGCAGAGAGTGGAACAAAGTGAGTACCCCCGGGAAAGTGTTCGACAAGACCACTGGCAACCTGCGTCGCAAGCCGCGTTTTGCCGATCCCGCCTGGGCCCGTGACCGTCACCAGGCGCACTTCCTGACGCAGCAGGAGTTCTTTGGCGGCGGCTACTTCTTTCTCTCGCCCCACAAAACCAGTCCGCTGCACGGGAAGATTGGTCGGGCGGGTTTCGGCCTGCTTAGTTGGATTCTCTGAGAACCGATCGCGTATGGCTGCGAGTTCCCTAGCGAGATCTCGCGTAGAGACGTAGCGCTTCTCGGGCTCCTTCGCCAGGCATCTTTCGATAACCCAACACAGCGGAGCAGGAGCGTCGCGGTTTTGCCTTGCGATCGGTTCGGCCGGCTCACGGAGAACAGCCACAAGTGTCTCCGCTGCCGTGCTTCTCTGAAAGGCGCGCTTTCCGGTCACCATCTCGTAGAGCACCAAGCCGAGCGAGAACTGGTCTGACCGAAAATCCAGCCGATCCCCGCTGACCTGCTCCGGTGACATGTATCCCACCGTCCCTAGAACCAGACCTGCTGCAGTCTGCGAGGTGGGCAAGTTGTATATATCCGACCGGCATCCGCCGGATGATGCGAGCTTAGCGAGGCCAAAGTCGAGAATTTTAACGAAGCCGTCGTGCGAGACCATTAGATTCTCGGGCTTCAAGTCTCGGTGAGTGATGCCCGCTTCATGAGCCTTGGTCAGCCCATCAGCAATCTGGGCCGCGATTTCAATCGCCTTTCGCATCGGCAGTAAACTGGAGCCGAGTAGCTCTCGCAGTGTCTTGCCCTCCACTAGTTCCATCGCGATGTAGTGACACGAATGGTCTTGTCCGAGTTCGTAGATGGTAACTATATTGGGGTGGTTGAGGGCAGATGCCGAGCGTGCTTCTCGCTCGAAGCGGTGCAACCGCTCAGGGTCTGCGGAGAACGCGGCGGGTAGAATCTTGATCGCAACAATGCGGTCCAGGCGTGCGTCTCGCGCCCGATATACCTCGCCCATCCCGCCGGTACCCAGCAACTCGATAAGCTCATACGGTCCGAGCTTAGTACCAGAAGAAAGGGCGCGCGGCGGGGTCAGCTGTAGAACTTCCGACGCGTCTGCACCCAGGAATGAGCTTCCGGCCTCTTCGTAAGAAGCGATCAAGGACTCCAGCTCGCGGCGCAGATCGGCATCCGCCCCACACGCTGCGCCAAGGTAGGCTTGCCGCTCCTGTGACGCCAGACGCAGAGCTTGCTCCAGAATTTCTTTGGTCCGTTCCCATCGTCCCGAACTCATGTTCGGGAGCTCCGGGAAATCTCCCTATGGAGCCAGGCTCGGGCCGCAGTCCAGTCGCGTTGTACAGTCGCGGTCGCGATCCCCATCACCTCGGAGGTTTCCTCCAACGAAAGGCCGGCAAAAAAACGCAACTCCACTACACGGCTCTGCCGCGGATCGACCGCAGCAAGGGCATTGAGGGCATCATCGAGCGCGACAACATCGACGTTTTTGCGCTGGGGTAAAGCTACGGCATCGTCCAGTGCGAGCATGCAGACGCCGCTGCCACGTTTGGAGGCTCGATGGCGGCGAGCGTAGTCCACTAGGATCTGGCGCATGAGTTGCGCCGCGATTGCGAAGAAATGCGCGCGGCTCTCGCACTTCGGTAGATTCTGCTCAACCAGCCGAAGATAAGCCTCATTCACTAGCGCTGTGCTCTGCAAAGTGTGGTGAGGACGTTCATTCCTCAGGTGGTGGTGGGCCAGACGGCGCAGTTCGTCGTAGACCAAGGGTAGCAACGCGTCTGAGGCGCTGCGTTCGCCAGCACGCCAGCCCTGCAACAGTTTTGTGACCTGACTCGGAGCCTCATGCGCCACCAGGTTCGCCCCTAGCGCGTGGGGAGCGCTGGCTGTGTAGCGTATCCCTTCCCGTTTCGCCTGTCAACGCTGACGTGAACCTGCATTTTGAAAAATGATTTCTCTTCAATGATCAAATCCGCCAGCGTTTTCCGCCGTTACATACAGGGGGACTATGAAACTCGATACCAGAAGCAAGTCGAGATGATTCCCCCAAAGAGAATCGCGACGTTACGAAGATAAACACTAACCACGCGGAGGATCACATGAAACTCAAACGAAGCTCAAAGTCAGAAGGATCTCTATCAACCACAACACCCTCGTCCGTCAACGTAACCGGAAAGAATCAAATGAAAATCAAGACGAAGTTCGGTTTGCTCGCTGGCTGTTTAATATTTGCCTGCGCGGCGTATTCGATGGCGCAAGGAAATTCAACCCACAATTCCGAGAACGGACAGGCCGTTCACGAACATGCCTCTTCAGCTACGCTGGTGCAACTGGTTCGCAAAGGAACGAAGCAGTACATCGATGTCAACAACGCCACCGCGGCTGGATACGGACCATTTCTAGGTTGCGTTGCCGGTACCGACCACGGAGCCATGGGCGTACACTACGTCAACCCCACCCTGCTCGGCAATCTCACCCTCGATCCCTCGCAACCGCAGGCCCTCATCTACGAGCCCGCCGGTGGCAAGATGATCCTTGTAGGCGTCGAGTTCATTCTGGACTCGGAGAGCTGGCTTGCCGCCAATAACAACACTTCTCCGGTACTGGACGGGCAAGTCTTCAACTTTGTCGGCTTCCCGAATCGCTTCAGCATCAATTCGTTCTTCGAACTCCACGTCTGGGCCTGGCGCGATAACCCGCAAGGCGCGTTCGTAGACTGGAACAACGACGTGACCTGTGCTGGTGAATAGATCGATGGAGGCGTTGCTCGTGACCTGACCGGTCTTTTGTACTTGGACATTTGTACGTAGCCTTCGCTGGGGTGGGGACGTGGGAAATGCGGAGCTTTTTCCATATCTCCATTCCCCCGGCTGCTTGGGCAAAATCCGCTCCAGTCGAGGAAGATTCGCAGGAAACTCCTGGCGCCCTGGATGTTTACAGGATGTCTTTGTCGAGCGCCGCGCGGGCGGCCCCAGAAGCGGCTTCTGAAAAGTTGGTGACAGAACAAATGCGGGATTCTGGGCGGATGACGGGCTAACCGGAAGTTACGTTTTCACGGTTTCAGGCGGACTCCGACGACG
>PMOK01000091.1:3666-92669 GCA_003162425.1 Bryobacterales bacterium | reverse complement strand
GGCGGCTCTTTGGCATCCAGAGTTTCGTCGATCAATACCACCAGCTCCGATAACTCATGCAGCCAGTTAAACCATGGATCGTACAGCACCAGCTTCAAGAAATCAGTGCTGGACTTGATGCGGGCGATGTCGCGCTCGTAAGTGGCGCGCTCGGCATCAAGCAGCGTCTTGTGCAGGCTGAGTAGCCCGTTGCGCAGATCAGTGAGCCGTTGGTGGGCCGGACTTGGAGAGGAAGGAATGGACGACATAACGCCCTGCTGCTATCCTACCGCATGATTCGCACGGTCCGGAGATTCTCCTCTTTACATCCCACAGGACCCGTGATACACTCCTCTATATAATCCACAGGAGATGGCGGCATGGCGGAAAACAAATCCGAGATCCTTCAAGGCACCCTCGATCTCATGGTCCTTCGGACCCTCGAGGCCATGGGACCTTTGCATGGCTACGGCATCGCCCGCCGGATCGAGCAGGTTAGCAAGGAGGCGCTGCAAGTAAACCAGGGCACTATTTATCTTTGCCTGGTTCGCCTGGTGCAGAAGAAGTGGATCAAGGCCGAGTGGGGCATCTCCGAGAACAATCGCAAGGCCAGGTTCTACTCCATCTCGAAGGCGGGCCAGAAACAGCTCATCGCGGAAACCGAGAACTGGCAGCGTGTAGCCGGCACCATCGCCCGTCTTTTGCAGTGGAAAGGAGAGGAGTAGTCTCATGCTCGGTTCCTTGTACAGGTTATTTGCCAGGATACAAGCCGTCTTCCGATCCGCAGATTTCGACCGCGACCTTGACACCGAACTCGAAGCGCACATCAAACTCCTGGCTGAGGATCTTATCCGCGCAGGCACGCCGCCGGAGCAAGCGGAACGTATGGCCCGGATCGAGCTGGGCGGAGTCAGCCAGTTACACGAAGCCCATCGCGAAACCCGAGCGCTCCCGTTCCTCGATACCCTGCGCCAGGATCTACGCTACACGTTCCGGACACTGCGCCAAAATGCGGGTTTCACTACGCCCGAATGTTCATGAAGCCTGATCCGCTCAACGCTGCCGCCCGACTAGCGTTTTTTCAACGTATAAATATAATTATTGAGCCCGAATGTAGCGGTCGTCGCATCAATAAAGTGGAAGTCGAGTTCGTTCCCGCATCCGGTCTCGAGCGTCTTCCACTTCGATCCGCGAAATCCGACTGTTGCAGCAACCTTCCCCGGATCCACCGACTTGTCACGCTCATGCATCTCCCCAAACATGCCTTGAAAAAGCATGTCGGCCGGATATTCCTCAACCTTATACTTAGGGCCCTTGCAAGCAAGCTGTCGCGGCCCTGAAATACCGGTTGGAGTCACAACAATGGTCTTACCCACCAGCGCAGTCATGTCAGCCGCATCCGGTTTCGTGCGCTCCGTCCACCAAGGCGCGACCACCGCCGACTCGATCTTCCACGTCCCCAAATAAAAAGAATCCGCAGCGATCGCACACAACACAAACACGCCAAGAGCCGAACAAGATCGAAGCAATAACATCCCGCCGATCATACCAGACTTTCAGACGCCTTCCCGGTGGCCAATCCACGTACTCCGTCGAATTCGCGGTGGCCCAGAATTTCCTTTCGCCGTCACGCCCTCACACCACCAGCGTCCCGTACCTGCAACACCAAACGCTATCGAGAGCCGACTCATCCGCATGCCGAAGCTGTACCTGATCGGAGCGTGGAAAGATATGCCACCGTCATTCACGAAGCCCCAGAAGGCGGATTCTGGGCTGAGGTTCCGGCTCTGCCGGGCTGGTACTCACAGGGCGACACCATTGATGAATTGATGGAGAACGTCCGAGAAGCAATCACTGGCGTGCTGGAAGTCATGAGAGAACAGGGCAGGCAGCCCGAGGCAAACATCCAGATTCTGGACGTTGCAGTTTGAAGCCGGCTACTGGGCCACAGATGTGCCGTTTGGTTGTGGGCTAACGGCTGGCTCCTTCAGCGAATCAAAGGTAGTCACCACATCTAGCCTTCCAGGAGCTTTTTACGGCGCCTACACCCCGTCACGGATTCGCGCTCGCGCTGGCGGCGTTCATCGATTTGGTGGTGTTCCTGCTGGCGTTCGCATCCGGTCCTTATTTCTTCGGAACCGAAGAGCAACGCTGGGTCTCGGGTGGCGCGGCGCTGGAAGGACTCGACCTGCAAATCTTCACGCGCGACTTCCTGCGCAAGCTGGGGCCGGGTCCACGCGGGATGGCGCGCGTAGATGTTACCATGCTCACTCCCGGCGAGCAGCAAATCTGCCTGGTGCTGGCTGCCAAGAAGCTGGCCGTGGTTATCGAAGATGACGGCAAGAAATACTACATGCCGGAGCAGGGAATTCACGAACATCTGCTAGGGTCGCTGGCGGTGCAGGATTTTCCGTTGCGGGCGGCGTCGGTGATGTAGAAGTGAGCGGTTCGGAAACATGCGCCATACGCCGGATATCATAAGGATGCGATCGGCTCCCGCGACTCAGGCGATTCCCTTATTCCAAACCTCCGGTCCGGGCATGTACTAAGGTCTCAAACCAACCAGAACTAGTACCAAGGGCCAATTGTTCACCCCGGCTCCTACCCTTAACGTAGATTCAGGAGTGTGGGATGTTACGTGGCATAATCATCTGTCCTGACGTCGATTTGGGCGAGCGTCTTGAAGCGTTGTTGAACGAGATGGGAATTGTTGGTGTGATTCGCAGTCTCGATCGTTACCCGAACGCTCTCGAGTTGGTGCGTTTTTTGCGGGCGCACGCTCCACAAGTGATCTTTGTCAGCACCGAGAACACTACCAAAGCGCTGGAGATCGCCAAGGAAGTAGAAAAGAACACGCCGGGAGTCCAACTGGTGGCTGTCAGCCGGTTCTGCGATCCACAGATATTGCTGGAAGTGATGCGCGCCGGGATACGCGAGTTCGCGTCTTTGCCCTTTGATCGCCAGAGTCTCACCGACGGTTTGATCCGGATCAAGGATGCGCTGGACAAGCGGCCGGCCGAGATTGGAGCCACCGACCAGGTATTCTCTTTCCTTCCTGCCAAGGCCGGTGTCGGCACTTCCACCATCGCACTGAACGTCAGCGTGGCGATGTCAAAGATGCCGAACGCCAACGTTCTTCTTTCGGATTTCGATCTGAACTCCGGCATGGTGCGCTTCATGCTGAAGCTGGACAACTCGTATTGTGTCACCGACGCCGCCGAACATTCCCTCGACATGGACGAAAGCATGTGGCCCTCCATGGTGACCAGTCTCGACCGGCTGGACGTCTTGCACGCCGGCAAGCTGAATCCGGATTTCCGCATTGAGCCCACCCAGATACGTCACTTGATGGAGTTCATGCGCCGCAACTACTCGGTGTTGTGCTTCGATCTGTCCGGAAACCTGGAAAAGTATTCGCTCGAGATCATGCAGGAGTCGAAAAAGATATTTCTGGTGTGTACGCCGGAAATTCCTTCCCTGCATCTGGCGCGCGAGAAGTACGTCTATCTCAAGCAGATGGATCTGGGAGACCGCGTGACGGTTTTGTTGAACCGCTCTCAGAAACGGCCGCTCATCACTCCGCAGCAGATTGAACAACTGCTGGGACTGCCGGTTCATATGACCTTCCCGAACGACTACCACGGCGTACAGCGCGCGGTGACCGAAGGCCGGTGGGTGGAAACGGGCAGCGATCTGGGCAAGCAGTTCAACGCTCTGGCGCTATCCATGCTGGAACACAAGTCGAATGCAGGCGCGGGTGATGGCAAGAAACGCTTCATCGAATTCTTCTCCGTTGTGCCGGGTAAGACGCCGGCGGTGCGCGAACAGAAGAAATCGGTCGGGTAATTGTGGCGCACGCAGGTGTGCGTGCGCTACATCAGTTACTTCGATATCCTTTTAGTTGGAAGAATTTGTCCGTCAGTGGATCGCGACCTATGGCTACGCCGCCATCTTCTCGCTGCTGGTGCTCGGTATCGTCGGCTTACCTGTGCCGGATGAGTTTCTGCTGGCAAGTTGTGGGTTCCTGGTATTTCAAGGCCATCTACGCCTGATTCCAACCGCGGCCAGCGCGCTCGCCGGCAGCGCTTCCGGCATCACCTGCAGCTACATCATTGGGCGCACCGTGGGATGGAAGTTTCTGCATTCGCGCCTGGGCCGTTTTCTGCACATACGGGACGAACAGATCGCGCGGGTCCACGATTGGTTCAACCGCATGGGCCACTGGGCGCTGATCGTTGGTTACTTCGTTCCCGGGTTCCGCCATTTCACGGCAATTGTCGCGGGCACCTCGAAACTGGAGTATCGCGGCTTCGCGCTCTACGCCTATACCGGCGCGGTGCTGTGGGTCAGCACTTTTCTATTTATCGGCTATCATTTTGGCGAACACTTCAAGCAGATTCTCGAATTGGTGGAGCAGAACTTGAAGCTGGCATCGCTGGTCGCGGGCGGACTGATCCTGGCGTACCTACTATTTCGGTTCGTGAAGCGCCAGAAGCGGTGACCGGGTAGTATTCTGAAAGTACACACAATAATGAACCGGGGACAGGGATGAGCGTAGTTTCGGCCGGAGTGGCGCCGTTTTACAGTTCCACCGTCGGCAAGAAGGCAGTGATGGCCGTAAGTGGCTGCGTCCTGTTCCTATTCGTGTTGGGACATCTGGCCGGGAACCTGCAAATCTATGAAGGTCCCGAAAAGCTAGACAATTATTCGCGGCTGTTGCATTCCATGCCGGCGCTGCTGTGGGGGGCACGCATCACGTTGCTTGTGATGGTGGCGCTCCACATCTGGTCGTCGATTCAGCTTGCGGTGAGGAACTATGAAGCGCGGCCAACGGGTTATGTCAGAAAGAAGGCGGCCGGGTCATCCTATGCGTCGCGCACCATGTACTGGAGCGGCCCCATCATCCTGGCATTTGTGATTTATCACCTGTTGGACTTCACGTTCGGAACGGTGAATCCAGCGTTCCAGGTGGGCAACGTTTACGCGAACGTGGTAGCTAGCTTCCAGCTTCCGCTAGTATCAGGTTTCTACATACTCGCCATGGTCCTGCTTTGCATGCATCTCTATCATGGACTGTGGAGCATGTTTCAATCGCTCGGCTTTCATCGGGCGACGACGCTCAAAAGAGGGGCTGCTGTGGTGGCGATTCTGATCGCGGCGGGGAACATCTCCATCCCCGTTTCCGTGATGGCGGGACTGGTGAAATAAATGCTTCTGGATTCGAGAGCCCCGAGCGGTCCCATCGAAAAGCTGTGGGACCAGGCCCGTTTCGAGATGAAGCTGGTGAACCCGGCCAACAAGCGCAAACACACCATTATCGTGGTGGGGTCGGGTTTGGCGGGGGCTTCCGCGGCGGCCACGCTGGGCGAGCTCGGCTACAACGTCAAATGTTTCTGCTTCCAGGATTCCCCGCGCCGCGCGCATAGCATCGCGGCACAAGGAGGCATCAATGCCGCTAAGAATTATCACGGTGACGGCGACAGCGTGTTCCGGCTGTTCTACGACACGCTGAAGGGCGGCGATTTCCGGTCGCGCGAACCGAACGTCTATCGCCTGGCGCAAATCAGCGTGGATATTATCGACCAATGCGTGGCGCAGGGCGTTCCGTTCGCACGCGAATATGGAGGCACGCTGGCCAACCGGTCGTTCGGCGGCGCGCAGGTTTCGCGGACGTTCTACGCGCGGGGCCAGACCGGCCAGCAACTGTTGCTGGGAGCATATCAGGCGCTGGAGCGGCAGGTGGATTCCGGACACGTGCAGATGTTCCCGCGCACGGAGATGCTGGATCTGGTGGTGGTGGACGGCCACGCACGGGGCATTGTAACGCGCAACCTGGTGACCGGCCGGATAGAATCGCACGCGGCCGACTCGGTGGTTCTCGCCACGGGCGGTTACGGCAACGTCTACTTTTTATCCACCAACGCAAAAGGATCGAACTGCACGGCCATCTGGCGCGCGTACAAGCATGGCGCGGCGTTTGCCAACCCTTGCTTCACGCAGATCCATCCCACCTGCATTCCAGTGTCGGGCGAGTATCAATCGAAGCTAACGTTGATGAGCGAATCGCTGCGGAACGATGGCCGCATATGGGTGCCGAAGAAGGCTAAAGACAAACGCCCGCCCAATCAGATTCCCGAAGACGAGCGCGATTATTACCTGGAGCGGCGATATCCGAGCTTCGGCAACCTGGTCCCGCGCGACGTGGCATCCCGCAATGCGAAAGCAGTTTGCGATGAGGGCCGCGGCGTGGGCGAAACAGGCCTCGGCGTCTACCTGGATTTCTCGGATGCTATCCGCCAATTCGGCGTGGATTTGGTTCGCGAACGCTATGGCAATCTGTTCGAAATGTACCAGCGCATCACCGATGAAGATCCGTATAAGGTTCCCATGCGCATTTATCCCGCTATGCATTACGCCATGGGCGGCCTGTGGGTGGATTATTTCCTGATGAGCACCATCCCTGGGCTGTTCGTGACGGGCGAAGCCAACTTCTCCGATCACGGCGCCAATCGTCTGGGCGCCAGCGCGCTCATGCAAGGGCTTTCGGACGGTTATTTCGTTCTGCCCTACACGGTGGGCGATTACATCGCCGGGACCAAGCTCGAAAAAATCGACGCCAGCCACTCGGCATTTACGCGCGCCGAAGCGGGCGTTACGGAGCTGACCGCGCGGCTGCTTGGAATTCAGGGACGTAGGACCGTTGATTGGTTCCACCGCCGGCTGGGAAAAATCATGTGGGACGATTGCGGAATGTCACGTACCGCGGCGGGCTTGGAATCTGCGATCTCCCAGATTCGAGAGCTGCGCGAAGAATACTGGAAAGACGTGAAAGTTGCCGGAAGCGCCGATGATTTGAATCAGTCCCTGGAGAAAGCCGGCCGGGTAGCGGATTTCTTCGAGCTGGGCGAATTGATGTGTCTGGATGCGCTGCATCGCAAGGAATCCTGCGGCGGCCACTTCCGCGAGGAGTATCAGACGGCCGACGGCGAAGCACAACGAAACGACGAAGAATTCAGCTATGTGGCGGCGTGGGAATACAAGGGCGCGGATCAAGCGCCGGTGTTGCACAAGGAGCCGTTGACGTTCGAATATGTGCATCCCAGCCAGCGGAGCTACAAGTGAAACTGATCCTGCATGTCTGGCGCCAGAAGAATCCGGCTCAAGCCGGGCGAATGGTGCGTTATGAAGCGAACGACGTGAATCCGGACATGTCTATGGTGGAGTTGCTGGACGTGGTGAACGAGGAGCTGATTCTCAAGAGCGAGGAGCCCATTGCGTTCGAGCATGATTGCCGCGAGGGAATCTGCGGCTCCTGCGGGTTCATGATCAACGGCATCGCGCATGGTCCCGAGGCTGCCACTACGGTGTGCCAGCTCAGTATGCGCCATTTCAAGGACGGCGACGAATTGTACATTGAGCCCTGGCGCGCCAAGGCGTTTCCTATTATCAAGGACCTAGTGGTGGACCGCAGCGCCTTCGATCGGATCATCGAAGCCGGAGGCTACATCAGTGTTCCAACCGGCAGCGCGCCGGACGGGAACGTCATTCTGGTGCCGAAGGACGCCTCGGATCGCGCCATGGATGCGGCCGCCTGTATCGGGTGCGGAGCTTGTGTGGCAGCTTGTCCGAATGCTTCCGCGGCGTTATTCACGGGCGCCAAGATCGCACACTTGGGACTGCTGCCGCAAGGGCAGCCCGAGCGGCATCAACGGGCGCTAAGCATGGTGCGGCAGTTTAACGCGGAACAATTCGGGAGCTGCACGAATATCGGCGAATGTGAAGCGGTGTGTCCGAAAGAAATAAAGCTGGAAGTGATCGCGCGCATGAATCGCGATTTCATCCACGCCAGCTTGTCGTAGAGCGGACCCGCATAAGCGCTACCTTAACTGAAATCGAGTGTAAAGTTCGGCGAGTTTCCCAGAATGCCTTTGCCTTTGTCCCGCGCGTTCGGAAGGATTGTTCGATAAACGGCCTGTGTGTTATAATGTAAGCACTTTAAGTTGTAGGTGGCACCCCGGGCTCTAAGAGCCGTTATTCACCAAAGGGAAACCGGTTCAGGCCCAACGGCCCCGTGGTTGCGCGCCACTGAATCCGGGGTATAGTAATGCGGATTGGAACCCGCGCGCAACGCGCCGAGCAGGCGCTAAAGCAAGAGCGCGATTACGCCAAAGCTATTGTCGAGATGGTTGCGCCGCTGTTGGTCCTTGATCAGGACCTGCGTGTAAGAACGGCGAACGACTCCTTCTACAAACATTTTCACGTCTCCCAGGCGCAGACCGAGAATTGCCTGGTATATGAGCTGGGCAACGGCCAGTGGAACATTCCTAAGCTGCGCACATTCTTAGAGGACGTTCTGCCCCAGCACAGTTCTTTTAAGGACTTCGAAGTGACGCACGAGTTTGAAACCATCGGGCGCCGCACGATGCTATTGAGCGGGTGCCAGGTGGACGCCATTCAGAGAATTGTCCTGTTCATCAATGACATCACGGAACGGACGGAGTCGCAAGCCGTCCTGCTGGCTTCCGAGATTCGGTACCGCCGTCTCTTTGAAGCGGCCCGGGACGGGATACTCATTCTCAACCCCGACACGCGAAAAATCACTGACGCCAATCCGTTCATGTCGGAATTATTGGGCTTTCCGCGGGAAGAATTGCTGGACAAAGAACTCTGGGAAATCGGCCTGCTCAAAGATGAAGCCGCCAGCAGAGCGGCATTTGTGCAATTGCGGCAGAACTCCTTCATCCGCTACGAAAATTTGCCGCTCCAGAACAAACAAGGCCAGCGCCGCGAAGTGGAATTCGTCAGCAACGTATATGGGGAGGACGGCCGGAAAGTCATTCAATGTAACATCCGCGACATCACCGAGCGCAGGCGGATGGAAAAGGCCCTTCGCGACGCCGAAGTCCAATTAACCAATCATGCGGCGGAACTGGAACGGGTGGTCGCTGAACGTACCGCCCAGCTTCGCGAAACCATCGGTGACCTGGAAGCATTTTCTTACAGCGTGTCGCATGACATGCGGGCGCCATTGCGGGCTATGCAAAGCTTCGCTCAATTTCTTGTGGATGAATACGCCGGCAAGCTGGATGAACAAGGGGTCGATTATCTTTACCGGATCATGCGCTCGGCCGCCCGGCTCGATCGCCTCATAAGGGATGTCTTGAGCTTCACTAGAATTCTCCACGCCAAGCCGCCGATGGAGCCGGTGGATTTGGACCGCTTGGTGCGCGACATTGCGGAGACCCTCCCGGACGGGCAGACCATCAAACCGGAGATTCAAATCCAAGGCACGCTGCCGAATGTTATGGCGAACCAGGCGCTTTTGGCGCAATGCGTCTCTAACCTTCTGACCAATGGCGTGAAATTTGCTTCGCCCGGAACCACGCCACGGGTCGAGGTTTCGGCGGAAGCGATTGACGACGCTTCGATTCGAGTGTGGTTTAAAGACAATGGTATCGGTATCGCCCCGGAAAATCACGATCGAATTTTCCGGTTTTTCGAGCAGATTCATCCCGCCACCGAGTACGAGGGAACCGGCATCGGCCTGGCCATCGTGCGCAAGGCCGTCGAACGCATGGGCGCGGAGATCGGCCTTGAATCGGCGCTGGGTAAAGGCAGCAACTTCTGGATTCAGCTAAAGAAAGGATGAGTTACGAAACCGATTCTCCAGGTCGAAGACGACGAGAACGACGTGTTCTTGCTGCAACACGCCATGCGGAAAATGGGCGTGATGAACCCCATTCAAGTCGCCTGCGACGGGCAGCAGGCAATCGACTACTTGAACGGCACGGGCAAATTCGTCGACCGTGAAAAATTTCCAGTGCCCTGCCTGGTCCTGCTCGATTTGAAGTTGCCATACGTCATGGGTCTGGAGGTCCTCAAATGGATCCGTGAGCAGCCGGGCCCGGCATTGGTGGTAGTCGTGTTGACTTCATCCGGACAAGACGCCGACATTGCAGCCGCCTACCGTCTGGGCGCTAACGCGTATCTGATCAAGCCATCCGAGGCGAGCAAACTGGATGACATGGTCAAAGCTCTCAAGGACTTTTGGCTGACCCACAATACGGCGCCTCAGGGATCTTAAACAGAGCGGGCAGAAACGCCGGCGCACTCGCGCTTGGATAAGTCGCTTGTATGCTCGCGGTCCAGGTGCGTTCGGGGCCTCACTTGGACGTGGGCCGGTCTGACAAGCCGCGAAAAAATGGCGCAGGCACCGACTCCCTCACGGTCGCGGTTCGGTAACACTCTCTAAACATGAGGCATCCTTCCGAACCTCGCGCGTAAGCAAGGGGACGGCAAAATGCGCCTAAGAACTTTAGGCATAGCCGGGCACTAGCACTATTGATAGCGATTGTCTCATCCTGGTTGTCCCACGCGGACGCCTGGGTCGCGGCTTGTCTCTTTCCGGCGGCACTGGCTGTCCTGATCAGCGGGCTAGACGACTTGGCTCTGAATGCCATTTGCTTGTGGGCCTGGGTGCGCGGAACGTCGCGGCCGAAACCGTCCGAATCGAACATTGAGAAACACATTGCGGTGTTTGTGCCGTTGTGGCACGAGTATCAGGTGATCGCCGGGATGGTGGAACACAACGTCGCCGCGATCGATTACGACAATTACCACTTCTTCATTGGCGCCTATCCGAATGACGATCCCACGCTGAGCGCGGTCCGCGAACTGGAGGCGCGTTTTCCCAACGTGCACCTCGCTATCTGCCCGCACGACGGTCCCACTTCCAAAGCCGACTGCCTGAACTGGGTGTTTCAACGGATGCTGCTCTATGAGGAGCATTACGAGGTTCGCTTCGAAATCGTCGTGACACACGATGCCGAGGATCTGATCCATCCTGAAGCGTTTTCACAGATCAACGCCTACTCAGATGAATTCGACATGGTGCAGATTCCGGTATTGCCGCTGCCGACTCCACTGCGCGACTGGGTGCACGGAATGTACTGCGACGAATTCGCCGAATGGCAGATCAAGGACATGCCCGCGCGCCAGTACATGGGCAGCTTTGTTCCTTCGAACGGCGTCGGCACCGGATTCACGCGCGAGGCTCTCGAGAGGCTGGCCAGCACGGAACACAATCTGGTTTTCGAGCCCGCCTGTCTCACCGAAGATTACGAGAACGGGCTGCGGCTGCACAAGCTGGGTTCCCGGCAGCTCTTTCTGCCTATCGCGAGAGGCCGTCAATCGACCTTCGTCGCCACGCGCGAGTTCTTCCCGCGGCGCGCGCGATCCGCCATCCGGCAGCGCACCCGTTGGATCATGGGAATCGCGCTGCAGAGCTGGGAGCGGCACGGCTGGCGCGGCAATCTGCCTCAGGTCTACTGGTTTTGGCGCGACCGCAAAGGATTATTGGGAAATCCGCTCAGTCTGCTCACCAACTTTTTGTTCGCCTACGGGCTGCTCACGTGGATCTTTTCCAGGCTGGCCGGCATTCCATGGGACCTTGGCAAGTGGACGCTGCATCCGGCGCTGTTGCTGGCAACTCTGCTGATCCAAATCATTCAAACCAGTGTCCGGATGGGTTGCGTAACCCGTTTATACGGCCCACGCTTCGCCCTGGGAGTGCCGTTGCGAACGGTCTGCTCGAACTGGATCAACTCCGTCGCGACAGGGCAAGCCCTATGGCGATATTTTCGCTCCCGCCTCCGCCACGAACCGCTGGTCTGGCTGAAGACCGAGCACGCCTATCCATCCCGGAATGCTTTGATGGAGCATAAGCGCAAGCTTGGCGAGATTCTGGTGGGTTCCAGCTATGTGTCCGAGCACGATTTGGAGCGGGCGCTCGCCCGTCAGCCGTCGGGCGTCCGGCTGGGGCAATACCTGGTGCAACTCGGAAAGATCAGCGAGGACGACCTGTACGAGGCATTGAGTTTACAACAGAGCCTGCCACTTGGCCGGTTGGAACCGCAAGCGGTCAGCCGAAAAGTGGCGCGAACCTTGCCCCGGCACGTGGTTCGCGATTGGAGGGTGCTGCCGTATCGGATATCCTCCGGGAGCATCTTTCTCGCCAGCCCCGAAATCCCCACCGACGAGCTAAATCGGGTGCTCCGTGGATTCACGCGGCTGTCCGTCCGATTTCAGTTGGTGACCCCGCGGAATTTTGAAGAGCTGACCTCGGCGTTGTTGTAGCGCGTAGGGTCCGCTAGGTCACTTGCAAATCGCGCAGATACGGCACGCTGGCCTTCATCAGATCGAGGTTCATTTCGACGAAGTAATTCTTTACACCAGCCGTTTTCGCGGCGGTGAAGATTTTCTTCCAGTCGAGCGATCCCTGTCCGACCGCGACCGTTTTTTTGGTTTGTGCATTCCAGTCCTGCACGTGCATCGAAATGAAATGGCCGGGGTACTTCATGAAATATTCGGCTGCATCGTAACCCTGGCTGATGGTTGAGCACTGGAACTGAAACTTCACCAGCTTCGGATCGAAAAGCCCCAGCAATATGTCATACGTGCGCTTGCCGTCTACCGTGGTGAGTTCAAAATTCTCGTTGTGTAAGCCGAGCTGGATGCCGGCCTTCGCGGTGTGCTCGCCCATCTTGCTGTATTCGTCAGCGGCCTTTTTCACGTCATCCATGGTCGGGTTTTTCGGCCCATCCAGACTCGGCACGAACATCTGCGTCATACCGACGTCCTTGGCCCAGGCAATGCGGCCGGCGAGATCTTTCCGAAGCTCGCCGATATCGAAATGTGAGCTTTCGCACTTCAGTCCGGCGTCGCTGAAAATTCCACGAAGCTCGGTGGGCTTGTATTTGGCGATGCCGCCGAATCCGGAATCGGCGTAACCCACTGGCGAGCACAGCTCGATTCTCTCGAATCCGGCCTGAGCGAGCACTTTGAGGGTGCCTGGAAAATCCTGCCCGATCATTTTCCGAACCGGGTAGGTCTGGCATCCAATCGGCAGGCCCAGCGGATTGGCCCGAAGGTTCCGTGCGCCCGCGCATAAGAATCCGGCCAGCGCGGCGTTGTTCAAAAAGTCTCTTCTGGAGATATCTGTCATTTAGCGGCATTGTCTCACATTCGCGTGGGAGGCGATCATTACATTCCGGTCATCTGCGTGCGAGTGCCCGCCGCACTACGGTGGGTTCTTTTGCGATGACGGTCAGGTATGCGCGCGCGGCGGAGTCCGGCTGACGCCCGCCTTGTTCCCACTCCTGCAATGCACGTTTGCTAATGCCATAGGCTTGTGAGAATTCAGCCTGTGACATTTTCACCTGTTTGCGTATGGCTTTTACATCGACTGGCTTCGGCCAAACCTGCTCCAGTTCGACCTGGCCGCGGTCGTGCGCCAAGACCAGTTTCATACCTTCGATCAGATCGGCCCCGAAGGTCCTTTTTTTGGCAACCGTTTTCTTGGGCATCCTAGTGCACCCCTCTCAGATGAGCTGCGATTCGCGGCAGTTCTTTCTTTTCATCCGTGGTCAGATCCGTCTTGACATTCTTCGCGTAACAACTCAGCAGGTAGACGCGGGCGGCAGTCGCAACGTACACGTAGATGATCCGTGCCCCTCCACGCTTCCCCTTGCCTTTCGCAGCCCATCGTAGCTTTCGCGGTCCGCCCGCACCTGGTATTACTTCGCCAGCGTCCGGGTGATCGATCAGATAAACGGCAAGCGCCTCGATACCGCTCTCACCGATCAGCACCGTGGCCTCAGCCTTGAATTTCGGTACCTGCAAGACCGTGATTTCAGGTGCATCCACTAACCAAGAGTATACCGCAATGCGGTATAAATGCACCTGAATGGCATACAATTTTTCCCTCTTGACATCACGCGCGATTAGAATCACAATGTGATGGTAATAATGCTGGGCGAGTTCGAATACCTGTTGCTCACCGCTGCCGCGCGATTGGGTGATGACGCTTACGGGGCGGCCATTCGGGAGGAGATTGAGGAAGCCACTGGACGCCGCTGTTCCATAGGCGCGCTTTACACCACGCTGGATCGCCTGGAGAAGAAAGGCCTTCTCAAAACATGGATGGGCGAAGCCACGCCTCAGCGTGGTGGCCGGGCCAAACGAATGGTGAGCGTGACCACGAAGGGCGTTCAGGCGTCAACGGCCTTTTACAATGCCGTGACACGCGTGAGCCGGGGTGTTTCCTGGGAGGCGTCATGACCCACTTTTGCTGGTGGTTTGTGGACATACTCTCCCGCATGCTGAAGCCTGACGAGCGGAATGCCGTGCGCGGGGATCTGGCGGAATCAGGCGCGACCGGCGGACAAGCGCTCCGCGACGTGATGGGATTAGTGGTCCGGCGCCAAGCCGCATTGTGGAAGGATTGGCAACCTTGGCTAGCTCTCGCGGGGTTGGTTGGCGTAGCGGGTGTGTTGCTGAGTGAGATCGCATTGCAGTTTGACTTAGCGATTGTCCATTTTGGAACCGAATTGAGCGTCGGAAGGGACACGGTCTATTTGGTCTGCCTATTCCTGGCGCTGTTTTCATGGTCGTGGGCGGGCGGGTTCCTGTTGGGATTTTTCTCGGGCGGCGCCACCTGGTTAACGGGGACGCTGTTTTGCCTCGTAATTCATAGCTGGCCACAAATGGTTTTGCTCCGCCTCGGAAGAAGGGCATCCCTCGGCACCGAGCTTTGGGAGGTTGTGCTAAACCTGCTCTTTATGATGAGCATCCCTACGCTTCCGTTCTTACTCGCCGCGATCTGGGGAATGAATCGAGGTCTTCAAAACTGCACTATTCCATTCCGTCAAGCGATCCTACTGGCCGCTGCCGTTGCAATCCTAACTTTTCTGGTAACCTGGACCACCGGATGGGACAAGTCAGTGCCTCATGT
Source organism: Bryobacterales bacterium (assembly GCA_003162425.1). Taxonomy (GTDB): domain Bacteria; phylum Acidobacteriota; class Terriglobia; order Bryobacterales; family Bryobacteraceae; genus Palsa-89. The sequence goes on along the minus strand of PMOK01000091.1, from coordinate 77,899 downwards.
CTGGAACGACGGAGCCTGGCACCCAATGCCCTGGCCAGGAAGATTGCTTCCGCTCGCGACGGTTAGCTGGCCCGTTGCGTACATGCTGGCAACCTCAAGCTGGCGCCGCTGGCACGAGAGCAAAGGAGAAGAAAGATGAATCGGATATTATTTCTGCTTCTGACACTGGCCGGCGTGGTCGCCGCCGCTGATCAACCCGGACTCCGCGCTGCTCTGCAACCCGAAAAAGAGCGGAAGCCCGCCGCTGACTTTGCTCTCCAAGACGTTAACGGCAAGACTGTAAAGCTCGCGGATTTCCATGGCAAGGTGGTTCTGCTTGATTTTTGGGCCACCTGGTGTACCGGATGTAAGAAGGAGATCCCGTGGTTTGAGGCGTTCCAGTCGGCGTACGACGCGAAAGGCTTCGCCGTGGTTGGCGTTTCGCTGGACGAGGATGGTTGGAAGGTTCTGAAGCCATTTCTCGAAGAGCACAAGATCCCCTACACAATGCTATTGGGCGACGATCCGATGTCGAAGCGTTACGGAATTGGAAATCTGCCGGACACATTTTTGATCGACCGGCAGGGCAGGGTAGCGGCGGTCTATAAAGAAAACCTAGTGGACAAAGACAACGTCGAGGCCAATATCAAGGCGCTTCTTTCGGAGCATTAGCCATGGTGGAAATTTATGCATCCCGCAGCGCCACCAGAGGATCTACGCGGCTGGCGCTTCTTGCCGGTAAATAACAGGCCGCGAAAGCCACTAGCGTAAGGACCAGGGAAGCAGCCCCCAGGCTCACTGGATCGATCGGGCTTACGCCGAACAGCAGCGTCGACAAAGCGCGGCCCACCAGTACCGACGCGGCTATTCCAATAACAACTCCGATTGCGACCAACTGCATTCCCTGGCGCAAAACCAAACTCATTACGCCAGACTGTGCGGCTCCCAGAGCCATCCTTAACCCGATCTCGCGCCGTCGCCGGCTGACTGAGTACGCCATCATGCCATACAGCCCGATGCTGGCCAAGCCCAGCGCCAGGAATCCAAAAATACTCAACAGTCCCACACCAAGCTTTGCGCCCCACAGCGCCTGATCGATGACTTTGCGCGCGGTCCGGACATCCTCGATGGGCACTTGCGGATCGATGCCCCGCAGCTCCCGCTGCAGAGCCAAAAGCACCGTCGCCGGATCGGCTTGGGTACGCGCATAGAGCACCATCCAAGCTAGGAAGTTCTGCCGAAGCGGAACATAGACCGAGATCTGCGGGGCCTCGCCCAAGCTCTGATAATTCGCGGTCTTCACAACGCCGACAATCTGGTGGAAGAACGTGTCGCCCGTGAACTGGAATCGCTTGCCGACGGCATCTTGATTTGGCCAGAATCTGGCGGCCATGGTTTCGTTGATGATCGCTACGGGAATAGTTCCATCGCGGTCGAAGGCGGTGAAATCCTGGCCCGCCGTGATGCCAATGCCGAGCGTTGCGAAATAGTTGAGATCCACGGTGTTGACCACGGTCATCACCGGGTTTGCCTTCTCGCGATGTTCTTCGCCTTCGATAGTGATACTGCGTGACGGGCGTGCCCAGAAGGGCAGGTTCGAGGCCCATGACATGGACACGATGCCGGGAACAGCGGAGGCGCGTTCGCGCGCTTCGCGATAAAACTGCTCCGAGCGCGCCTGATTATAGCCTGCCTGCCCGGGATTGGTGAGGATCAGCGCCAGCCTCCTGGTCTCAAAACCAGGATCGATGGTATACGCATGTTGAATGCTACGCAAACACAGTCCGGCGGTAATCATGGCGACCAGCGAAAATGCGACTTGCCCTACCAGAAGCGTGTTTCCGAACGAAATCCGGCTCTGGCTACGAACCGTGCCGCGCGTCTCCTGCTTCAGGGTTTCCGAAATATCGGGCCGCGTGCTTTCGAGAGCCGGCACGATTCCGAAGATGAGCCCCGTGGCTATCGAGATCAGAAGGGCGAACACAAAAACAGCGGGATCGAATTGAGCCTCGGCGAGGTTGCGGGCAACTTCCGGAGGACGGAAGGAGTTGAGCAGCACAATTCCTTGCTGGGCAATCGCAATACCCGCGATGCCGCTGGCAAGAGCTAGCACAACGCTCTCTGTCAGCAATTGCCGAATCAGCCTAGCGCGGCTAGCTCCGAGCGCAAGACGGACGGCCACTTCCTGCTGCCGTCCGGCCGCGCGCGCCAAAAGCAAATTCGCGACATTGGAGCAGGCAATCAGCAGGACCAATCCCACGATGGCCATTAGGACCGCGCCGCCAAACATGGCCGGTTCTCTAGTGCCGGGCATAAAGGCGGCTTCCGCGATGGGGCGAAGCGCGACACTGCGGCCCTGGTTCGACTCCGGATACTGACGCTCCAGTGCGGACGCGATGGTTTTCATATTGGCCTCGGCCTTGGTTCTCGAGATGCCAGGCTTCAACCGGCCCGCCACGCGGAACACCAGATTGCTTCGTTCGCGCAGCATGGACCGCGGTTCGCTCGGAAAAACTTGGTCAGCCATCATGGTGGGGATCCACAGGTCGGGTCCGAAGACTGCGTTCACTCCTTTGAATCCCGGCGGCGCGATGCCGATCACGGTGAAAACGATATTATTGATGCGCAGAGTCTGGCCCACCAGTTTGGGATCGCCGCCAAATCGCAGTTGCCAGATTCCATTTCCGAGAACCACTACCGCGTGCGTGCCTGGCGTGCTGTCCTCTTCTGGTACGAAGAAACGGCCAAAGGTAGGGCGGATGCCGAGCACGTCGAAATAATTGCTGGTCACCAACTCGCCGAAGGCGCGCTCCGGCACTGCAGCCGATCCCTTGGAGAGGCCGAACGCCATCGGTGACGAGAATCCGGCCAGATTTGTGAACACCTGGTTTTTCTCCCTGAAGTCCTTGAGGTTGAGATAAGACATGGGCAGCAGGTTGCTCGATCGCGTACCTGGAGCAGTGTCGAGCGTGTGTGCGGAAACAAGCCCGGATGCTTTCTCAATGGGGAGTGGATTCAGGAATACGCCGTTGACTACCGTGAAGATGGTGGTGTTAGCGCCAATGCCGAGGGCCAGCGACAGTATGGCGGTCAGTGTGAACGCCGGACTCTTACGCAAAACTCGAAGGGCGTAACGGAGATCTAGCCAAGTGGTGTGGAACATAGCGTGTTGTACGTGTAGAAAGCAGGTGGAGTTCCAAACAGAAATTCCCTTGCATCTCGGTAGATTTGCTGCCCGTAGACAATCCAGAGTCATTCGCAGTTCGCGAAATCTCGCGAAATCGCGATACACTGAAAAAGATGCGGCAGCGGGATCGTGTTCTCCAAGTTTGGGAGGCTGTCAATACTGAGCGCGAGTTGGACGGAGTGCTGGCCGCAGTGGCGAGATTGCTCGCGCCTGTGGTGAACTTCCAAGGAATCGCGATTGTGACCTTCGATAGATCAAAAGGCCGGCCGTTCGCGCTGCATATCGTGGGGGGCCCAAGCAAATCTCAAGTTCCAGGTCATCGCATTATGCCGCAGCCGCGCCCTTCCATTCCCTACAGTGGATCGGATCTGGAAATGAAACTCCAATCTGGCATGCCATACAGTTGCCCGGATCTGCTCGCAAAAGACGCTTGGTTACCGCACGAATTCCGTCTGGCTTCGGCGGGACTGCGCGCGTATGCCGCTATTCCGCTAACTGCGCGAGGTATGAATTTGGGATTGGCTGCTTTCACACGCCGCGCCGCGCAAGCTTTTTCCGCGGACGAGTTGGCACTGCTGGCGCAGGTGTCGCGCGCTATAGGAATTGCGGTGGCGAATGCGCTAGCGAACGAAGAGATCCGCAAGCTTCGGGATCAACTACAGGCCGAAAACGTGGCCTTGCGTTCGCTGCTAGAGCAGGCTCGGGGCTTTGAGGAAATCATTGGCGATGCACCCGCGTTAAGAGCCGTCCTTGAAGCTGTACAACAGGTAGCCCCTACCGATGCGACCGTGCTGGTCTCAGGAGAAACGGGCACAGGCAAGGAACTGGTGGCGCGCGCCATCCACAATCTGTCGCCGCGGGCGCAGGCGCCGCTGATAACGGTGAACTGCGCAGCGATCCCGGCCACTTTAATCGCGTCCGAACTGTTCGGGCACGAGCGCGGCGCGTTCACAGGCGCCACTGAGCGGCGCAAAGGACGATTCGAACAGGCCCACGGCGGCACCTTATTTTTGGACGAGATTGGGGACCTGCCGATCGAGGTGCAGGTCACTCTGTTACGCGTTCTTCAGGAGCGCCGGTTCGAACGGTTGGGCGGCGAGCGCAGCATCGGCGTGGATGTTCGTCTGATAACGGCCACTAATCGCGATTTGGCGCAAGAGGTTAAGGCCGGGCGTTTTCGAAGCGACCTGTTCTACCGGCTGAACGTTTTTCCCCTTCGGGTTCCGGCCCTGCGGGAGCGCCCGGAAGACATTGCACCGCTGGTGGCTCACTTCGCGTCCAAATACGGAGCCCGTTTCAGCCGAACCATCACCCGCATCGACCGGCGTTCTATGAGAGCGCTCGAATCCTATGCTTGGCCGGGGAATGTGCGTGAACTGGAGAACGTCGTTGAGCGCGGGGTGATTCTCGCCCGCAACGGAATTCTGCGCGTCGATCTGGACGAACTGCCTGGGTCGAGCGCGGCTGGCAACATGCCAGCGGATCTGCTGGCGCGCGAACGCGAGGCCATCGAGCTGGCTCTGTACAACGCAAAGGGTCGAGTGTCGGGCCCGACTGGCGCGGCGGCTCGTCTCGGGATTCCTGCGTCCACTCTGGAATCTCGAATCAAGCGGCTGTGTATCGATAAACTCAAGTATCGATCGCGAGCCACTTCTGCGAACTCTCTCGCGCCAGCTCGAGCAGGCGAATCACTTGCGCGCCGTGCTGAGCAGTAACGGCCAGCGGAGCTTTCAGCAGGATGGCATCGCGGACGTTCGCGTAGAACTCGCGATAATCGCCCGGCTCCGTGCGCACTGGCCGGCGAACAGTTCCGTTTTCTCCGGCGAGCGTCAGAGTTCCCCAACGCGACTCATCTTCCTCACCCCATCCAGGCGTTCCTGGTTGACCGCCCGCTTTGAGCGCATCTTCCTGCGGGTCCATTCCGTGTTTGATGTAGGTTCCAAGCGTGCCATTCAGGATGAATCTCGGCCCGGGCGAGCAGGCGAGCATCGTGGCTCGCAGCAGTACCGACAGCTTTGGGTAGCGCAGCATGATATCGAAGGCATCGTCGACCACCGCATCCTCTCGCTCGATGCGCACATCTGCGGCGATTGCCTGCGGCATGCCGAAAAGCACCAGCGTTTGATCCACCAGGTGCGGTCCGATATCGAACAGCACGCCGCTGCCCGGGCCCGTGGTTTCGCGCCATTGGTTCGGACGGCGCGCCAGGCGATAGCGATCGTAATGCGATTCAAACAGCGCCAAGCGCCCGAGCGTTCCTGAGCCGATCAGTTTCCGTACGGTTAGAAAATCGCCATCCCATCGCCGGTTCTGAAAAACAGAGAGCACGCGACCTTCGGAGCGAGCCAGTTGGTCGAGCTCGTGCGCTTCGCTCGAAGTATTGGTAAACGGCTTGTCGACCACCACATCGCGGCCCGCCACGAGACATTGACGTGCGAACTCGAAGTGTGAGGCATTGGGTGTCGCGATCACTACCAACCGAATGGTTTCGTCGGCAAGCAGTTCATCAATATTCCGGACCACGCGTACGTCCGGATACTTTTCGTGCGCGGAATCGCCCGTGCGTTGCACGATGCAGCTTAAGTGGAGGCCAGGAACAGCCCGGATCACGGGCGCGTGGAAGGTGCGTCCAGCGATGCCGAATCCAACCAATCCGACTGGAATGATGTCAGCGGCCAAACGTCTCCTATATTAGCGTCAAGAAGGTCTACCATAGCAATGTGAGATACACGCTTCTGCTGCTGACTTCTGGCCTTCTGTTCGGGCAATCTTCAAAACCCGACGCGCCGATGACGGCCCTGCCTTATAGCCCGACCCTCGACACTACATCGATGGATCGCTCCGTCGACCCCTGCACGGATTTCTATCACTACACCTGCGGCGAGTGGATCAAGAAGAACCCGATCCCACCCGATCAATCGAGCTGGGATGTTTATGGCAAGCTCGCAGAAGACAACCGGCGCTTTCTGTGGGGCATTTTGGAGGAGGCTTCGAAGCCCTCGCCGAATCGCAGCGCAGTGGAAACCGAAATCGGCGATTATTTCCACGCGTGCATGGATGAGGCTGCGGTGGAAAAAGCTGGAGCCGCGCCATTGAAGCCGGAGTTGGATGAGATCGCCGCGCTCAAATCACTGGCCGACCTTCCTGCGCTTTTGGCGCGCCAACATCTCTCCGGTGAAAATGTGCTGTTCGGCTTTGGCTCCAATCAGGATTACGCGGATTCGACGCGCGTCATTGCATTCGCAACCGCCGGCGGGCTGGGCCTTCCCGATCGCGACTACTACGTGAAAACCGACGCGAAGTCCGTAGAGACGCGCGCCAAATATCTGGAACACGTCGCGAAAATGCTGGAGCTAAGTGGCGAGTTGCCGCAGAAAGCGAAGGCGGACGCGCGAACAGTGATGGCCATTGAGACCGCGCTGGCCAAGGCGTCCTTGACACGCGTGGAGCAGCGCGATCCCTACAAGCTGTTCCACAAGATGGCGCCCGCGGAGTTACAAGCACTGACGCCATCGTTCCGTTGGGACACGTATTTTACAACCGCCCAAGTTCCCGATACAGCGGTGGTCAACGTCACCGAGCCCGCGTTTTACAAGGAGATTCAAACTGAGCTGAAGTCGCATAGCGTGGCGGATTGGAAAACTTATCTGCGCTGGCGCCTGCTGGATGACAAGGCTCCCTATCTTTCTTCGCCGTTCGTGCAGGCCAATTTTGATTTCAACAGCAAATATCTGCGCGGCTTGAAGGAGATGCCCCCGCGCTGGAAGCGATGTGTTGGACGTGTGGATCGCGACCTGGGTGAGGCGCTGGGCCAGGTATTCGTCCAGAAGACTTTCGCTGCGGATACCAAGCAGCGGACCCAGGCGATGACCACTGAAATTGAAACAGCGATGGGAAACGAAATCCGGCAGCTACCGTGGATGGGCGAGCAGACTAAACAAAAGGCGTTCGAGAAGCTGCACGCCGTGGTCAACAAAATTGGATATCCGGACAAATGGCGTGACTACAGTTCGATAAAAATATCGCGCGACGATTATGCCGGTAACGTAGAGCGTGCCACGATATTCGAATCGCGCAGGCAGTTAAACAAAATCGGCAAGCCGGTGGATCGCACCGAATGGGGAATGACGCCGCCTACCGTCAACGCTTATTACGACGGGCAGATGAACGACATCAATTTCCCGGCGGGCGTGTTGCAGCCTCCGCTGTTCGATCCGAAGCTGGACGATGCACCGAACTATGGAGACACCGGCGCCACCATCGGTCACGAATTGACGCACGGGTTCGACGATGAAGGCCGGCAGTTCGACGCGCAAGGTAATCTGAAGAACTGGTGGACTAAAGAGGACGCTGCGGAATTTGAGAAGCGCGCGAAGTGCGTATCCGATCAGTACTCCGAATACATCGTTGTCGACGACGTGAAAGGCAACGGCAAACTGACGCTCGGGGAAGATGTGGCCGATCTAGGTGGAACCTTCCTAGCGTACTTGGCGTGGAAGCACGCCACAGAAAGTCGGAATCTTCAGCCGATGGATGGCTTCACGCCTGATCAGCGCTTCTTCATCGGGATGGCGCAATGGGCCTGCGGTGATGAGCGTCCAGAAAGCAAGCGGCTGAATCAGATCACCAACCCGCATTCGTTGCTGGAATACCGGGTAAATGGCATAGTGTCGAACATGCCGGAGTTCGGGCGGGCGTTTTCGTGTAAAGTGGGCCAGCCGATGGTGCATGAGCATCCGTGCAAGATCTGGTAGGAAACATTAGCCACGGATGCACACGGATTCACACAGATAAAAACATGCCATCTTATCCGTGTGCATCCGTGGCTAAAAGTTTTTACTGGACGTCATAGGTGTGAATATCTTTCCCTTGTAGATAGATATCGAACCACGACACAATATGTTGCAAGCGCTCCACGCGGTGCTTCGGCATTCCCGAGCGCGAGAGCTCGTGGGATTCGCCAGGGAAGCGGACCATTACCGTCGGGATCTTCTTATACTTCAGGGCGCGGAACATTTGCTCGCCGCCTGCACCCGGAGGCGTGCGGTAATCGGCTTCGCCTTCGATCAGCATCAGCGGCGTGTTGATGTCGCGGATGTAGGTGATGGGTGAGCGGGTTTTGAAGTCGGCTTCTTGCTCCCACGGGGCGCCGCGGAACCAAGTTGGAGTAAATAGCGTGAAGTCGGCGGTGTACCAGAAGTCCCTCCAATCCGCGATGTCGCGTTGCGATACCGCAGCTTTGAAGCGTTGCGTGTGGCCGATCACCCAATTCGTCAGCAGACCGCCGCCACTGCCACCGGTCACGCCCAAATGATCCTTGTCAACCCAGCCGCGCGCGATCAACTCGTCGACGCCGGCCATCAAATCCTTGAAGTCGTCACCCGGATACGCAAATTGGATGATGTTCCCGAAGTCCTGCCCATACGTCGTGCTGCCGCGCGGATTCGGATACAGCACCACGTAGCCCTTCGCCGCCATCCACTGAATTTCATGATCGAAGGTGTAACCATACGCAGAGTGCGGACCACCGTGAATGTTGATGATCATGGGATACTTTTTGCCTTCTTGAAAATCAGGCGGGCGCTGCACAAAAGCCTCAATGCGCTTGCCATCGAAGCTCTTGTACCAAATGGCCACGGGTTCCGTCAGGTTGATCTTTGAAAACAATTCTTCATTGATGTGAGTGAGTCGGCGCACGTCGACCGATGCGACATCTAGGGAAAAAAGATCGCCGACAAGAGTGGGTGACGAAATCAGAATCGCGGCCTTCGATCCGTCGGGTGTTGCACTATAGGCGAACACATCGTGATCGCCGCGGGTTAATGGTTTCACTTCGCCGGTCTCGGCGTCGATGCGCTTCAGATTCGAGCGTCCTTCCTCGCCTGCCAACACAAAAATGAATCGCCCATCGTTGCTCCAGAACGGCGGGGATTGACCATTGCCGCGCGGAGGCGACTGATCGCCGCCTATGCCGCCCGCGATATCGTAATCGTAATTGGCGGTGAGATTCTTCGGAGTGGAACCGGGCTGGAGGGAAGTGATGAACAGGTCGGGCTGGCTGTAGGATCGCTCGGCTCCGTCTTTTCCGATGTTGATGGCGCCGGCGAAGGCCATGCGCGATCCGTCCGGGCTCAGCACCATGCTGCCGATGAAACCATCGAGTCCCGTGACGCGGGTGATATCGCCGCCGGTGGCCTTCACAACGTAGAGATCGGTGCGCGGCGATTCGTAATACTGTTCGCGAACGCGGCGCGAAGTGAAATAAATCTGCGAGCCGTCGCGCGACCACACGATATCGGTCTCGCTGAATTCGCCATCGGTCACCTGTTTGGCTTTTTGTGGTTCACCGGGTGTGTTGGGGACTTCCACGGTCCAGATATGGCCCGGACGGTCCGGTTCCAGATAACCCGCGCCGTTCATGCGATAAACCGCGCGCGTGATGACCCGCACGTCGCTCTTCTCTTCGTCTTTGCCGTCCTTTTTCTTGTCGAAGTCCTTGGGTATATTCGAGGACGAAAATGCGATGGTGTGGCCATCGGGCGACCAGACCGGACCTCCCGCGCCTTTTGGAAGATCGGTAAGCGGCCGCGCTTCGCCTCCGTCCATAGCCAGCAGAAAGATCTGCCCGGGCTGCGGCTTGCCGTCTTTTTCCGAGGCCCGCACAAACGCGAGCAGCCGGCCGTCGGGTGACCATTGCGGCGACGAATCGTGCGGGCCTGCGGTCAGTTGCCGCGCCGCGCCGCCGCTGGATGGGATGATCCACAGAGCAGTCTCGTACCCATCGTGCTTCTGGTTGACGGTGACGTGCGTGTAAACGATGCGCGATCCGTCCGGTGAGATGCGCGGGTTTGCGATCCACTGGAACGAGTAGATATCGGTCTCGGCGATCGGACGCCGGTCAGCGGCGAAGGCCGAAAAAACGAAACAGGATAGGACGAAAAGGTTGAATCGGTGCATCGTCTAGGCATTGTACAACCGTTTCTGGTTTCTGGTTTCTGGTTTCTGGTTGGCACGGGCCTCCTAACCAGAAACTAGAAACCAGAAAACTAGAAACCAGATCAGATCATCAACGCGACTAGAAAACCGTACGCGTGCGTTGGATTGTGAGCGGGACGAAGCTCGAGCGCCATCTGATATTCCGATCCAAGATCCAGCTTCTGCAAATGACGGCGCTTGTGCAGATCCCAGATGTGCAGCTTGTGGCCGTAGCCGCCTTTGAGCAGGATCTCGGGATTCAATCCGTGCTGCACCATGTTGGGCGTGCCCCATTCGCTGAAGAATAAGAGTATCGAAACCCAGATTCCACCAGAAATCGTACGCAAGATACTGCGGTCCACGATCCAATTCCCATTTGCCGAGGATGTCGAAGCTGTCGTGATCGATCACGAAACTTCCGCCGGGGCCATCGCCGCCAGTAGATCCAAGCGCGCTCGCATAAATCCCTTCCGGTCCGCAATGCAGCGTGTGCGGCGACGCGTAGCCGGTTCGTGCCGCGAGCGTTTCCGGTTCAATCACCTTGACGATCTGCGGCTTTCGAGGATCGGGCTTGGTGTCGACAATGTGTATGCGCGAAGAGTTGATGCCGGGAACGATGAGGTAGCGTCGCTCCACGTGCAGATGCGGTGCGTAAGGACACAAGCACGCGCTGCAGGCGTTCCATCCGAAATGATGCAACTCGTCGCCGACATTCGGCATATCCAATTGGCCGACGATGCGGCCGTACCCGGATGATGCAGAGTCGAGATCCACTACACCCAGCGCATCCGGTCGTTTGGTGCCGTTAGCGTTTGAGCAGGGCTACGTAGGCCAGCTTTTTGGGCGGCGCCTGCATGGCCATTGTCGGGGAGGGATAAATGGTCGCCAAAGTGGCATGGGTGAGCTCCTCGATCCATACGCCGCATGTCTATTGACAATTCGGAATCGCTGTAAAGTGCGTTCAGGGAACGCCAGCGGGCATCTCCGTAACGCTCTCCCGGCAGGGTTCACTCGATGGCCTTCTGGCACCCGTGTCAAAATCCAAACGCACTTCTGCTGCCGCTGAGCCTCGCCATTTCGTGAATGAGTCCAGGACAAGGCGAAGAATCACGCCTCGGTTTTCGACCAGCACCTTGAGCCAGGCAAGTGATCCCTTTTGTGGGAAATATATGCCCCGAAAGCACAACCGGGCGATCAGGTGACTGATCTTGTAAGGAACGGGAGCGTCGGCGATCTTGCTCATTGCTCTCCGTGTCGCCGCCGGATTATATGAATTGGTCCACGCCTGGTCAACTTCCCTATGCACCTCGGCAACGGTCATTTTGAGCGGAGTATGCGCCATCTTGAAGGGCGCGAAGTCCAGCCAGTGCGTGGGTCGCGTCAGCCGGCCCTCCGTGGCCAGCCGTTTATAGAGCGGAGTGGAAGGAAACGGCGTAAGCTGGCCGAAAACCGGCAGCCCCGGCGGCCATTTGCTAATTTCCGCAAGCGTGCGGGCAGCGACGCCTGTGGAGTCGTTATCGAGGCCGAAAATGAAGGACGTAATGGCATATACATTTCGTCGAGCCAATCTCTCAAGCACGCCTGCATACTCGGACGGCTTGTTGAAGCTCTTGTTGACGTCTTTCAGATTGGCCGGATCGAGAGATTCCATGCCAATGAATATCCACTTACCTCCGGACTCGGCAATGAGGTCTACCAACTCTTCATCCCGAAGCAGGTTAGCGCTGATCTGTGCGACCCAAGCAAGCTGGGCGCCACCGGCAATTATGTCCCGCAGCAGCGACTTGGTGCGCTTTACATTAATGGCGAAGTTGTCGTCAACGAAGAAGACCGCCACTTTGCCGCGGTGGAGGCGTGCCCGCGCCTTCAAGCGCAACATTTCATCCACCACGCTCTCATTGGAACGAAAGCGGATGGAGTCGCCAAAAAAACCGGTGACGGTGCAGAACTCGCATCCGTACGGGCATCCTCGGCCAGACTCAATGGGAATCAAGTGGAACCCCTCCCACTGAATCCGGCTTTTCCTAAATATGGGCCGAAGGAACTTGGGGATCTGGTTGAATTGCTCCAGATCGAGCGACTCCCATGCAATCTTTGGGTACTCCCCGAGATTGGGTTTTTGCTCCTGCCCGAACTTGTCCACCGGCGCGTACACCGCTTTCAGACAGCCGTTCGCCGCGTCCTCGACGATTTGTGGCCATGTCTCATCCGCTTCGCCAAGCGCCACGGCATCTGCGTGGCGAACGCCGCCGTTCCGTCCCAACGCTTCATCCGGCAGTTCGGTGACGTGCGGTCCGCCCATCACCACCGGAACACCCGCAGCACGGAGCGCGTCCGCAGCGCGGTAAGCGCGCGCGATCATCCGGGTCATTGCGCCGATTCCAACAAGATCGATTGCCCGATCTTTCACGAACTGGACAAGCTCCGCATCGTTCATTGGTTTCGCGTTGCCGTCCAGCAAAATTACTTCGTGCTGCGGAGGCGTTCGCGCCTGAAGCAGAAACATCCACAGATGTGGCATGAAGTTCCCGGTGATGCCGTTATCCGGATTGTGGAGAAGAATTCTCATAAGCGATCCCGATTAGTTCGTCGCACTAGCATTTTCCTCTTTCAGTCTCGATTGAAGCGGCCCTAACTGGGAGTGAACGGACATCGCTGCTTGTCAGCGCAAGATATGAGTTCAGGCGAACGCCTCTTGCTGGTCCGGGAGATGTGCAGGGAGATGTGTCGCTGAACCCCTTCTTGATGTCAAAGCCGCATGGGCCCAAACGTGTCCTTCAAAAGGTGTCAAATTCTTCCCGCTCCCTGTTGCGCAGCAAGTTCTTCTGCGGCACTGTTTATGTTATCACTCTTAAGTTAAAGCCGGACCGCCGTTCCGCTTGCGCTGCCCTTTACGTTGCGTGCGTATGGACAGCGCGAACCTGATGCCCGTGGGCGTGGTGGCTCCGTCGCAGTTGATTTCTTTGTTCGGCTCTGGACTGGCGGAGGCTTCCGTGAAATTCGACGGGAGCTCAGCCACTGTTCTCTACGCTTCCGACTCACAGTGGAACCCGGGCTCCCGCGGGGATGTTTCCAGTGACTCCGAGCGAGCCGTCGCTTTCCACCCACCCGGTATCTGATCCCACTTGTACTTTGAACGCGTTCGCGAACGGCGAGCCGGTTTCCCGATCATCGCCAGGAATTCGGACGGCGGCATTAACTCGTGTTCGAAGCCCGCCACTGGAGGATCCATCGTGTCTTTGTATTTGAACGACTCCGGGGGGCATCCTGCCGGGTCCCACTCTTGATTAATTCATACAGCTTCGCCAGGCAAAGATTTGAGTGTTCAATCGGCCAACATTGGCCTGGTGAGTCAAGAAAATGGGCTTCTGAGGGGGTCAGCGATTTCATGCGGAGATTAGGTCGGCTATTCTCCGCATAGAATGCGTCGAAAACTTTCATAAGCGGAGATTGTGGTCTATAATCTCCTTAGGAATTGCGGAGAATGTATATCCATGAACTTTCGGATTGGCCCCATCTCACCTGGGACCGTGAACGCCTCGCTGAACCTCTGGCCGATATTCGGCACCGGCAGGGCCGGTTACTGGGCCGCATGGAAGCGCTTGGATTCAACTTACGCCAGGAAGCCATCCTTGAAACCATGACAGCCGACGTGATCAAAAGCAGCGAGATCGAAGGCGAGAAGCTTGATGCGGAACAGGTTAGATCCTCGATTGCGCGCCGTCTCGGCGCGGATATCGGCGCACTGAAGAAGGCAGACCCCAATGTCGAGGGGATAGTTGAAATGATGCTCGACGGCACACGCCACTACGACCAGCCGCTCACCGTGGAAAGACTCTTTGGGTGGCATGCGTCGCTGTTTCCCACCGGGCGTAGCGGCCTCAGCAAGATTACGGCAGGAGGCTGGCGTGAAGACCGCACTGGCCCGATGCAGGTGGTTTCTGGTGCAATCGACAGAGAGCGAGTCCATTTCGAAGCGCCCGCGGCGGCACGCGTGGATGGAGAGATGAGAGTGTTTCTGGATTGGTTCAACGCAAACGCGGGCACGGATCTGGTTTTGAAAGCAGGCTTGGCCCACCTCTGGTTCGTCACCATCCATCCGTTCGAGGATGGTAATGGGCGAATTGCACGAGCGATTGCGGATATCGTTTTGGCACGCTCTGAAGATAGCCCGCAGCGCTTCTACAGCATGTCCGCGCAAATCCGGCAGCAGCGCGCGGCGTACTACGAGATTCTGGAGCAGACCCAGAAAGGAACCATGGACATCACGCCTTGGATGGAATGGTTTCTGGATTGTTTAGGGCGTGCCGTCGACGGTGCACAGACCATGCTCGGCGGCGTTCTGAACAAGGCGCGGTTCTGGGAGCGCAATCAAGAGGTTCCGTTCAATCCCCGGCAACGGCTCATGCTGAATCGTTTGCTGGACGGCTTCACCGGCAAGCTCACCACGTCGAAGTGCGCTGAGCTCACCAAGTGCTCTCAGGATACAGCTTGGCGTGACATTCTTCCCTTGGTCGAACGCGGCATTCTGGTTCGGAACCCTTCGGGTGGACGGAGCACAAGCTATTCGCTCGCGAACCACTAACCATCGCATCCTGCTATACTTATCCAAAGATTCATCAGGCAGGAGGATGCCGTGTGGCTCAAGACCTGGCCTAAGCTTTCGGTGGTGGTTGTTCTCGCTGGGTTCGTTTTTTCATTTGCGCCAGCGAGCGCACAGCAGGATGAGGATAGTGACCGCCGGGCGTACGCCGCCAAGATACGCGAAACGTACAATTTCCGCTTCGGGAAAGACAAGATTTCCACGCCCGGTAACGCGGCGGTGGACGGCAACGATTTCATTCCATCGACGGCGTTTCCCACTGCGGAATACTGCAGCCGCTGTCACGCGGAAGCCTATAGCCAGTGGCGTCAGGCGCTGCATTCCAACTCCTTTCGCACGCCTTTCTATCGCACCAGCGTAAATATTCTGCTCCGAACCAAAGGCATCGAATTTACGCGTCACTGCGATAGCTGCCACAATCCAGTCGCCGTGCTCGCGGGAGGGCTGACCCAAGACTCTCAGGTGGATCGCGGTTTTGACGAGGACGGTCTCACCTGCACCACGTGCCATTCCATTCAAAAGCTGCAATCCACCAACGGGAATGGTGGGTTCGTTTTCGGCATTCCTTCAGTGCTGGTGGATGAGGACGGCAAGCGGATTCCGGGTATAGTGCCGGATGAAGAGATCCGCCAGCATCCCGACCGTCACTCCCGCGCGGTGATGCAATCCTTCTACCGGACACCGGAGTTTTGCGCTGCCTGTCACAAGGCGAATCTGCCGAATCCATTGAATGACTATAAGTTCATCAAGGCGTTCACTGTGTACGACGAATGGCAGAACTCGAAATTTTCGAACCGCAATCCGCTCACGTTTTACACCACCAGTTTCACCACCTGCCAGGATTGCCACATGCAACGGTCGCCGATAAAGCTGAAAGATGACGGCGCCAAGCATGGCACGCTAGTTTCGCATCGCTGGCCGGCCGGCAACACGGCCGTGCCTTTCTACTACGGTTTCGATGAGCAGTTGCAGAAGACCGTCGAATTTTTGAAATCTGGCAACTACCTGAACGTGGACCTGTTTGCGATCAAGAAAAACTCCGAAGAAGGCATGATCGCGCCGCTCGGTTCCACGGCTTTCAAGCTGGCGCCGGACGACACTGTGCAAATGATGGTGGTGATCCAGAACAAGAACATCGGCCACTCGCTGGTTCCCGAAGTACGCGATTTGTATGAGCCATGGGTGGAGTTTCAGGTTTCGGATGCCGCGGGTACGGAGATTTATCACAGCGGTTTCCTAAAACCGGACGGCTCGCTCGAACCGGGCGCGCACAGCTTCACTAACCGGCCCGTAAATACCGACGGAACATTCGTGGACAATCATAAAGTCTGGACCATTCAGTCCGTGGCTTATGACAACACCATACAATCCGGCCGTTCCGCGCTGGTGCGCTATCAATTCCACATTCCAGCGGACGCCAAGGGTCCACTTACTGTAACGGCCCGCGTGAACTATCGCCACTTACGCCAAAGTTACTTGAATAATATCTTTGGAACGGATCATCCCGCGTACCCGGTGGTAGAGCTTCAATCCCGTACGCGCATCCTGAATCTCGGAGATAACCCGGTCAGTCCCGACAAACAGGACAATCCCGATTGGATGCGCTGGAATAACCTGGGCATCGGGTTCCTGGATCAATTGCAATACGCCGATGCCATGCAAGCTTTCGAGCAGGTTCCGAAGTTGCGTCCCGATTACGCGGATGGCTACACAAACATCGCGCTGACTTACATCGAATGGGAGAAGTACTCTTCGGCGCGTGCCAGCCTGGAGAAGGCTCTGGAGGTGAGCCCCAACAACGGGCGTGCGCTTTACTACCTGGCGCTAGTGGAAAGGCGCGAAGGGCACTTCGATGAAGAGCTGGCCGACCTCCAAAGGGTGGTGGAACAGTATCCGCAAGCACGCGATCCACGGCGCGAACTAGGGATCGCTTATTATCAGCGTCACAGCTATGAAGAGGCGCGGCAGCAGTTTGAAGCGTTGCAGGCCATCGATCCCGACGATCTTGCTGCGCATTACAATTTGGCCGTGTTGTACCGGCGCATGGGGATGAAGGAAAAGGCTGCCGAACAGGCTGCGATGTTTGCTACCAAACAAGTAGATCCCGGCGCTCCCACTTACTCTCTGGAGTTTCTGCGGCAGCATCCGGAGATTTCGAATGAAAGCGTGCCCTGGCACATGCACACGGATTTACCGCATCCAGTGACAGCCACAGGCGGCGGAGGCCAGGGTAAGTGATTCGCCGGCAATTTGTTCGTTCACTAAGCCGCACTGCTTTGGTGCTTCCCTTTTCCGACTTACTGGCGCTCGGTCAGAAACCTATCGGTCCTACCGAACGCAGTTATGACGCCAAGCCTAAGCCAGCTGCTCCCGGTCCTAAGTCACCGATTGAAGGTACACCGCTGGGGCTCAGCTTTGTGGACGTTGTAAAGGAATCCGGCTTGGCTGTCAAGACCATTTACGGCGGGGAAGGGAAGAACAAGTATCTTCTCGAAACCACCGGTTGCGGATTAGCGTTTTACGATTACGACCAGGATGGCTGGTTGGATGTGTTTTTGGTAAATGGCTGGCGTCTCGAAGGGTTTCCCACCGGGCAGGAGCCGCGCTGCCATCTCTTCAAGAACAACCGGGACGGCACTTTCACCGATGTAACAAAAGGTTCTGGCCTGGAGCATAAAACCGGTTGGGGACAAGCCTGCTGCGTCGGCGACTATGACAACGACGGCTATGACGATCTGTTCGTGACTTACTACGGGCAGAACGCGCTTTACCGCAATCACGGCGACGGAACTTTCACCGACGTTACCAAGGAGGCGGGCTTAATCCAGCCCGGGGAGAAGATCCGCTGGAACACCGGCTGCACGTTTGTGGATTACGACAAAGATGGGAACGTGGATCTGTTCGTCGCCAACTATGTCGATTTCGATCTGAAAACCGCTCCACCGCCAGAAGCCGGTCCTTGCACTTACAAGGGAATGTTAGTGGCCTGCGGACCTCCCGGATTGCGCGGCGGCAAGAATATCCTGTACCACAACAACGGCAAGGGGACATTCACCGACGTCAGCGAGAAGGCCGGCATCTGGAACACGCCGGGCACCTATGGCTTGAGCGTCGCCGCGTCCGACCTGGATAACGACGGATGGCCGGATATCTACGTCGCCAACGACTCCAGCACCGCTACGCTTTATCAGAATCAAAAAGACGGAACTTTCAAGGACATCGCCATCGAATCGGGAGCCGCACTCTCGCCCGAGGGCAAGCCACAAGCCGGCATGGGTGTCTCCATCGGCGACTACAACCGCGACGGTAATCTAGATGTGGTTAAAACCAACTTTGCCGGCGACACGGATTCGCTGTACACCAACCTGGGCGACGCCACGTTCGAAGATCGCACCTATCCGAGCGGTCTCGGAGTAAATACGCGCCTCTTAGGTTGGGGCGTGGGCTTTTTCGATATGGACAATGACGGATGGCTCGACATACTGATGTCGAACGGTCACGTCTATCCGGAAGTGGATAAGTCCAACGCGGATTTGAAGTATGCGGAGCACAAATATCTTTACCGCAACTTACAGAATGGGCGTTTTGAAGACGTAACTGATAAAGGCGGTCCCGGCATTCTGGAGAACGCGCCGGCGCGCGGGTGCGCTTTCGGCGACTACGATAACGATGGCGATTTAGACGTCGCGGTAAATTGTGTTAACGCGATTCCACAGCTCTTACGCTGTGATTCCACTCTGAACCGGAATTGGATCAAGATTAAACTCCAGGGCGTGAAATCGAACCGCACCGGTATTGGCACCCGCGTCATCGTGACTGCCAAGACCAAGCCGGGCGCAGAAAAAGCGCTGGCGCAAATGGACGAATTGCGCAGCGGCGGAAGCTATTTTTCCCAGAACGATCTGCGCATGCACTTCGGCCTGGATCAAGCCACGAAAGTGGACAAGATCGAGATTCGATGGCTGAGCGGGCAGGTGGATGAATTGAAGGATCTGGAAGTGAATAAGCTCTACGTCATCCAGGAAGGTGGCAAGATCTTAAAGGCAGAATCGCTGCAGGCCGCTCGGAAGAGCCAATCGTGAGGTGCGTTGGGCTAATCTTCGGGATCGCATTATGCATGGCCGGGATGGCGACGGGGGAAGAACGCTGTCCCTGGTTGAATGTCGCGACCGCGTCAGGGTTCCTGGGCGGCGCGGTCCATATGACGCTGACTCCTGGGAGCTGCGAATTTGTCAGGCAGGATGGCGGTCACGAAATGACGCTGCGGATCGAGGTTGCTTCGACCAGCGCACCGCACGCGCAGTGTGGTTCAGGCGCTGAACCACTAAAAGCCGTCGGCAACGAAGCGCTGGCCTGCACTTACGAAGGCAAACAAGGATGGTTGGCCGAACAGGTAGTAGGAAGAGTGCGCGACCAAGCCTTCTTGGTGCGAATTAGCACCAACGATCGATCGACTGCGCCGAAAGTCATGCGTGAGAAGGTACGCAAAGTAGCCGAACAAGTGGCTGGGATTTTGTTCTAAAACCTACTTCTTCACTCCCTGCTGCAACTTCTTTTCTTTCTCCTCCTCTTCTGATTTTCGGATTGCGGCCGCTTTCCGGAAAGCCTCCTCCGCTCCGGCAGTGTCGCCCTTCCGCCGCAGAAGCAGCCCCAGATTGTTCCAAGCGGGCGCGTTCAGATCGTCCAGCGCGACCGAGCGCCTGAGAGCTTCGATGGCGCCATCCACATCGCCCTGCTGCTTCAGTGTGGTGCCGAGAATATACCAGGCTTCGTTGTATGTGGGACGCTGCGCCACTGCCGCGCGCAATTGTTCGACGGCCTGATTCGGCATGCCAGCGTCGATGTACGTCATGGCCAGGCTGAAATGCGCCTCGGCTAGCGACGGCTCCAGATGCACGGCTTGCTCCAGTTCGGTGCGAGCGTGAGGCAAATCGTCGAGCGCTTTGTAGGCAATCCCCAAGTCATAATGCGCGCCGGCGTCATCGGGATGATTTCGAATCACCGCCGAAAGCTGTTTGATCGCGGCCTGATTGTCCCCGGCAGCGATGTATGCGTAACCGATATTCACTTGCACGCGCACATTGTTCGGATCGCTCTCGAGAATCCGTCGAAATTCCCGGAGTCCTCCAGCCGGATCGCCCGACCGCACCAGCGCGTTTGCAAAGCCGTTTCGAACTGAGACGTTCTTCGGATCGAGCTGGACCGCCTGCCGGTACGCGTCGCGCGCCTGCTTGAAGAGGTGTTGCCGCTCGTAGGCGATTGCCAGCGTTTCCCAAACCTTCGCGTTCGACGGCAGTTGCCGCGAAGCCCGCGCCAGTTCGCGGGTTGCTTCCGCGAAATGCCCGGTTTCGTTGTAGACGCTACCCAGGCGGAAGCGATACTCGCCATTCGCGGGGTCAAGCGCCACGGCCTTCTGCAGGGCGCTTGTGGCGGGATCGGCTTTCTGCGCCAAGAATAGGGCTGCGCCCAGGTGATACCAGGCCTGCGCCATTTTCGGATCCAGTTCCGTGGCGTGCTGGAAATGTGGAATGGCTTCCGCGGACCGGTTGGTGGCTGCTAGCAGAAAGCCGACCTGGTCCTGATAAACGGCGGACTTCGGAACCAGCTCCGCCAGCTTTTGGTACGCCGCAAGAGCTCCGCCCGCGTCGCGCGCGTCCAGGCGTTGGCGGGCCAGAGCTTCCAGATCCGCAACGGAGGCGGGAGCCTGCGCGAAAAGCAGGCCGCCACAAAGCAGGTGAGCGAGGCAAGCTATCACCGTGCTCTTGACGAACATGCGTGGCGGCTCCAGGGAATACTCCATCGTATTCCGGAATGGCAGTCCCACGCCAACGGGCGCTGAGAAAGGAATACGAGCGGCGACAGTCGCCGCCGTGGCGCAACTCCGCCGAGTCAGAAACGAACCGCTATCGGCCACGTTTCCCCGCACGTGGTCGGCGCAGGGCCGCCAAAACTACGTCACGATTGCGAACGACGACACTACCAGATGCAGCGTTCGCCAGATACACTGCAACGTTTCGGCCGGCGCCTGTCGCAGACGGAAAAACGACACTGTCGATATCCTCCGAAATCCAGATGGCAGCCAACTCCTGGGAAGCAGAATGTCCGCGCATACGTAGACAGAGCCGCACGACTTTTGCGAGTTCCGATGGAAGCCTCGCGGCCAAATGAAGATTTCGAGTCGTTGCCACCGGGAGGACGTACGTCGTCCGTGGATACTCCCCGACAGCGATCTGGCTTCGACCGCCGTTCAACCGAGTCCCTTCGCCACTGATGAGAACGTCGGGATGAAAATACCGGAATGCTACCGACCGGAAGAAATCGCCGTGGAGCGGAATGGCACGCGCGATCAACTCCGTGCGCTGCTTTCGCGCAGCACTTCCTAGTAGCCTCAAACCGGTTCTCCAGCCTGAAGGCGCCGAAATTCGACGATGATGTCGCGCGCTTTCCCTTCTTTCAGAAGTTCGATCGGACGCTGTCCCGCAAAGGCATCGCTTTCCGATCGCAGCCAAGCCGGAATGTCCGGGCCTTTAATCGACTCCTTGAGAATGGACCAAAGCTCCTCAAGATCCCGGAGTTGACGTGGTCTCGCTGCCACACTGGCCCGCTCCCAGTTTTGCACGGTCCTCAGGCTGATACCGAGGGTGTTAGCCAGCTCCGTTTGGGTCAGTCGGAAGTGTTCACGCAGCCGCCGGGTGCGATTTGCCTGGGTCCCATTAGGAGAAGGCGCGCGGCCATTTCCTGGACCGGAAGACCGCGAATGGCCCAGCACCGAGGCCGCCGCGGCTTTCGCCTCAAACACGACGCTTGTGTGATTGGGACGCGTCTCACCGACGAGTTTACCGAGCTGCGCGGCTTCCTCAGGCGCAAGGCGATTCGCATAATAGATCACCACGTCGGGACTGGCCGGTTTCAGTGTCCGTAGAAGCGAGCGAAGACGATGGTAGTCCGTGTTGGTTAAGAATACGAGTATGGGTTGAACCGGCGCTCTCCGCCGCAAGGCCTCAAAACTTTTCAGTTCAGCATCGCCGAGCGCTTTCTCCGCAAAACGGCCTGCCTGCCGCCAACACCCGGGTTCAGCACACACCACAATGCTTGCCATAATGTCCTCTAATTCATTATACGTAATCTTGCGTATCGCAAGCGCAGAATTGCGTAGCGGGCCGACAAAACGGAAACCGGAGCGAATCAGGTGCGACTTCCGGCCGGCGTGGTTCTCAAGCCGCCCGTCACTCTCGATGACCTGAAGAGGGACACCGAGTATGACCCTGAAGGCGCGGAAGAATTCGTCGCGTTGATCTGGGCGCTTCGAAAGGAGAGCTCGCGGCCAACCGACCTCTGATGGACGCCACAACGCCCCGCGGTTGTGGACACTGATGTCGTTTCGTTCCTGTTCAAGACCCACTCGCTTGCTCCGGCCTATCAAGCACTCCTCGCCGGAAGGCCTTTGGCGGTTTCGCTAATCACGCTCGCGGAGATCGAGTACGGCATGGAGGTGAAGAACTGGGGTGCTGGCCGACGCGATCTGATTGCGCCGTTTTCTTACTCGCCTTACACCTCTACTGCCGGACGCTGAGACCGCCCGATTATGGGCACGATCAAGAGCGCCTGCGAGAAGAAGGGCCGGCCGGTTATGTTCGCGGATGCCTGGATTGCGGCGGCGGCCATGCAGTTGAATGTTCCTCTGGCGACGCACAATGCGAGTGATTTCGCAGCCGTCGAGAATCTGCAAATCCTCACGGCTCCAACAACGGTCTGAGAATCCGTTCAACCAAGCGGAGCTAGGCCGCTTAACCGCTGTCGGGCCGGTCTGAATCTCAGCCCGCTTGAGAATTCGCACGGCGATCGATATGGCATACTTCTGAACTACCGCGCAACGGGCGTGTCCAGCGTACGCGTTTCCGCGCCAAAGATCTGAACCGAATTGATTTTATGGTGCGCCCGGCATGACTCGAACATGCGACCTTCTGGTTCGTAGCCAGACGCTCTATCCAACTGAGCTACGGGCGCGCGATGACCATTATAGCAAGGGCCGGTTATTTCTCTCGCGCGGCCGGCGCCTCTGCGGTCTTTCTCAGCGCCCGCATCTTGATTCTTCGATTGATCTTGCGTTTCCGCTGCCGGCCATAGCGCGACTTATCCCCGTTGTGTGCTGACATACACCTTCCAGCCTAGCAGGTTTACCGGTATACTTATTTCACCGCATGGACCTCGCGCTCGGATTCCTGATCGGCTTCTTCGTTTGGTTTATTGTCCGCGTTGTGGCCGGTGGAATCTTCACCGTCGACCAGAATGAGCGCGCGGTGAAGACCAGTTTCGGACGCGCCGAGCGCCTCGCCGGAGATAAGACCACGCTCGACGATCCGATCGCAGGGTTCCTGGCCGAGGATGAGCGCACGCGCTACATATATCCGCAAGTGCGCGTGATCCTGCCGGGCGGACCGTATCTGAAAATGCCGTGGGAAAAGGTCCGCAAAGTCTCGCTCGCCACCACCACCATCAACATGGCGCTGGATCTTGAAAATCCGAACGCCAATGATAACGGCACGCGCCTGGAGGCCGTAACCAAAGACCAACTCAATACCGGGCTAACCGGTCAAATCCGCTATCACGTGAGTGAGAACAATCTCTACGCATTCCTGTATGGCATCAAGCAGCCGTTCGTTCACGTGATGGGATACTTCGTCTCGGTGTTGCGGCAGAGGATTGCGAATTTCGAAGCCAAGCAAAATCCCGCGGGATCGGATGCGAGCGGCGAAATGATCGGCGTGTCCATCAACGATCTGCGGAAGAATTTGCGCGATCTGAACGAATACATGGATCAGGAGTGCAAATCCACCGCCGCGCGATACGGCATCGTCTTGGATGCATCGCTGATCACCGGGATCGATCCGCCGCCGGAAGTGGAATCGGCGCTCGCCGCCATCAATACCGCACACAATCAGGTTTCGAGCGACATCAGCTTAGCGCAAGCCTCCGCCGATCAGAAGATCGTGCAATCGAAGCGGGCTGTAGAGATCGAGACGCTGAAGGCGCAAGCCGAGGTTCAGCCCATCAAGTTACTGGCTGAGGAGCTGGCCCAACTGCAGAGCGCCGGAGAAGGCGTGCTGGAGGCTTACTTGCGGAACGTGAGGCTGAGATTGTACGAGAAAGCCTCGGCCGTTTATCTGGAGGCGCGCCGATGACCACGCTTCTCGCGGCCGTCATCACTTTTCTCGCGTTGTGGATCGTGGTGCCGTTCCTTTTGGCGATGGCTCGACTCTTCGGACTCTATGCGGTCGTGCAGGAACGGACCGCCCGCGTATATGTGCTCTTTGGCAAAGTGGCTGGCGTGCTGAACGAGCCCGGTCTGCATTTTCTGCTGTTCGAAATCGGACCGGCCGCATTCATCGTCAACTTTTTCGGTAAGTGTTATGTGCTGGATCTCCGCTTGGATCAGGAGTACCGGCGTAGCGAGCCGGTGAACTCGGAAGAGGGCGCGCCCATGGGCATCGGGATCTGGTACGAGATGTGGATCAGCGATCCGGTGGCGTACCTTTTCAAGAACACCGATCCGCGCGGCTCCCTGCGCGCCAATGTCAGCAATGCCACCGTGCGATGTTTGAGCAATATGCCGCTGGCGGACATGCTGCAGACGCGCCACCAGATGAGCCAGACAGTACGAACCGAAGTTTCACCGCAATCGCAGGCGTGGGGTTATCAACTCGGCTCTGTGTACATCCGCAAGGTCCATTTCCGGGATGCCGAGATGATCCGCCAGATCGAGGAAAAGGTGGTTAACCGGCTGCGGCAGGTGACGGCTGCGATCCGGCAGGCAGGCGCGAACCAGGTGAGCGTCATCGCGAGTTCGGCTGAGAACCAAGCATCGGTGGAATTCGCAAAGGCAGCGGCTATCCGGCCCAGTACGCTGGGTCAGGCACTGAGGGAGATCGCACAGCAGCCCACCGTTGCGGCGGCGCTGTTCGATATTCTGGAGACGCAGAGACTTCTCGCGAGCGATGCGCGGTTGACGTTGCTTGCGGCGGGCCCGGACAACCGAGTGCTGGCGGATCTGCTGGCCGGCACAAGCGCGCCACAGGCACCGCCGCCGAAACCGGCGTAATTGGCAGACGAAAGCGTCTGCCCCACTTTGGCGTGCCCGGTGGGGCAGGCGCTTTCGCCTGCCAACCGTTTTGGGACATGCGAAACTTGAAGGTTGAACAAGAACTCACTCCATAAAGGAAAAATCAAAATCCTGCTGCTCGAAGGAGTGCATGCGAGCGCCGTTGAAGCCTTCCGCCACGACGGCTATACGAATATCGAAGCTCATCCCAAGTCTCTTCCGGAGCCCAAGTTGGTGGCATCCGTAAAGGATGCATACGTGGTAGGCATACGCTCCAACACACGTCTCTCCAGCCGTATTTTGGAGCATGCCGAACGTCTACTGGGGATCGGCTGCTTTTGTATCGGCACCAATCAAGTGAATCTGGATGTCGCGCAGGATCGCGGCATCCCCGTGTTTAACGCGCCGTTCTCGAATACGCGCAGCGTGGCGGAACTGGTGCTGGCGGAAATCATCATGCTGCTGCGCGGCATCCCGCATCGCAACGCGATGGCGCACCGTGGAGGTTGGATAAAGACCGCCGTTGGATCCTATGAGGTGCGCGGGAAATGCCTGGGCATTGTGGGCTACGGCCACATCGGCACTCAGATCGGGCTGCTGGCTGAGGCGCTGGGAATGCAAGTGGTGTACTACGATGTCGAAACCAAACTGGCGCTGGGAAACGCGCGGGCCATGCCGTCGCTTCCGGCGCTGCTCGAAGCGGCGGACGTGGTTACGCTGCACGTCCCGGAAACGCCCGAAACGCGAGGCATGATCGGCGCCGCGGAACTGTCGCGGATGAAGCCGGGCGCTCAGCTCATCAATGCTTCGCGCGGGACCGTGGTCGATATCGACGCACTGGCGTCGGCGCTCCGGTCGCAGCATCTGGCGGGCGCCGCTGTGGACGTTTTTCCGCACGAGCCGAAGACCGCCGACGAGGAATTCGTGTCACCTTTGCGAGGCATGGATAACGTCCTGCTGACGCCACACGTCGGCGGAAGTACCGCGGAAGCACAGCAGAACATCGGAGTCGAAGTAGCGGAGAAACTGATCAAGTACAGCAATAACGGATCCACGTTGAGCGCGGTTAACTTCCCGGAGGTCTCATTGCCGGAGCATTCCGGAAAGCACCGGCTGCTGCACATCCATCGCAACCAGCCGGGCGTGCTCTCGGCCATTAACGCCGTTTTCTCCGAGCAGCGGATCAATATCGCGGGCCAATATTTGCAAACCAACGCTAAGATCGGCTACGTGGTGATCGACGTGGAAACGCGGGAGCCGGCGGAATCACTGAAAGTGAAGCGCAAGCTGGATAAGGTACCGGGCACGATCCGCACCCGTGTTCTGTACTGAGCCAGACCGTCGACCTAGGACGGCCCGACCTCGCGCAGGGGCAGGATCCCGGCAGCTTCCTTGTCCAGATCGTCCAGGTCTAATCGGTCTAAGTGGTCTAAGTCTTCGTTGTCTTCGGAAGCATCCCCAGCTTCGCCCGTCTCCGGGTCATTCTTATGCAGCTTGCGGTCGAGTCGCCGTGCAGCCTTTTCCCGCTGCTTTTCGGCGCGAGCCACTTCCTTTTGACGTTTCTTGTATGTATCGCGTGAACGGCCGGCCATAACTCCTCCAACAGAATTCTTAGTCCGGGTACGGACCGTGAGGTGATGAACGGTAGTGAACTACCAGCGACGGTCGCGTCGCCCTCCGCCACCGCCACCTTCTGTCTTGGGCCGGGCTTCGTTGACGTTGATGGCACGCCCACCCAGGTTGGTGCCGTTCAATCCGGCAATCGCGCGATCGGCCTCGCTGCCGTCAGTCATTTCAACAAATGCGAAGCCCCGTGACCGCCCGGTATCCCGGTCCGTCATCAAGCTCACCCGCTCCACGGCGCCGTATGCTTCGAAAGCAGTACGGATGGATTCCTCGGTGGCGCCAAAATCCAGATTTCCTACAAAAAGCTTCTTCATGTTTTCTCCTACGTTTGAAGGCGAGCTCGACGGAGGCAGAAGGAATTCTCGGCCAGACGCGGCAGGACGACCAAACGCGATTTTTATTATAGCAGCATAATTGGGCGGTGGGTTAGCGCCAGTGATATAGTGCTAGGAATGAAATTCCAGATGCCGATTTTCATGGCGCTTGCCCTGTTCGCCGCCGCCCTGCCGCTCTGCGCTATCGACGATCCGGTTCGCGTGGAGAATGGTTTGCTTTCGGGTGCTTCAGGCGCCAGTCCCGACGTCAGGGTATACAAAGGCGTTCCATTCGCCGCCGCGCCGACCGGCGATTTGCGCTGGAAAGGGCCTAGGCCGGCTCCCTTCTGGCAAGGCGTCCGGACCGCCACCGAGTTTTCTGCGGCCTGTTATCAGACGCCTTATCCGAAAGCGTCCATTTATTATCTCGATCCCGAGCCAATGAGCGAGGACTGCCTGTACTTGAACGTCTGGACCGCTGCCAAGTCCAGCAAAGAACGCCGCCCGGTGATGGTGTGGATACACGGCGGGGGATTGACGCGGGGTTCGGGCGCGGTGCCGTTCTACGATGGCGAAGCGCTGGCCAAGAAGGGCGTGGTGCTGGTCACCATCAACTACCGGCTGGGAATTTTTGGATTTTTCGCGCATCCGGAGTTGACCAAGGAGTCCGACCGCAACGCTTCCGGCAATTATGCGCTGCTGGATCAAATTGCGGCCCTTGAATGGGTAAAGAAGAACATCGCAGCCTTCGGGGGCGATCCCAAACGCGTCACCATCTTCGGCGAATCGGCTGGATCGTGGAGCGTGAATTATCTAATGGCCACGCCGCTGGCCCGAGGTCTTTTCCAACGCGTCATTGGCGAAAGCGGCGGCGCGTTTGGAATGATGAAAAAACTCGCGGAAGTGGAAGAGTCCGGCAAGAAGTTTGCGGCATCTCAGCATGCGGATTCCATCGCGGCGCTCCGGGCCAAGCCGGCCGAAGAGCTGCTGAAAGCTTCCTCGGCCGCGAGTTTTCCGCCCAATGTGGATGGCTGGATGCTGCCCGAGGATGTGTATACGATCTTTGCGAAGGGCAGGCAAATCGATGTGCCTCTGATCGCCGGCTCCAATGCCGATGAAGGCAAATCGCTGGCGCCCTGGCCCACGACGGGGAAGGCGGCATCTTTTGTAGAACAATCCCGCTCGCGGTTCAGCGACAAGACCGACGAATTTCTCAAGCTGTATCCCGCCGGATCGGACGAAGAAGCTATGGCGTCGCACTACGCGAGCTTCCGTGACTTCAGCTTCGGCTGGCAGATGAGAACCTGGGTGCGCATGCAGGCAAAGACCGGCAAGTCGAAGGCGTTTCTTTATTATTTCGATCGCGTGCCTCCGGGCCCAGATAGCGGCCGCTACGGTGCTTTCCACGCCTCCGAAATAGCTTATGTTTTTGAGAATCTTCTGCCGCCGCGGCCGTGGGAAGATGTCGACCGGAAGCTTTCCGAGGCGGTGTCCTCCTATTGGGTGAATTTCGCCGCCACTGGCGATCCGAACGGAAAAAGGCTGGCGAAGTGGCCGCCGTATAAGGAATCGCGCGATGTTGCCCTCGAGCTGGGCGATAAAATCGGTCCGCTGCCGGAGTTGCATAAAGGGGCTCTGGACTTTCTCGACACGTATTTCGCGGCGCAGCGCAGATAGCACTGGACAAGTCAGAGACTTGTCCTACCTGCTAAACTGTACAGTTTGACCGGTCACCGATTCGCAGTTTTCGCCCTGATCTCTATCTCGCTGGCGTCCAGTTTGTGGTTCTTGCTGGATGTGATCACGGCATACTCCTATCTGCGTAATTCATACGCTTTCGGTGTGCCGAACTTCGATGCCCGCTTCGAAGCGCTTCACAAATCGATGCATCCGCGATCCGTGTTGGGATACGTTTCCGACAACCCCGCCAATAACGCGCAATCGCAGGCAGAGTTCTATCTCACTCAGTACGCTCTTGCTCCGACCCTTGTCAAGGCAACTACGGAAGAACATTTCGTGGTCGCGAATTTCCATACCAACTCCCCGAATGCGGCTATGCTCAGGGCCAAGAATCTGGTGCTGGTTCAGGATTTCGGCAACGACGTGTATATCTACCGCAACACTACCCGATGACGTTGCTTTACCTCGCTCTGGTCTGGTTAATCGGTTGCGGCCTCCTTCGCTGGCTATTTCCCGCACCGCTGCGCTGGTCGTTGCATAATGCCTTACTTCTTTTTCTCGCGGCCGGGATCGGAATCGGGATCGCTTCCACTTTGTACTTTCTCACTTTGGCGTCGGTTGGTCCGAAAATCCTGGTGTTGGCATCAGTGGAAGGCGTGGCGCTGATGGCTGCGTTGGCCTTAGGCATTCTGGTTAAACGGCGCGGAACTTTGCTTCAATGGGCGCCCGGACCACCCACACCCTGGTATTTCACGGCCGCGTTAGGCGTCGCGCTGGCGAGCGCGGTGATCATGTTCATCGTCTGTACGCTCACCAAGCCACACGGTGAATGGGACGCATGGGCTATCTGGAACATGCGAGCTCGCTTTCTGTTCCGCGCCGGCGAATTCTGGCGCGATGCTTTTTCCAATCAACTCGACTGGTCGCATCCCGATTATCCTCTGTTGATTCCAGGCATCGTCGCCATGTGCTGGACTTTGGCGCGCGCAGAATCCACGCTGGCGGCGTCCGCAGCCGCATTTCTCTTCACCTTGGGGACAGTGGGCGTGTTGTTTTCCACGGTCGGCGTTCTGCGCGGTAAGATGCAAGCCTTCATCGCTGGGATTCTGTTGCTGGGGAGCGCGTCTTTGATGGTGAACGGCGCCAATCAATACGCCGACGTACCATTGGGCTACTTCATTCTGGGCACGCTCGCGCTCCTGTGTTTGCAGGATCGCTATCCGGAGGATCTGCGCTTCAGCGTCCTGGCTGGATTGACAGCCGGCTTTGCAGCCTGGACTAAGAATGAAGGCGTGCTCTTTCTGGTGGCCGTGATAGCAGCGCGGGCGTGGGCAATTTCACGCTACGGGAATCGAGCTACGCTGACGCCGCAATTCCTCCGGCTGGCGGCTGGATTTGCAGCGCCCGTGGCGGTGATTGCGTTTTTCAAAGTCCGGTTTGCGCCACCCAATGACCTGCTGTCAAAGCAGCCGAGTCACATCATCGCGCACGTGGCCGACATCGGGCGCTGGATCACAGTGGTTGAAGGATACGTCCAGGAAACCTTCCGTATCGGATATTTCCTGATCCCGATCGTTTTGGTGCTCGCGCTGTACTGGTATCTGGTGCGATTCAAAGTGGAGCAACGGCAGCGGCCGGCGATCGCCACTATTCTCGTCGCACTGGGCCTGACGCTGGCGGGCGAATTTGCCATCTACGTGGCATTGCCGGGCGACGCCTCGTGGCAGGTCCAAACGTCATTTGAGCGCTTGTTACTGCAACTGTGGCCGTCAGGATTGCTGGCATTCTTTATTGCCGCGAATACACCCCAGCTTTACAAGCCGTCAAAGGCGGCCGAAAAGGGTAAGTCAGCCAAAAAAGCGGTGAAGCCGGCGGCGAAGTAGGTTTTGCGCTCCCGGCCGAAACCCATTCATTCGTCGATTACGTTTAAAATAAAGAATGGCCACGGGGATGAATTGTATGCACTTACGTTTGGGGTGTGTTGCGATCGCGACCGTTCTCTCGCTCGGCGCTCAGGAGCAGAATCCTCCCGCCAGTCCTGCTTCGGATACGAAGATTGCTGACGTCAAGCAGTCCGCCAGCCCCGCCGACGACTTTCTGATTCCCTCCGGCACCAAAGTGCCGCTGAGCATGATCAATAGCATCAGCACCAAAACGGCGGCTGAAGGGGAACGAATTTATCTCGAAACCGTTTTTCCAATCCTTGCCAATGGCCGCATTGTGATTCCGCCAGGAAGCTACGTGGCGGGCACGGTCACATCGGTAAAGCGCCCGGGGAGGGTGCACGGGCGCGGTGAGTTGTACGTCCGGTTTGACTCATTGACGCTGCCGAACGGAGTGACGCGCGATTTCCGCGCTCGCATCGGCAGCCTGGATGGAACAGCCCCCGGTACGCTGGATAAGACCGAAGGCAAGGTAAAGAGCGACGGTAACAAGGCCGGCGACGTGAAAACGATCGGTGAAGCCGCAGGCGCTGGCGCGGGCATCGGTGGACTGGCTGGCGCTGCCGCCGGACATCCCGGTATGGGTGCGGGCATCGGAGCTGCCGCTGGAGCTGCTGCCGGATTGGTCGGCGTGTTGCTCACTCGCGGACCCGAGGCTGTGCTGGCGAGGGGTACCACGATGGAGATGGTCCTAGACCGGCAATTGCAGTTCACCACTTCCGAGCTGGATTTCAGCAACTCGATGTCGCAGCCGCACGCTAATAGCGCCGCTCCTGCTCAAAAGAAGCCGCAAGCGTCCTTTCCCGGACGCCGCTTCCCAGAGTGACACGCGAGAGCGCGGGGACATCGCCAACCTACCGCCTCGATGTTGTAGTACTTCCGCTCTAGCCGGTCCGTTGGATCGAGCTTCACTTCGTACCATCCCTTTTTGAATCTCAGGAGCTATTGGTCACCCTTTGGCCTGCTTGTACACTTCAATCAAGGAAATGGAACTCCAAACTGCAATCCAGATTTTGAGCTTCGGAATTCTAGCCGCCGCGGGCATGATCGTGGGGCTTGATTTTCTGAAGGCTAGGCAAGAACTCTCGCGAGCGATGCTGTCGTGGAGCGCCGGGAGGGAAGAAGTACGCTAATGACGAGCAACTTGGCACAGTCTGTTACGGTGGATGCTTTTCTGTGGGACCAGCCGGAATCGCGGGCTCAGTCCGCTGCTCCACGCATAATGGCCAAGTCGGAAATGGGACTGGGGGTTGTTATCGATGTCACTCCAATTCCAGCGAACCAGCATCTGGTTCCGGCCGGGATGTTTAACCGGTGGACTCTCGAAGTGCTCTTACGTATCAACAAGCCGTTCACCGGTCTGGTTGTACTGATCGACCTTGTAAGAGCGCACCGCCATTCATCCCATGATGAAGCCTTGCTGCAATTAGTCACCGCTTGTATCGCGGGACTGCTGGGTGAAAACGATTTCGGTTGCCGGACCACCGAAGACGAGTTCGTGATGATCTGTCCGGGTACGCAAGGCGCCGAAGCTCAGCGCCGCTTGAATCAAATCTCTGAACAGCTCTGGGAGTTCCAGCAACGCGGGCGCGGAGCATGCTGCCTGCTGTTTAGCTGGGGTGGAATCGGCGCGCCGGAAAAACCGCTTTCGGAAGCCGTTGACGCCGCCGTCCATCGCATGAACCAAATTAATCGGCATCGAAAGATCAATTCCATGGAATCTGTGAAACGCAACAGAAAGGTTGTTTAACCCTCTTTATCCTTCTTCGTGGGTTAACACTCCAGAAGCCGCCAAAGGTCATACATAAAATCGGAGGAGCGGCTTCTGGAGTTTTTTTAGTTCTCGTTCAGTTGGAATCCCGCGTGCTCTGCTGTTCGTAACAGCGTAAATCTTTCGAAAATCGCTTATAGACACAGCACTCACCGCGTCCGGGCGACCCATCCGGTGCGTCAATTGCGATCGCTGAGAGGAGATTCCATGTTCAGACGCTTGCTGCTGGTTACGGCATTAGTCCCGCTAGCCAGTGTCTGCTTACTGGCGCAGCCGCCGGATTCCTTGGTGGCCAGCGGCTATCTGCTACCTACAGGCGCCACGGTCGCGCCAGGCCAAGTGCTCAGGCTGTATGTTCAAGAGGTCGGGGCAAGCTTGACTGGCCCGGTCTTTGCTGACTCTGTGCCTCTGCCCACCACGCTGGCGGACATATCGATCTCGGTGCAGGGATTGCCGGTTCCCATTTTCGCGGTGGTGCCATTTTCGAGTTGCACCGGAACAGTTTTCGTGACCGATCTGTTTCTCCTCCAGCACTCTCATCCCTGCCGATCTTTCGTGGCCATTACCGTCCAGATACCGTTTGAAATTCCAGTCAGCGGCGCGCCGGCCAATGCAGCCGTAAGCGTCGACGTCATCATCTCGGAAGGGGGTGTCGCGAAGGTCGCAGTCGCGATGAATACTCTGAATGACCAGATCCATGTCATCACGGCTTGCGACAATGGACAGGGTCTTGCAAGATCAACCGCTGCTCTCGCCAACGCGCCTTGTGGGGGATTGGCCTTTCACTCCGACGGTACGCCAGCGGTTAACAGCCAAGGCTTTGTTCGCCCTGCTGAGCCTGGCGAACAACTGGTGATGTACGCGCTAGGCCTAGGACCAACTACTCCGCCGGCCCAAACGGGGCAGCCGAGTCCATCGTCGGCGATGGTGCCGGTTCAAATTGGCTTTGATTTTAGTCCCAACGCCCCGCCGAAGTATCCGCTGTACCAGACACAGCACCCGAATCTCGTTTTTGCTGGACTAACTCCTGGTTCGGTTGGACTCTATCAAATCAACTTCACAGTCCCCCAGCCGCCGCCCGGAACGCCTTCCTGTCCGTCAAATGGCGGCGTCTCGAATTTGACAGTCAGTATCGGCATCCTTAGCTTCGATGGTGCAGCGCTCTGCGTTGCGGTTAAGTAGCCGACTCGTCTGCGCCCCTTTCGCATATTGAGGGTTCTTGAGATAATGAAGCTAGACGGCGGGCAGGTCCCGCTTTCCCGAAGCAACCCCTTGGAAGAATCTATCCTTATCCGTGGAGCGCGAGTCCACAATCTCAAGAACGTCTCGCTCGCGATTCCGCACAATCAACTCACCGTCGTGACCGGCGTGTCCGGCTCGGGCAAATCGTCACTCGTTTTTGATACGGTCTACGCCGAAGGGCAGCGGCGCTACGTGGAATCGCTTTCCGCCTACGCGCGGCAATTCCTGGAACGCATGGAAAAGCCGGATGTGGACGAAATCTCAGGCATCGCGCCGCCCATCGCCATTCGTCAGAAAAACACCACGCGGAATCCGCGATCCACGGTCGCCACTTCAACCGAGATTTACGACTTCCTGCGGCTGCTCTACGCTCGCGTGGGCCGCAGCTATTGTCCTAAGTGCGGCCAGCAGGTGGTGCGGGACACGGTGGATCAAGTGGCGCAAACCATGCTCCAGCAGAAGGAGGGCTCGCGCTGGTACGCGCTATTTCCGGTTCGGCGCGGCGCCACCACGGAAGCATTGCGCGATCATCTGTTCGAGCTGCGCAAGAAAGGTTTCAACCGCCTCTATCAAAAGGGCCGCGTTTTCGAATTCTCCACTCCGGAATCATTGCTCGACATCGACTTCACGCAGCCGGTTTTCATTCTGGTGGACCGTTTCGTCATCACTCCCGACCTGCACCAACGGATCGTCGACACCACGGAAATCTGCTACCGCGAAGGCGGCGAAGTAATCTTCGAGGAAGCCACGCCGCAGCATCCGCCACCAACCACTCTGCTCTTCAACGAGAAGTTCGCATGCAAACAGTGCGGTATCGAGTTGGCTACTCCGGAGCCGGGACTTTTCAGCTTCAACAATCCCATGGGCGCGTGCCCACGCTGTCAGGGTTTCGGCAACACCATTGACTATGACATGGACCTGGTCATTCCCGATCCAAGCCTATCGCTCGATGATGGCGCTGTCCAGCCGTGGACCAAAGAACAGCATCAATGGTACGCGAATCATTTCCGCAAATCCACGCGCGGCAAAATGCGCTGGAACGTGCCGTTCTGCGATTTGACGGCTGAAGAACAGGCGCTAGTCCACGATCATGTTCACAAGTTCTTCGCCGAGGTTGAGACCAAGAAATATAAAGTTCACGTCCGCGTATTCCTGAGCCGCTATCGTGGATATGCGGAGTGTCCGGATTGCAAAGGGTCGCGGCTGCGCCCGGAAGCATTGAACGTCCGAATCTGCGGGCGGACCATCGCGGACATCGTGCGGTTGAACATCGCGCAGGCCTACGAATTCTTTCGAGAATTGGATCTTACGCCTGAGGAATCCGCCATCGCCGACAAGATCCTGGTGGAGATCCGGCAGCGGCTGAAATTCTTGAATGACGTCGGTCTCGATTATCTGACGCTGGACCGCCTGTCCTCGACGCTCTCCGGTGGCGAAGCGCAACGCATTCAGCTCGCAACATGCCTCGGTTCAAGGTTAGTGGGCGCTTGCTACGTGCTGGATGAACCGTCCATTGGGCTGCACAGCCGCGACACCGGCCGCCTGATCCGCATCCTGGAAGAACTGCGCGATCTTGGCAACACCATTGTGGTGGTGGAGCATGACGCCGACGTGATGCGCGCCGCCGATCATATCGTCGATATGGGACCCGGCGCGGGAGAACTGGGTGGCCGCATTATCTTTGAAGGCTCCTACGGCAAAATCCTGCGGGACGGAGCGGGCTCGCTCACATCGCGTTATCTACGGGGCGAGATGCGCGCCGCGCGAGTGGCGAAGCGCCGCCGAGTGGATCCCAAGCGAGTGGTCAAGTTCTTCGGCGCACGCGCCCACAACCTGAAAGGCATCGATGTCGCGATCCCGCTCAACATGATGGTGGCGGTCACAGGAGTTTCAGGATCCGGCAAATCCACGCTGGTGCATGACGTGATCTTTCAATCCATCGAACGGAAGCTGCGGCAGCCGGCCCAGGAAGCGTCGGACGAAGAGACCGAGCGTGCGGCTGAGAAGATTACGTGCCGGCGCGTGGAGAAGACGGAGCTGTTGCGCGAGGTGATCCTGGTAGATCAATCGCCCATCGGCCGAACCCCGCGATCGAATCCGGTGACTTACATCAAGGCCTTCGACGTGATCCGAGACATTTTCGCTTCCACTCCGGATGCCAAAAAGCGCGGCTATAACGGCGGCCATTTCTCGTTCAACATCCCGGGCGGGCGTTGCGAAAATTGCCAGGGCGATGGCACTGTCACGGTGGAAATGCAGTTCCTGGCCGACGTTGAACTGCTGTGCGAAGAGTGTAAGGGAACGCGTTTCAAGAGCAGCATTCTCGACATCCGATACCAGGGTTTGAACATTCATGAGGTGCTGCAGTTGACGGTGAAAGAAGGGCTGTCGTTCTTTTCCGAAAGCAAGCGGCTGGTGACAAAGCTCAAGGTCCTGGACGAGGTGGGCTTGGGCTACCTGAGGCTGGGACAATCGGCCACCACGCTGAGCGGTGGTGAAGCGCAGCGCGTGAAGTTGGCTGCACATTTAGCGCAGGCCACATGTAACGGCGCTTTGTACATTTTCGATGAGCCGACCACGGGCTTGCATTTCGACGACATCGCGAAACTCCTGTCCGCTTTCGAGCGGCTGATAGAAAACGGCGGGAGCATTCTGATCATCGAGCACAATCTGGATGTAATCCGCAGCGCCGACTGGGTGATTGATCTGGGACCGGAAGGCGGCGATCGTGGTGGCGAAATCGTGGCCGAAGGCACCCCGGAGCAAATCGCGGCCGCGCCCAATTCCTATACGGGGCAGTACTTGAAAGAATGTGCCGCAAACGCCGCGAGGTGAAGGGCATTCTGTGGGCCAGAGCTGCGTAATCGACTAAGCTTGGATCGTGACATCGCGGTTCTCACTCCTTCACTGAAATGTTGGAAATATCAGATACGCCTGCACGCCTCGCGCGCTGAACGAAGGACTTGTCGAAAGAGACGAATGCCGCGCCGGGGGGCCTGCTACACAAATGCAATGCGTCGGCGAATTCAATTCCTCGCGTCGTGAGCGCCAGAGCGGCAGCCACCGATGATTCATCCTCGGCATGCACGTTCTCGAGTCCCAGCAACTTCGTGAATGCGGCTAGAATCTCAGCCTCCTCAAGTCCGTACAGACTGCGGAGCACCCAGCCGGTTTCGAGCAACACGGTTTTCGCGATCCAGATTGGCTCACGGGCGAATAGGGAGCGGGCCGCCTCCTGCTTCGAGTCGTCACCGGTCAGCAGCCTCACCAATACGTTAGTATCGACCGCGATCATGGCGTCGCTTCACTTCCGAGCCAATGGCGGCACGCATCTCGGAGGGCGTTTTCGGTTTGCGTTTTGACCGCAGACAGCCGGCCACGTCGTCAAGCTCGCTAGCCGGGAAGCGGGCGGCGGGACGGAGTAGGACACCGCCGCCGGTCTCTTCGACAGTAAACTCCGTGCCGGGGCCCCAAGCACGAGAAACACGGATGCCCTTCGGCAGGATGATCTGGCCTTTGGTCGAAAGCCGGGTTTTTTCCATGGTAAGACTCCAGTAAGATTGTCTCACACGCGGCGGCGCGCGTGACGTCAGTGTCTCGGGACCTGAGACCCGTGCCAACCATCGCCCTACACTGGGCGATACTTGAAAGAACATGCCGCAAACGCCGCACATTGAGACGCACTTCACGGCTTCGGAATTCGTACGCGATGTGGTAATCGGAATGGCGGACGGGCTTACCGTTCCATTCGCGTTGGCGGCCGGGTTGTCTGGCGCCGACATTACCACTCGCATTATCGTGGTGGCTGGCTTGGCTGAAATCGCAGCCGGCTCCATCGCCATGGGCTTGGGCGGATATCTGGCAGCGCGTAATGACTCCGATCACTACCAGAGTGAGCTCCGCCGCGAACAGCGCGAGGTGGAAGAGATCCCGGAAGAAGAGGCGCGTGAAGTGCTCGAGGTTTTCGAAAACTATGGGTTGACCAAGCAGGAAGCCGTTCCCATAGTGGACTCGCTGCGCCAGCGGCCCAAGCAGTGGATCGATTTCATGATGCGATTCGAGCTGGGACTTGAAGAGCCAGATCCCAAACGGGCCGTGCGCAGCGCCTCTACCATCGCGTGCGCTTACATCGCCGGTGGATTGATTCCGCTCACGCCGTACATGTTGATGGGCACGCCTTATTCCGCATTGATTGCTTCCGTTATAGCGACACTGGTGGCGCTCGCGATCTTTGGAGCCATCAAGGGTCACTACACCGGAATGTCGCTGGTTCCGAGCGCGCTTCGAACCATGGTGATCGGCGGATTAGCAGCCGCCGCGGCATTCGGAATCGCTCGCCTGGTGTCGGCAAAGTAAAACAGCACCGGCTCCCTCACGGTCGCGGTTCGGCTCCGTTACCGAACCGCGAGCGTAAGCGACCGGTGCATTTGAATTTTTCACGGATTCTCACGGTCGCGGTTCGGTTGTTGTAGCCAAAGGAAACAGGCGGCCGTCCGGGCGATCCAACTTCTGTAGGCCTGCACTTGTGTTATCAACGTCAGCATGTGGTCTGACAATTGCCTGAATCCCTGACATGACGAAAAGTCTGCTCGCTTTCGTCTTCTGTGCCGCGTGCGTGGCTCAGGATGGCCTCGTCTATTCGCGCATTCTTCCTGTTCTTGGAAACCAGTACGATACTGCAGTCACCGCGATGGCGGCCGACGGCGCGGGTAACATCTACCTAACTGGCTGGACCTCGGAACCCAGCGTGCCGGTTACCCCAGGCGTGGTTCAGCCTACGTTCAATGGGGGCGAATGCACCAACGGATCGTCTGGCGGTGGGACTCCCACTCCGCCTCAGGAGTTCCCTTGCCCCGTTCCCTTCGTCATCAAGCTGGACGCCCAGAGCAAGGTCGTCTTCGCTACATATTTGGCAGGCTACCAGCCCACGTCGATCGGCGTGGACGCGGCCGGCAACATCTATGTCGCTGGCATTACCGCGGGAATCGAAACCATCCCCGGGTCGAAGTTCACCGGCGGCGCAACATTCATCTACAAGCTGAATCCGTCCGGAACGGCGTTACTGTACACAGCCTCGATTCCCGGCACAGGTCCGTTGCCATTCAATATGCCTTCCGGGCCGAACATCCCGCCGGGCGGAGTAACCATGAGCATGGCGGTGGATTCCGCCGGGAACGCTTATTTCGTTGCTGAGGCGTCGGCTGGCTTCCCGGTCACCGCCAACGCGATGCAATCGAGCGGGCCGATGGTAGTGGGCAAGCTAGATACCACCGGGCAGAAGCTCATCTACGCAACCTATTTCGGCGGGAGCGGCGGTGACAGTCCGGGTGGAATCGCGGTCGATCCATCGGGGAACGCCTACTTCACCGGGTCAACCCGCTCCACCGACTTCCCGGTAACCAAGGGCGTCCTTCAAACCACACTGACGCCCGGTTTCTCACCAGCTTTCGTCGCCAAGCTGAATGCATCCGGCGGGCTAACCTACGCCACATACCTCGGCGCGAACTCGGTGGCTTTTGGTGCAGTAATTCGAGTGGATTCCAGCGGCAACGCCTACGTCTTGGGGACGCTGAACTCAGCAAGTTTCCCTGTCACGGCTGGTGCGTATCAAACCACGTTCCAGCTAAATGGTTCTTCCGCGTTTCTTGCAAAGCTCAACACCGATGCAACGGCTCTGGTCTATGCAACATATGTGTCCACCAATTCTGTTCCACCCAGCATCCTGGATGTCAATGCCGCGGGCAACGCGTATGTTTCGGGTCAGGCGGGAGGGGGCTTCGCAGCCTCTCCGGATGCGCTGCAACCTTGTCGCGCCGGTGGGGCGGACGCTTTCGTGTTGGAGTTAGCACCGGATGGAAAATTTGTGGATGCCACGTATATGGGAGGTTCGGGAGAGGACCTCGCGTTCGCTCTGAACGCTGACGCGGACGGCACGGTGGTACTGGCCGGCCTGACAACCACGTCAGATTTTCTGGTCACGTCAGATTCTTCGCTCAGTCCGCCGGGTTTTTTCATCGCCAAGTTTCAAATCGCGAACCCGAGTAACGCCAGCCAGCCGTGCTCCATTCTCGCGCCTGAGAACGGTGCGAACTTTCAGGACGGTCCCCTGGCGCCGGGAGAGCTGGTGACGTTCTGGGGACTTCGCTTCGGACCCGCAGCCGGCGCTCAAATGCAGTTCGATTCGTCAGGTAAAGTCACCACCGAACTAGCCGGCGTGCAGGTGTTCTTCAACGAATTCCAGGCGCCGATCCTGTATGCGCAATCCGAGCAGATCAACGCGCAGGTCCCGTGGGAGTTGGCCGATCAAACCAGCGCCCAGGTGCACGTCGAGTATAACGGTGTTTCCACCAGGACAGGAATTGTCGCGCTGCAGCCTTCCGCGCCGGCACTGTTCCCGGCCCAGTACGGCGCTGCACAGGGAGCCATCATCAATCAGGACGGTACGCACAATTCGGTCGCAAATCCAGCGCCCGCAGGCTCCGTGGTTTCGATCTTCGGCACCGGCGGCGGAGCCACGAATCCAGCCAGCCTGACCGGAGGCCTCGCGCTACTCAAACCGCTAGCCACACTTGTGCTTCCGGCAACGGGCATCATCGATGGCACGCTCAATGCCGATGTCCAGTACGCGGGAATTGCACCGACCCTCATTTCCGGATTGTTCCAGATTAATTTCCGGGTCCCGCAGAGTTTGGGTGCTTACGCTGCGCACCGGGTGGACATCACTATTGGAAGCGCGTCCACCCAGGGATTGATCTCGGTGACGGTGGCCACCAAGTAGGGTAAGCCTCCGGCTTGCCCAAGGCAGCGCATGGCGCTGTCCCACTCGGTAAAATAGGAACATAGAAGTATGTGGCCCACCACGGTGCTGGTCCTGTTCCTCGCGCTCCAGAGTAACTACTACGAACTGGGCCTGAAAGCGCTCGACGAAAAGCGCTATCAGGAGGCAGTGGATAATTTCATCAACGCCATTGCAGCCGAGCCGAAGGACTACAGCCTGCACTTCAATCTGGCGCTTGCCTACAGCCTGTTGGGCAAGGACGCGGAGGCCATCCCGGAATACAAGAAGGCGCTCGAAATTAAGCCCGGTCTTTATCAGGCCGAGCTGAACCTTGGGATTTTGCTACTCCGGGAAAAGCAGGGCGCCGATGCGGTTCCATATCTCACGGATGCGGCTTCGCAAAAAGCCAAGGAGTTTCGGCCGAATTTCTATCTTGCCTCAGCTTTATTGGCGAGTGGCGATTTCGTGAAAGCCGAGCAAGCTTATAGGGCCGCGCTCGAGATCGATCCGAAGTCGCCGGACGCGGAACTCGGCCTCGCGCATGCGTTGGCGAAGCAGGATCGGGTGGTCGATGCTGCTCCGCATTTTCAGAACGCAGCTACGATGAACCCAGACTATCGGGACGGCCTGCTGGAGTTGGCGTCCTTATACGAAGCAGCGAAACAGGCGCCGGAAGCAATCGCCATATATAAACAGTTCCCCGACAATCCCGGCGCACAAGAAAGACTGGGCGCGCTATTGCTGGCGTCCGGCCAGCCAGCGGATGCCATTGCTAATTTCCAGGCAGCCGTTGCGGCGTCTCCCACCCCGGCCAATCGCGCGGCGCTGGCAACCGCGTATCTCAAGAACAAGGAGCCGGACAAGGCGCTGCCGGTGATCGAAAAAGTTCTGGCGGCGGATCCGAACGATTTTGAACTGCGGATGCTGCACGGACGGATTCTTCGCGATCAACGTAAGTTCCCTCAAGCCGCGCAGGACTTTTTGAGCGCTACGAAAATTAAGCCGGATTCCGCCGAAGCGTGGAGCGAACTTGCTTCGGTGCTGGTGGTTGGCGATGATTATCCCGCGGCATTGGCGGCGCTGGACAAAGTGGCGGCGCTCCATGCCGAAAAGGCGGGCCATGTATTTTTCCGGGCTATTGTCTTGGACAAAATTCACCAGCAGAAGCCCGCGCTTGAAAGTTACCAAAGGTTCTTGGCGATGAGTAACGGGCAGAACCCCAACGAAGAGTTTCAAGCCAGGCAGCGCATCAAGATTCTTGAAAGAGAGCTTCGCAGATAGTGATCCAGTTACTGGCATTATTGCTTTTAGCCTTCGGCGATGTCGGCACGGTGAAATCCGAGCCGGATCTCGAACGCCGGTCGGAGTTGGCGCTCGCCAATGCCGATAAGCAGGTGGATGCAGCCAAACAAGCCTATAACGGTGGCGACGAAAAGGCCGAGCAGCAGGCGCTGGTCGAAGTGCGCGAGCTGGTGGATGTTTCTTATGATGCGCTGGAACACACTAACAAGGCTCCCCGCAGGAGCAAGTATTACAAGAACGCAGAGTTGAAGTTGACCGCATTGCTGCGGCGGTTGCACAGTTTTCGCGACCAGGTTAACTTTGAGAGCCGGGAGGCGGTGGACGCTGTGATCAAGCGGGTATCGGACGTCCATGATGAATTGTTGGCAGCGATCATGAGTAAGAAAAAGTGAGAGGTGATCCTATGAGGTTTTTAGCGGCGATATTGATCGTGGCGGGAACGGGAGCTTTCGCGCAGCAGAGGGATTTTCTTACTGCGGACGAGATCGATCAGGTGCGCGAAGCG
The DNA here is from genome assembly GCA_003162425.1 of Bryobacterales bacterium. GTDB lineage: Bacteria > Acidobacteriota > Terriglobia > Bryobacterales > Bryobacteraceae > Palsa-89. The sequence goes on along the minus strand of PMOK01000091.1, from coordinate 35,895 downwards.
CAGGAACCGAACGCGCGGTTGATCCTCTACGTTCAATTTGCCAGGCAGCGGATGAGTCTGCTGAATCAATTGCTGAGCAAGGAAAAGCCGGGACGTTCCGCGCTGATTCATGACACGCTGGATGAGTACACGCATATTATCGAAGCGATCGATACGGTAGCCGACGACGGTTTGAAGCGGAAGGTCGCGCTGACTGAAGGCATGAAACTGGTAGCCGCCGCCGAGAAGGACATGCTGGAAACTTTGCAGAAAATCGAGGAATCCGAACCGAAGGATCTCTCGCGCTTCGAATTCGCGCTCAAGAGCGCGATCGATACTACTTCCGATAGCAAGGAGCTTTCCGAGGAAGACTTGAATACCCGGGCTGGCGCGGTAGCGGCGAAGGACAAAAAGGAAAAGGAAGACAAGGACGCCATGCTCGGCACCAAGGAGAAGGAAGCCAAGAAGACAGACGATCAGAAAGCGGCGGATACTAAACGGAAAGCCCCGACGCTGTATAAGCCGGGCGAGAAGCCGCCTGACCAAAATCCTTAGCCACGGATGCACACGGATTCACACAGATAAAACAGCTTTTCTTATCCGTGTCCATCCGTGTGCATCCGTGGCCAAATGTTTTACGCTGTTCGCATTGACTCCGACTTATCGCTGCCACTGATCGCCGCTTGCGCGGCTGCTAGTCTCGCGATCGGGACGCGATATGGCGAACAGGACACGTAATCCATTCCGACGCGGTAGCAGAACTCCACCGAGCTTGGGTCGCCGCCGTGCTCTCCGCAGATGCCGATTTCGAGGTTCGGCTTGGTCTTTCGGCCCAGCTTTACCGCTTCCTCGATCACTTTGCCCACGCCTTCCTGGTCGATGGTCTGGAACGGATCGGCCTTGAAGATTTTCAGTTCTTCGTATCTCTTCGAGAACTTAGTGTAGTCGTCGCGCGACATGCCGAGCGTGGTCTGAGTAAGATCGTTGGTGCCGAAGCTGAAGAACTGGGCCACCTCGGCTACTTGATCTGCAGTGATGGCGCCGCGCGGAATCTCGATCATGGTGCCGATCATGTACTTCAGGTTTTTCATGCCGGCCGCAGCCAGCACTTCCTTCGCGACGCGCTCCACGATGTCCTTTTGCAGCTCCAGTTCCTTCTTGAAGCCGACGAGGGGAATCATGACTTCCGGAATCACCTTAATGCCTTTCTTGGCCACTTGCACGGCGGCTTCGAAAATAGCGCGGGCCTGCATTTCGGTGATCTCCGGGTGCACGATGCCCAGGCGGCATCCTCGGAAACCGAGCATGGGATTGAACTCGTGCAAATCCTCCACGCGCTTCAGCAGCACCGGCAGTTTCTTTTTGAGTTCGCCCACCGGAATTCCGTAGCTTTCCGACATCTGCTTCTTTTCCTTCGACGAGGCGTGTGGCAGCCGGGCGAGGTCCACCATCAAGTTCTCGCGCTTGGGCAGGAACTCGTGCAGCGGCGGATCGAGCGTACGGATGATCACCGGGTATCCATCCATCGCTTCGAACAGCCCCGCAAAATCCTTGCGTTGCATGGGCAGCAGTTTCTGCAAGGCTTTGGTCCGGGTTTTCGGATCTTCGGCGAGAATCATGGCCTGCATGTGCGGGATGCGATCGGCCGCGAAGAACATGTGCTCGGTGCGGCACAATCCGATGCCTTCGGCGCCGAACGCGCGTGCGGCCTTGGCATCGCGCGGGATATCGGCATTGGCTCTCACGCCGAATTTTCCTCGGAACGAGTCGGCCCAGGTCATGAACTTGACGAAGATGGGGGAGTTCGGATCCGGCTCCTTGGTTTCGGCCTGCCCCAGATAAACGTCAGCCGTGGCGCCGTCCATGGAGATCCAGTCGCCTTCTTTTACCACCAGTTCTTTTTCGCCCGCTTTCACGGTGAATCGTTTCCCATGCTCATCAATGTGAATGGCTCCGGCGCCGACGATGCAGGGCAATCCCATGCCGCGCGCTACTACGGCCGCATGGCTGGATTTGCCGCCGACGGCCGTCAGGATTCCCTTGGCGACTTCCATGCCGTGGATATCGTCGGGCGTAGTTTCCTTGCGGACCAGAATCACCGGCCCCTTCTTAGAGGCTTCCACGGCGTCCTCGGCCGTGAAGACCGCGCGGCCGACTGCTGCTCCTGGCGACGCGTCAATGCCATTGGTGAGCTTAGTGAGCTTGGCGAGCGACTTCGGATCGAACATCGGATGCAGCAATTGATCCAGCTGCTTGGGCGCCACGCGCAGCACAGCTTCCTTTTTTGAGATCATGCCCTCCGTGGCCATATCGACAGCGACGCGGATCGCAGCTGCGCCAGTGCGTTTGCCATTGCGGGTTTGCAGCATGTAGAGCTTGCCGTTCTCAATAGTGAACTCGAAATCCTGCATGTCGCGATAATGCTTTTCGAGATTGCTGGTGATCTGCTTGAGCTGCCGGTACGCATCGGGCATGATGGATTCCAGATCCGCGATGGGCTGCGGAGTGCGAATGCCGGCCACCACATCCTCGCCCTGCGCGTTGATCAGGAATTCGCCCCAGAACACTTTTTCGCCCGTGGATGGGTCGCGCGTGAACCCAACGCCGGTGCCGGACGTGTCGCCCATGTTGCCGAACACCATGGCTTGGACGTTGGCGGCGGTGCCGAGGTCGTCCGGGATTTTTTCCATGCGGCGGTAAGTGGCGGCGTTCGGTCCCCACCAGGAGCGGAACACGGCATCACGCGACATGGCGAGCTGCTCGCGAGCATCTTGCGGGAACGCTTTGCCGGTTTCTTTTTGGACCAGCTTTTTGTAATCGCCGATGATCACTTTCAGATCGTCGGCGGAGAGATCTGTATCCAGTTTGACTTTGGCTTTGTGCTTGCGCGCGTCAAAAACCTCGTCGAACTTCCGCATCTCGATGTTGAGCGCCACTTCACCGAACATCTGGACGAAGCGGCGGTAACAATCGTAGGCGAAGCGCGGATTCCCGCTGATCTTGGCAAGACCCTCCACAGTTTCGTCATTCAAGCCGAGGTTGAGGATGGTGTTCATCATGCCCGGCATGGAGAACTTGGCGCCGGAACGGACGCTCAGCAGCAGCGGATTGCCGGCATCGCCCAGCTTTTTGCCCATCTCCGCTTCCAGTTTGGACAGCGCCTCAGCGATCTCCTGTTCAATCTCTTTCGGGAGCGAGTTCTTGTTCTGGAAATAGATATTGCAGACTTCGGTGGAGATGGTGAAGCCAGGGGGGACGGGCACGCCGGCCCGGCTCATTTCAGCGAGGCCGGAGCCTTTGCCGCCGAGCACATCTTTCATGGTTCCATCACCATCGGCTTTTCCGCCGCCGAACGCGTAAACGTGTTTCATAGTTCCTCGTTTCTGGTTTCTAGTTTCTGGTTTGTGTCACGATCTCGGAGAAGTCAGCGATCTCGGAGAATTCCGTCAGAAGGTTGTGTAGTAGTGTTAGCCGGTTGCGCCGGACCGCTTCGTCGGGCGCGTTGACCAGCACTTTGTCGAAGAAGAGATCCACTTTGGGGCGCATTCGCTGGATACGGGATTCGAGGGGCTGACCAAAGCTGTGCTGAAACTCGTCGTACAGCTCTCGCTCTGGGCCGTCTTCGATGAGAGACTCCTTGAGCGCATGAGTCACCGTGAACCCAGCTTGCTGCAGGATGTTCTTGATGCGTTTGAAGCTGGCCGCGATAGGCTCGATGTCGGGGCGCATAGCTCGTACTCGCTCCAAACGGCTTTCGAGGTCGGACAGATCGCTCCAACCGGCGGCCATGCAGGCTCGGACTTCATCGTAGGCGAACCCGCGAACCTCCCGGAAGTAATATTCCACGCGGTCGCGCATGAATTCGCGCAACGCGTCGCTCATCTTAGGCCAGGCGAACTGGATCCCGCCTTCAATGACGATTCGGACCACACCTTGCGCGGCGCGCCGGAGCGCGAAGGGGTCGCGAGAGCCGGTCGGGATGAGGCCGACTTCGAAGCAGGATGTCAGCGTGTCCCATTTGTCGGCGAGCGCTACGATGCGGCCGGCCTCGCGGGGTGGGATGTCACTATCCATGCTGATTGGCTGGTATTGGCAGTAAATCGCTTGGCCGACTTCGTCCGGCTCGCCTTGGGCCTGCGCGTAGATGCCGCCGACGATGCCTTGGAGATCGGTGAACTCCTTGACCATGTCGGTGGTGAGATCGCACTTTGCCAATAGCGCGGCGCGTTGGGCTGAAGGACTGCCTCCGAGCTGTTTCACCAGTGCGACAACTCGTTCCGTTTTTTCGAAATACGAACCCAACTTCGCTTGGAAGGTGACCGTCTTCAGATCCTCCAGCCGGTCTTCGAGCTTCCTTTTTTGATCCTGCTGCCAGAAGAAGCGGGCGTCGTTGAACCGCGCGCGGAGACCCCGCTCGTTCCCGTCCTGGACCAAGCCTTCCGGGTCGGCGTCTGTGTTCATCACCGCGATGAAGTGCGGTGCCAGGTTTCCAGCTTCGTCTTCCACCGAGAAATACTTCTGGTGGTGGCGCATCACGGTGACCAGCACCTCGCTGGGCAACTCCAAAAATTGCGAATCGAACCCACCTAGGATTGGGGTAGGGAATTCAGTTATGTAGACCAAGGTTTCGAGGAGCGAGGCGTCTGGCCGGATGCGCAGTCCTTTGCCTTTTAGCAGTTCGGCGACCCCATCCAGGATCTTTCCGCGGCGTTTGGATGCGGAGAGGATCACGCCGTTGACTTGGAGCTGCTGCTCGAAGTTCGCGATGGTGACTGGAATCTCAGATTTGCCGAGCAGCCGATGGCCTTGTGTAATGTTGCTTGCGTGAATCCCGGCTAGCTCGAACGGCACTACGGACTCGCCAAACAAAGCCACGATCCAACGGATGGGACGGATGAATCGTTCGCTACCTTTTCCGTTCCAATACATCGTTTTGGGCCATGGAATCTTAAGAATCAGCTGAGGCAGATCGGCCGCCAGGATGGCGATTGTGTCCTGACCTTTCAAGTGTTTCTTGAAGGAGAAGTACTCGCCCCTGGGGGTTGATTCGGTGCCGAGCTGATCCGGAGTCGTAACCATTTTCTTCGCAAATCCCGCGGCAGCGCCTGATCCGGCAGACTTTGGCGGCCCGAGCAGCAACTCTTCGGAATCGGATTGGCGCTCGGCTAAGCCTTCGGCTTGAAGAACCAGACGGCGCGGAGTCGCATCCACGGCGCTAATAGTACCCGCGACCTTAGTACGGTCGAGCAAATCTTGAAACAAGTCTCTTAAATGATTGATTGCAGGAGGAATCATCCAATCTGGGATCTCTTCCGTTCCGATTTCGAGCAGGAAGGGGAGGCTCATTCAGCGGCCTCCTGTTCCATCCACATTTTTGCGACCCCTAGAGCCAGTTTTCGCACCCGCCCGATCACTCCCACGCGTTCGGTGACGCTGATGGCGCCGCGGGAATCCAGCAGGTTGAAAAGGTGCGAGCACTTCAAGGCTTGATCGTAAGCCGGGAGCACGCACAGCCGTTTGGCGAATGTGGTGAGCAACCGTTGGCACTCCTGCTCATGCAGATCGAAGAGCTTCCAGAGCGTGGGGACGTCGGCCAGTTCGAAATTGTAGACCGAAAACTGCTGCTCATCCTTGAAGCGCACATCGTGATAGCGGACGCCCGGCGCCCACTCGATGTCGTACACGCTTTCGACATTCTGGAGGAATTTGACGATGCGCTCCAGGCCGTAGGTCAGCTCGGCCGGGACCAGGTCGAGATCGATGCCGCCGCACTGCTGGAAGTAAGTGAACTGGGTGATTTCGAGACCATCCAGCATCACTTGCCAACCGATGCCCCAGGCACCCAGGGTTGGCGCCTCCCAGTTGTCCTCTTCGAACTTGATGTCGTGCTTGCGGAGGTCGATGCCGATGGCGGTGAGGCTGCCGAGGTATTGATCTATTACGTCTGCGGGCGAAGGCTTAAGGATTACTTGAAGCTGCTGGTGCTTGTAGAGGCGGTTGGGATTCTCGCCGTAGCGGCCGTCGGCGGGGCGGCGGCTGGGCTGCACGTAGGCTACGCGGTAAGGCTTTGGGCCGAGAACGCGCAAGAACGTTTCGGGTGCCATGGTGCCCGCGCCGACTTCGAGGTCGTAGGGTTCCTGGATGATGCAGCCGCGATCGGACCAGTATTGTTTTAGGCGGAAGATGGTCTCTTGGAAGGACAGTGGTTGGTTGCTGGTTGCTGGTTGCTGGTTACTGGTCACAGCGACTCCAGTATCCGTGGGGTGTGGAGGTTGCGTTCCACGTGTTGTTCGATTAGGCGATTTAGGAGGCGGCGGAGGTCTGGGGCGGTCTCTTTGGTCCAGGCTCGAGGCGTTAGCTGGTGGATGGGCGTGAATAGCATCTCGTCGGCGATGGTGCGGGATTCGGGGGTGAGGCGGAGGTCGGGGAGGAATCCGGCTAAACGAACCGACCAGAGGGCGAAGTAGGTTGCTGCGGCGAAGTGGCTGCCGCCGGCGCGCAGGTAATCCAGAACTGCGATCAGCAGGCGGAAGTGGCGCTCGTTGGTTTCGTTGGGTGGCAACAATTGTTCGGTGATTTCCGCCAGATAATCCAGGGCGACGCTCGACTCGTAGTTTGAGGCCAGAATGAACTGCGAATGGAGCAGTTCACAGGAATTCAGGCTAACCAGCTCGCGATTCTCCTTTTGATAATAAGAGACTGTAGCGTGCGACAGTCGCTCCAATCCCGAACCGAAACTGCTCTTGGGCCGGCGGGCTCGCCGCGCCACCCCCCTCAGTTTGCCCTGATCGCGTGTGAAGAAACTGACGACCAAGTCAGCTTCCCGAAACGGATAGGTCTGCAGGATGAAGCTTTCGCTCATTCGAGCGGGCATTCGGGCGGCTAAGTTCCTAGGGTAGCAGGTTGGGCGGTGGGAATGGAATCCGGTTTGGACCAGCTAACTTTTTTGCGTTGGAAACGTTGTTGTAAGAGATGAAACTATCAGGCTGGCTCGAAAACTCTTGGCAAGACATTCGCCATGGCGGGCGGCTGCTCAAGCGCAGCCCGGGATTCTTTACCGTGGCCACGCTTTCGCTGGCCTTGGGGATCGGGGCGAACACGGCCATCTTTCAGCTATTGGACGCGGTCCGTTTGCGGCTACTGCCGGTACCGCATCCGGAACAGTTGGCCGAGCTGCAGATCGCTGAGAATGAGCATTGCTGTTCTGGCAATTTTTCGGACCGCTTTTCGAACCTCACCTATGCGCAGTGGGAGCAGATTCGAGAACATCAGCAAGCTTTCTCGGGCATCTTTGCGTGGGGTGACCAGCAATTCAATCTGGCTAAGGGCGGCGATGTCCGTTTCGCGCAGGGCCTGTGGGTAAGCGGCGACTACTTCAAGACGCTGGGCGTGCAGCCGCTGATGGGCCGAATGCTCGCTGCGGAGGACGACCGCGCCGGTTGTGGGTCGCCGGGCGCGGTGATCAGCCATGCGTTCTGGCAGCGAGAGTTCGGTGGCGACGCGAACGCTATTGGCAAGAAGATTTCCTTGGACGGGCATCCCGTGGAAGTGGTGGGAGTGGCGCCTGCAAGTTTCTTTGGGCTGGAAGTGGGGCGTAATTTCGATGTGATTGTGCCGATCTGCGCTGAGCCGTGGATCAACGGAGAAGACAGCCATCTGGGCAAGCTGCATCATTGGTGGCTGGCGGTGATCGGACGCTTGAAACCGGGCTGGACGGTTGCGAAGGCGACGTCGCAAGCCAACGCCATGTCCCCGGCCGTGTTCGAAAACGTTCCGCCGAATTACCGTCCCCAAGAGGCCAAGTATTACACGCAATACAAGCTCAAGGCACTTCCTGCGGGATCAGGCGTATCGTCATTGCGCGAGAGATATCAAGAACCTCTGTGGCTGCTGTTGGGACTCGCTGGGTTGGTTTTGCTGATCGCGTGCGCGAACCTCGCCAATCTTACGCTGGCGCGGGCTAGTACGCGAGAGCGCGAAATGGCGGTGCGCCTCGCGATCGGCGCGGATCGTGGACGGCTGATCCGGCAGTTGCTGGCCGAAAGCTTGTTGCTAACCGCGATCGGCGCGGTGGCCGGAGCTGTTCTGGCGCAATTCTTGAGCCGATACATGGTCGCGTTCCTCACCACCAGCGACAATCCGCTGTTCGTGGATCTGGGCGCGGATTGGCGGGTGTTTGGTTTCACGGCTGGAATTGCGGTCCTCACCTGCATCCTTTTCGGTTTGACGCCTGCGTTGCGCGCGTCGGGCGCTGTTCCAGCGTCGGCCATGCGGGCATCGAGCCGCGGCTTGACGGCGGACCGCGGAAAATTCGGTTTACGCCGGGCGTTGGTGATCAGTCAAGTGGCGCTGTCGTTGGTGTTGCTGGTGGGTGCGCTGTTATTCGCCGGAAGCATGCGCAACCTTTTAACGCTGGATGCGGGTTTTCGGGAGAACAATCTGCTGATTACGGGCTTGGATATATCGCGCGCTAATCTTCCGGCAGCGCGCCGTGGTCCGTTCTATCGGGAGTTACTGGAGCGCGTTCGCACGACGCCTGGCGTAGAGCAAGCCGCGAGTGCGGGCATTGTGCAAGGGCTCGGGAATGGCTGGAACGAGGCCATCGAGATTCCGGGCGAAGACCCCGAGCAGGCAAAGAAACGGCGCATTTATCCCTGGTTCGACCGCGTCAGCGCGGGCTATTTCCGCACCATGGGCACGCCGATGCTGGCGGGGCGGGACTTCGACGAGCGCGATACGCCAACTTCTCCCGTAGTCGCGATCGTGAATCAGGAGTTCGCCAGAAAATTCTATGGCGGCCAGAATCCGATCGGCAAGGGATTCCGGATTGAGGGTGGTCCTGGGGAACCGCAGCCGCTCTATCAAATTGTAGGTCTAGTGAAGGATTCGAAGTACCAGAGTCTGCGAGAACCTTTCAAGCCGATTGCGTACGTGGCAGCGAGTCAAGACAAGGAACCCGGCTTGGGAACGACCATTATCGTGCGATCGACGGCGCCGCTTGGCTCGTTACTGGCGGCAGTAAGGCGGACAGTGCTGGAAGAGAATCCCGAGATCTCGCTGGAGTTTCGGGTGTTCCGTGCGCAGCTCCGTAATTCGCTGCTGCGCGAGCGATTGATGGCGACGTTGTCTGGATTTTTCGGATTTCTCGCGGTGGTGCTTGCGACCATTGGACTGTACGGCGTGATGTCCTACATGGTGGCACGCCGGCGCGGTGAGATCGGCATCCGGATGGCGCTGGGGGCCAATCGTGGAGACGTTCTAGGTCTTGTATTGCGAGAAGCAGGGATGCTGCTGGCCGTTGGATTGGTGATCGGGACCGGGCTTGCGATTGCGGTTGGCCGGACTGCGAGTTCTATGTTGTTCGGGTTGAAACCGACAGATCCTTTGACCATTGGTCTCTCGATTACGTTGTTGGCGGTAGTTGCGATTGTGGCTAGTTTTCTGCCGGCGATGCGGGCGGCGAAGCTGGAACCGATGCTGGCACTGAGAGAGGAGTAAATAGAGAAAAATCGGGTTGGCAGGCGGAAGCGCCTGTCCCACGCTACGTCCGCAAGGCAGTCATGGGATCGATTTTTGTGGCTCGGCGGGCGGGGATGAAGCAGGCCGTCGCTGCCGCGAGCGTTACTAGGGCGACCGCGATTGTGATTAGGACCGCGTCGGGACTCGCCAAGCCTTCGAGGACACTTGCCAGGATGCGCGTGAGTGCTAGCGAGGATGTGAGGCCGATTACGACGCCTACGGCGGCCAGGCGCATTCCTTGGCGAAAGACTAGCGCGTGGACATTGCCTGGAGTTGCGCCTAGCGCCATGCGTACTCCGATTTCCTGGGTGCGGAGCGAGGTCGCATAGGACACCACGCCGTAGACGCCGGCCGCGGATAGGATCAAGGCCAGACATCCTGTGATGGCCAGCAGGGTCATGATGAAGCGGCGGTCAGCGATGGAATCGCCGATGAGTGTCGACATGCTGGCGCTCATGAACACAGGCTGTTTCGGATCGATGGCTGCGATGGCCTTGCGAATGGCCACGGCCAATTGCGGATCTGGATGTGCGGTGCGGACAACCAGAAACTGCGCTTGCTGCAGCGCGCTGGTCGCCCAATAGACTTCGGCCCGGGCAGGCTCATCCAAGCCAGAATGGCGGATGCTTTTTACCACACCGACCACGCGCTTCCAGAGCTTGTATTGCGGATCCGAACAATAAATGCAGAAGCGTTTACCCAGTGGAGACTCGCCGGGCCACACGAGGCGCGCCGCCACGTCGTTGATGAGGGCAGTGTCGCGGGAGCCGTCCATGTCGTCCGAGCGGAACCAACGGCCCTCCAGCAGCGGCACACCGAAGGTTTCCAAGTAATGCGCACTCACGCGGTCGATTTCGGCAAGGTGTCCAGTGTCGGTCTCATCTCTGCCGATATCACCACCGTTGTTCTCGCCGCTAAATGGCAGGGCATCCACCACGCCGGCCTGCTGGACGTCCGGCAGCGTCCGGACGGAATCCAGAATACGGCGGTATAACTCTCCGTGCCGTTCGGGGTCGCGGTATTGGTCTCCGGACGCGATGATGATGGACGCGAGAATGCGATCCGGCTCAAAGCCGGGATCGGTTCGAAGCAACTGGATGAATCGTCCGGTTAGGAGTCCGCCGATCACCACCAGGATTACGGCCACCGCGACTTCGGCGATTACCAGGGAGGAGCGCAGGATGTTACGTTGCCTGCCCACGACGCCTCGCGTGCCGGATTCGGTGAGTGCGAGAGCCGGGTCGCGGCCGGCAGTGCGTAGGGCGGGCGCGATCCCGAAGAGGAGGCCGTTGATCAGTGAGACGATCAGAGTGAAAGCGAAGATTGAGCCATCGGCGCGTGCGGTAGCGAGTCGCGGAATCGTCATAGGGGCGATGGCGGGAAGCAGGTTCCATGCGATTACACTCAACGCGTAGCCCAGCAAGCCTCCGAGCATAGCCAGCACGCAACTTTCGGTGATGAGTTGCCGAACGATGCGGCCGCGGCCTGCACCCAGCGCCAACCGGACCGCTATCTCGCGATGGCGGGCGAACGCGCGGGCCAGCAGCAGGTTTGCGACATTGGTGCAGCCGATCAGCATAAACATCGCCGCCGCGGCCATGAGTAGCAACAAACCTGTTTGAGCGAATCCGAGGGTGCGGTCGCGTATCCGGCCTACATGGAAAACGCGGTATTGGTTCGTGATCGGATAACGCCGGGCCAGTGTTTCGCTGATGGAGTGCATATCCTGGTCCGCTTGGGCCACGGAAACTCCTTTGCGCAAGCGCGCGACCGCGCCCGATCCGCTGTTGCGATCCTCCTTAGCGGGGTCCAGGCCAAGCGGAGTCCAGAAGTCCATGTGTTGCGAGGGAGTGCGGACAGTGGTGGCGAGCCGCATCGGAAAATCGAAACCGGGCGGCATGACGCCGATGATGGTGCAGGCATGGCCGTTGACTTCAACCGACCGGCCGATGACACCGCGATCCGAGTTGAACCTGCGTGTCCATAATCCGTAGCTCAAAATCATTTCGTTATTGCGGTTGGGTTGGTCTTCTTCGGGCAGAATGTTGCGGCCGAGCATCGGAGACACGCCAAGGGTGGGGAACATGTTGGCGGAAACGGCCAGGCCGTAGAGCGCCTCGGGCAGGGAACTGCCATCGCCGGACAGATTGAAGAGCGCGTAGCGATAGATCCCCATCGATGCGAAGGTGCGGTTGCTCTTCAAAATGTCCTGAGCGTCGCTCCAGGTCACCCAATCGGCGTGGGATTTTCCGAACTTGGTATTGTCGGTGCGCAACTGCACTAATTCGCGCGCATTTGCGTAGGGCAGCGGTTCGATCAGGACGGACTTGACTGCAGTGAACACGACCGCGGTGGCGCCGATTGTAATCGCAATGGAAAACAGCGCGACCGCGGTTAGTGTGGGAGTGCGACTGAGAACGCGAAGAGCATGGCGGAAGTCGCGCAAAAGCCACATGGAACGACTTCGCTACTTGGCAAGCGCTCGTGCTGCGGACAACGCGGCTTCGTAGTTCGGATGATCGGCGACTTCTTTTACATACTCGACGTGTTTGATGGTGTTGTCTTTGTCGAGAACGAAAATCGCGCGGCTCTCGATGCGCAGTTCCTTGATTAGCGTCCCGTACTTCTCTCCGAACGAGCCGGATTTGTGATCGGAGACCATTTTGACTTTATCCACGCCGTAGGCGCCGCACCAGCGCTTCTGGGCGAAGGGCAGATCCATGCTGACGGTGTAAATTTCGACGCCGGGAAGCTTGGCCGCTTCTTCGTTGAACCGCTTGGTTTGTGCGTCGCATACCGGCGTGTCGAGCGATGGCACAACGCTGAAGATTCGAACGGTTGGGCCGGTCTTTTCCAGGTTTACAGGCTGCAGTCCATCGCTGACAGCATCAAAATCGGGTGCTTTCTCGCCGGCCTTGAGCTCCGGCCCGATCAGTGTCAGCGGTTTTCCTCTCATCGTGGTGGCTGCGGGTCGTTCCATGAATTCTCCTCGAGTGAATTTGATTTCCATTCATTGTAACAACTCGACGAACTTGGAGACTTCATTCACCGGGAGTTGGCAGACGTAGCCTTGGCAGACATAGGCGGTGGGCTGGCCGTTGAGTTCGCGCATATCGGCGATTGCAGGGAAGATCCGTTCGAGTCTCCGCCGTGCGTCTTCAGAATCCACCAACAGCACGACGGTGTAAGGCAGAAAGCGGCTTCGAAGCTGATGGAGAAACGGGCGCACCTCGCGGCGGCCGCCAACGATTACCACTTCGCGCCGGGCGGCGAGCGAGTAATCGAACGCGACAAGCATCTGCGGAACGGCGACGGGCTGGCCGGCCATTTTTGGACTCAATGCCCGCAGAGTGCGCTCAGCGGTCTCGTGATATTCGGCGCGATCGGTGAGGTGCGCCAGACGTTCCAGATCGAGAAGTGCGATGGAATTGCCGGATGGCTCGGCGCCGTCGTAATCGTCTTTCATGCGGAGGACAAGGGTCGGGTCGCCCGCGGCCGTAGTGAAGAACGCACCGTCAGAGGGATCTTCAAAAAGCTCGCGCATTTTGCCGGCAAGTTTAATGGCGAGCTCGATGCGTTGCGGATCGAAATCGGTTTCGTATAGATCGAGCAGCGCGGCGATCAGGAAAGCGTAGTCATCCAGGAAACCTTGGATTGCGGCATCGCCATCGCGATAGCGGCGTAAGAGCAGGCCTGTGCGAGCGTCGTACATGCGCGAGAGAATGAATTCCGTGGCTCGCGCTGCGGCGTCTAAGTAGACGGGCTCATCCAATGCCTGCGCGGCTTTAGCAAACGCCGAAATCATCAGAGCGTTCCAGGAGGTCAGGATTTTGTCATCCAGATGCGGGCGAATGCGCGTGGAACGCACCTTGAGGAGACGTTGGGCGGCTTCGAGCAACTGAGTCTCGACGACTTCTTCGGAGATCGAGAAGTTCTGAGCTGTTTCAGTTACGGTGTGGCGAACATAGAGGATATTTTTGCCTGGGAATTCGCCGTGCGGGTCGTGGTGGACGTTGCCATCCGTCTCTACGCCGTAACGAAATGCGAACATCTTGGCCAGTGGCTCTCCGAGGAGCTGTTCCAATTCCAGAGCGGTCCAAAGATAGAATGCCCCTTCGCCTTTCACTTTCGGGTTCGCGGGATCGATCACGCTGTCGGCATCTTCGGCGGAATAGAATCCGCCATCAGGGTGAGTCATGTCGCGCAGGACGTAATCCAGCGTGGCGCGCGCGATGCTCGCGTAGAAAGGGTCGTGCGTGATCTGGTAGGCCTCAATGTAGGAAACGGCGAGCTGGGCCTGATCGTAAAGCATCTTCTCGAAGTGCGGCACGAACCAGCGTTCGTCCACCGAATAGCGATGGAAGCCGCCGCCTAGCTGATCGTGCATCCCGCCGTCGGCCATGGCGCGCAGCGTGTGGAGCGTCATATCTAGCGCTTCCAGGCGTCCAGAGCTGTGGTGATAACGAAGCAGGAAATTTAGCACCACGGGGCGGGGAAATTTCGGAGAGTCGCCAAAGCCGCCGCGCGCCGTGTCGTATGTGCGGCGGAAGTATTGGAAGCAGGCGTCCAGAGTATTTTTGCTGAGCGCTGCGTTGCCGCCTGCAGCGGATTCGGAATGAAGCTTGAGCTGCTCCATCACGTTGCTGCTGGACTCGAGGATTTTGTCGTGCTGAGTTTTCCAGGCTTCGGCGATGCGCTCGAGAACCACGGAGAAACCGGGGCGACCGTAACGATCGTCCGGGGCGAAATAGGTTCCACCGAAGAAGGGCATCCGTCCGGGCGTGAGAAACACCGACATGGGCCAGCCGCCGCTGCCGGTGGTGGCCTGGACGTACATCATGTAGATGTGGTCGACGTCTGGTCGCTCTTCGCGATCCACTTTCACGGGAACGAAGGATTGATTGAGAATCGCGGCGATGGCAGGGCTTTCGAAAGATTCGCGCTCCATGACGTGGCACCAGTGGCACGTGGAATAGCCGATGGAGAGGAAGATGGGTTTGTCCTCGCGGCGGGCTTTTTCAAAAGCTGCTTCGCCCCACGGGTACCAATCCACTGGATTGTGGGCGTGTTGCTGAAGATAGGGACTCTTCTCGGTACTGAGATGATTTGGCAAATCGTTTCTCGTTTCTCGTTTCTCGTTGGTTGCGCGTCTGAATTCATTGTCGCTTGACAGGAGGTTGGAAGAGCCGATACAATACCAGTAAGTAGCTTATGCCTAAGACTGAGATGCCTTCCGGAGCCCTGGTCCTTCTGATATTACGCGTGCTTCGCTCGGGAACCTTACATGGTTACGCGATCGCCCAGCGGATTCACACGCTCTCTTCCGAAGTCTTGCAAGTGGAGGAAGGCGCGCTTTATCCTGCTTTGCAGAAAATACTTTTGAAGGGTTGGGTAACGTCGGAGTGGGGAATCTCAGAAACAAATCGCAAGGTTCGGTTCTATCGGCTGACGCCGGCCGGCCGCAAACAGCTTGAGAATGAGCTGTCCGATTATGAGCGCGCGCATTCCGCCATTCGATCGGTCCTGCGGACTGCCTGAGGAAACCACATGAACGAATGGATTCGACGTCTCCAATACCTTCTGCATCGCCGCCGTTTCGACCAGGAGCTTCGGAACGACCTGGAGTTTCATCGGGAGATGGCGGCTAAGGACGGCGGCAAGCCTCTCGGGAACATGCTTCTTCTGCGGGAAGAGGCCCGCGATGCTTGGGGCTGGACGTGGATGGAACAGCTTTCGCAGGACCTTCGGTATGCAGCCCGTCAACTGAGGCGATCGCCGGGCTTCACGCTGGCGGCGATCGTTATGCTGGCCCTCGGGATCGGTGTCAACGTCGCGGCTTTTGGCTTCTTCAATCTGATGGTCCTGCGGCCGCTGGCTGTCCGCAGTCCCGATACATTGCTGCGATTTAAACGACGAGCGCCCCAGAGCTATGCGTCCCAGATACCGTATCCGGAAATGACATTCTTCCGCCAGTATTCGAAAACGCTCTCAGCAGTGCTGGCCGTGATGGACGCCAAACTGGCAATCGAGGGCGAGCCCAAGCCGCTCACTGGAGACTTTGTCACGGCTAATTTCTTCAGCGAACTGGGCGCAAAGCCGATGCTCGGACGAGTGCTCGATGCAGCCGAGGACGGAGCGGCGGATTCCACGCCGGTGGTGGTTCTGAGCGAGGGATTTTGGCAGCGCCACTTCGGGGCCGACCCCGGGATTGCCGGCAAGACGATTCGCCTGAACGATAGACCGGCAGTTGTGATTGGCGTTGCATCCCAAGCCTTCAGCGGCCTGAGCATGGACAATCCCGATCTATGGTTGCCTATCGATCAGCAACCCTATTTCGTAACGGGTAGTCATCTGTTCACGGATTTCTCAGTGGAGGCTCACGGGATAACGATGTTTGGCCGGTTACAGACAGGCTTGCGCGCAGGCACGGCGGAGAATGAATTGAGGTCGCTCGCGGCGGTATTGCACCAGCAGCATCCGGCCGACATTTGGGAAAAGGAAAGCCTTCCCAGTTCTGCGGGCGGATACGCGAAGAATCTGGGAGGAGGCCGCCACGGAACAGGAACAGAGCAATCCGACGAAGGCTATCCTTTGATGGCTCTGGTGGCCTCATTGACGCTGTTGATTCTTGCCGTGGCCTGCGGGAACCTGGGCAGTCTGCTGCTGGCGCGAGGTGTGGCGAGGGAGCGGGAAATGGCGATTCGCAAGGCCGTGGGCGCCGGCAGCGGCCGGCTGATTCGCCAGCTGTTCACCGAAAGCGTGCTGCTCGCTCTGCACGGGGCGATTGCGGGCTTGGCGCTTGGCTACGTGGTGTTGCGTGGAATGATGGTGATGGCGAAAACGCCAGCCTGGCTCAATCCGGTTCCGGATTGGAGAATGGTGCTCTTCGCCATCGGAATTGGATTCGCGGCCGCAATAATGTTTGGGCTGACACCGGCTCTACAAGTGGCCAGGCAGCGGCATGGTGCCACCAGGATGCGGCAGGTGCTGATCGGGGCGCAAATTGCCGCAAGTTGCGTACTGGTGATTGTGTCCGCACTCCTGGTGCGGGCGCTGGAACACGCCGTGACCACTAATCCGGGCTTTGAATATCAACAGGTGGTTTCCATTGACCCGGGGCTCGCCGCGCACGGCTACTCGGCATCCGGCGCGCGAACATATCTGAATACCCTGCAGAGCCGGCTCCACGATCTTCCCGGAGTCGAGTCTGTATCCATGACTTCCAGTACGCCTTTGGGCAACAGGAAGGTAGTTACGGGAGCTGATATAGCAGGACGTTCGCTGGATGTTCACATGTACGCAATCGATCCGGAATTTTTCGGCACCATGAAGATTCCGTTGCTCGAAGGCCGGAATCTCACGCGCAGCGACACACGCGCTGTCGTCATCAGCAAGTCTTTTGCTCAGCAATGGCCGGAGCGGGACCCGTTAGGACGGCCATTCCAGATGGGTGACGCGAGCTATACGATTGTTGGAATTGCTGGCAGCGCTCGGTTGGTTGCGCTTCAGGATCCGGACGCAGTGGAAGCTTATTACCTGGCCGGGGACGCGGATCTGCCTTCTATGGTGGTGCTGTTAAGAACTGCAGGGCCGCCCGAAGGCTTGGTTCCATTTGTGGCGTCGGTTGCCAAATCGATCGATCCCAAGGTATTTCCCGATGTGCAATTAGTGAAAAGCTCCTTCAGCCGGAGGATGGAAGGCGCCGAATACGCCGCAATATCTGTCAGCGTGCTCGGGTTCGTTGCGCTGTTGCTGGCTTGTTTAGGGATTGTGGGACTTGTCGCGTACTCCGTATCGCATCGCACCAAGGAGATCGGCATCCGCATGGCGCTGGGCGCGAGCTCCGCGCAGGTTTTGTCGGTAGTGGTGCGGCAGTTAGCACTCCCGATTCTTGCCGGGTCGCTTGCGGGAGTAACTGGCGCGGCCGCTTTGTCGCAGCTCTTGCGGCGTGAAC
This sequence comes from Bryobacterales bacterium, assembly GCA_003162425.1. Taxonomy (GTDB): domain Bacteria; phylum Acidobacteriota; class Terriglobia; order Bryobacterales; family Bryobacteraceae; genus Palsa-89. The sequence continues at coordinate 18,443 of PMOK01000091.1, read as the reverse complement.
TCTACGGCATTAGCTACCTCGATCCGATTGCATACCTGGGCGCTATCGGGGTGTTTGTCGCAATGATTGGGGTGGCTGCGCTGCTGCCCGCCAGACGGGCGCTTCGGGTGGATCCATTGCGGTCTTTGCGATACGAGTGATGAAACTGATTGAGAATGGCACGGCGATGTTGGGGTTTTTGAAAGATTCCTGCTCGATGGCGTGGCAACAGTCACCGGAAACGTTTCTCGTTTCTGGTTTCTCGTTGCGCGTGGTTCTGGAGCTGATTCTATTCTAGGAGAGCTGAGAACCGTATGGCAACAACCGGTCGGTGCATTTCGCCGCGCCACTAGCGGTGGCGGCCGTATTTTTCGTGACTCGACACCCAGTCGGAGGAGGAGATTGCGCCGGCTAGTGAGACGTCGCCCGCCAGAGCCACGGCGGCCACGATCTCGGCGAAGCGATAGACTTTGCCGGTGCCGTAGCAGTCCAGAATTTCGAGGCATTCCCGCTGCGTGGCCAAGCCTGTTCCGCCGCCGTGCGTCGCAACGATGAGTGACGGGATGGTCAGCGAGATATACAGATCGCGCTCGGGCGTGAGCTCGCAATAGATGATTCCTGCCGATGATTCCGCGACGTTGGCAACGTCCTGGCCGGTGGCGATGAACATGGCGGCAATGGCGTTGGCCGATTGCGCGCCGTTGTTGTTCGCGCCCGAAAGAAACGCGCCGACGTTGGCCACGCCGTAATGATGGACCAGTTGTTCCGGCTCGGCGCGAAGGTGCCGGATCATGACGTCGCGCGCAATGGTGGCTTCGGCGGTCACCCGCTTGCCGCGATTGCGCATGATATTCACGTGCGAGCCCTTCTTGTCGGTCGCGAAATTCGACTCGAGATAGAAATTGGTGATCCCTTGGTAGTGATCCAGAATCCAGCAACAAGCGGCGTAGGTGGCCCTGCCGACCATATTCTGACCGGCTGCGTCTCCAGTAGAGAAATTGAACCGCAGATAAACGAATTTGTTGGCGAGATACGGATCGATGTGCAGAAGTTTGGCAACCGATGAAGTTGCCTCTGCTTCACGGCGGATGTCTGGCAGATTGACCCCGATCCAGTTCACGAAATCACGGCAGGCGCGAGCGTCCCGGAAAACAAACACAGGCGCCCGCTGCATGGCGTCGGCCAGCACGGTAACTTTCACGCCGCCGGATAGGTTCAGCACCTTCATTCCGCGGTTGTAGGATGCCACCAGTGTTCCTTCCGAGGTCGCCAGCGGGATCAGAAACTCGCCTTCGGCATGTTCCCCGTGCACCTGGAGCGGTCCAGCAAAGCCCATCGGGACCTGGGCGACGCCGGTGAAGTTTTCGCAGTTGCCGCGGGCGATATGAGGATCGAAGGAATACTCGGTAAGGTGTCGCAGCTTGACGCCGGTGGTTTGCTCAATCAGCTTCTGTCGTCTGAGAATGATCTCGGGTTTATAATCGTCCTCTTCGTCTCGCGGAATATGGCGGGCGCGCTCGCCGTCCTCGGCAATCGTATCTTCCACTTTGAGGTGTAGCCGGCCGAAGGGGCGCGTCTCGAAGGCCACGTCGATGTCATGGGGGCCCATTGGCAGCTCAGGCCGATCCGTGCGAACGGTAACCACGGAGCTAAATGGAAACGGGATGGGATGGGCTGCGTCAACGTCGGCGGGAGTGAGCGCGCGGCCGTCGGCCAGATCGAGCCACACATGATCCAGGGCCACCGGACAGCCGTCAATCGCAATTGAGCGGACGCCCACCACTTCCGCGTCACTCAACCGGTTCTTGATGGAGAACTGCGGGCCGCCGCCAGAGTTCTTCAGACTGCTCCGTGTATAGAGCTTCTTGAGAATGCCAGAAGGAATCATCATTGGATTACCTCGCTTCGCTTCGGATCTCCGGGCGGGCGCCGAACAATACTGACGCGCCCAGGCGACCCGGGTACAGCAACCCGCTGCGCTCGACGGCTATCAAGTCGCTGACCGAGAGGGGCGGATGGTCCAGCCCGAAACTCACCAGCAGCCGGATGATGAAATCGCGCACTAACAAGTAACTGATGCTGACTTCGGATCCCGCGATGTCGTGCAGCACGCCATCCAAGGTGAAGAGCGCTTTTTGAAACATGGCCAGCGTGGCTGGAAAGCGGACGCCCTCGAGCGCGATTTCGTCCAGCAAAAGCATGGCATCGATGCTACCCGCGCCGCGATTCCAGGGCAGGCTCTTGAAAAAGCTCTCGACATGCTCCTGGATCAAGCGAAGCTTCTCCGGGTCGCGCCGTTCGCCCGGCGAGGCCAGATGCACCAGCGCGTCCCGAACTCCTCCGGGATTCCGCAAAACGGTCATGATCACCAGTAGGGCCAGGTAGCGGCGCAGGTCACGGCTGAGCCGCTCCGTCAAGGCCCAGTCGAGAATTCCAACCTTACCCGCTCGCTCGTCGTACAACAGGTTGCCAGCGTGGGGGTCCGCGTGAAACACCACGGAGCTATCACGCGAGAGGAGCGGGACGGTGACCAGGGCCTCCACTAGCTGTTCGGCCACGCGTCGCCGCAAGTAGGGTTTCCCCGGAAACACCTCGGTGATTTTCGTCCCGGGTTCTTCGCTCATGGCGATGACTTCGGTGGTACATAATGGCGCGACCAGGATCGGTACCGAAATCGCGGTATTGATCCGGTAGGTGTGAACAGCTTCCACAAGAGTTGCCTGCTCGCGCCTAAAATCCAACTCATGCTCCAGCAGCAGGCGGACCTCGCTCACCATTTCCGAAACGTGCCGGGTGGCGAAGCCATAACCGTTGCCTTTGGACAGGAAATCGCTGAGCTGCTGCAGAAGCGACAGGTCTTCGGTGAAGTATTTCCGGACGTGTGGCTTGATGACCTTGAAAACTCCGGGTTCGCGGTGCTTTGCGCCCGGCTCGCGGTAAGTGAAACGAATGACGGCGCTGACGCTGGCTTCCGAGAATATAGACCGGTCAACCTTCACAGCGTATTTGCGGAGATTTGGCCCTAACTGCTCGGCCAGGATAGCGCGGATGGCTTTCGGGCTGGCGTCTCGTATTTCGTTCTCGAGTTCGGAGAGCGCCTTGCGCAATGACGGGTCCAGGCGCTGATGGCGAGCTATCACTTGGCCCAGCTTTTGTATGCCGGGCATCCTGGCGATTAATTCGAGCAGGCGTCGCGCGGGCGAGGTATCCAAAGGCAAGTCGGCTTGTGCCACGAGTTTTGCCGCCAGACGCTCGGCCGATAGCCGTGAAAACAGGAATTCGATGGAATCCCGGACCAGGGGCCGCCATTTGCGATATTCGTCCGGCACCAGCACGTCGACCGAGGCCACCTGAGCGATCCAGCTTCCGAGTGCGGCTCGAACAGAGTCGCCGGCTGGGCCGTTGAGGATGGATTCGACGCGTTGGACACGGACCGCGGTGGGTGCATCGTCACCCGTGCAAGCGCTAAGGATGAGCTTGATTTCCGGAGGTATCAATTCGTTAAGAGTCACGTCTTTGTACCTTTATGAAAAACGGGCAACTTGGGGGCCAACTTCGGGCGGGCGATTCGGCCGGATTGTCGGAGGTTTCTGAGCGGACGATGCGCCAAATGACGTTGTGATTGAGCGATTTCACGCTCCCTCCCGGTCGCGGCTCGGAATCAACGCCCGACGGTTGCCGCGATTCCGATCGGCATTCTAGCTGCTTGTATTTCTTAGCTATGGTGAACGATCGGCTAGGACCATTGGATGCTCTTTTCCTGTATCTCGAGAAGAAGGAGATGCCGCTGCACATCGGAAGCGTATTCCTTCTGGACGGTCCAATCTCTGTTGACGACTTGAAATCGCTGATTGAGGCGAAGCTGCCTCTGATTCCGCGCTATCGGCAGCGCGTGGTGTTTCCACCGTTCCAAGCCGGGTATCCCACTTGGGAATTCGATCCTGGATTCGACATTAATGGCCACATCCATGGCATACATCTGAAACGCGGGACGATGGAGGCTCTCCAAAGGCTGGCTGGTCACATTTTCAGCGAGGTGATGGATCGCAATCGGCCGCTGTGGGATCTGACTGTGGTTGATGGCCTGGAAGACGGGCGCAGCGCCGTGATTGCGCGAGTGCATCATTGCATGGTGGACGGCGTGGCGGGTGTGGCGATGATGAGCCTGATCATGGATACGAGCCCGGAAATCAAACCCCTACCACCCAAAAAGCCGTTCCATCCGGGATCGCCATTGCCGGCTTGGGAAGTGCTGGGTGATGCCATGGTCAGCTCGTACTTCCATGCTGTAGAGCGTGTGCTCTCGCTACAATCGGCTGCGCTCAATGTTGCCGAGAAATTGTTGGGAGGAATGCTGGCAGGTTCGGTTCCCATGCTGAGCTCGGCATCGGAGGTTCTTCCTCCCGCGCAACGCTTTCCGTTTTACGCGCCGTCGTTGGGCCCGCGGAGAGTATCGTGGACTGAGTTTCCCATGTCCGAGATCAATGCCATTCGTCATATATGCGGCGTAAAGGTGAATGATGTCGGCATGATGATCCTGGCGGGTGCGATGCGCCGTTATGCCAAACTGCATCATCAATCGGTAAAGGATCGCCTGTTGCGTCTTATGGTGCCAGTGAATCGGCGGAACGGCGGTCCAAAGCAGGGAATGGGAAACAAGATTACGTTAGCGCCCGTGAACGTTCCGCTGGACATCGCGGATCCGGTGGAGCTTCTGAGCAATATCCACCAACGGACCGAAGCGGTGAAACACGCTTACGCCGGCGACCTGACGGTGCTGACCGGCAGCCTGCTGGCAACCCTGCCGGTTCCCGTGCAAGCGCAACTGGTGGGCATGCTCGCGAACACGGTCCCGGTGCTTCCATTCGACATGGTTGCGACCAACGTGGCGGCTCCGGACTATCCACTGTATCTGCTCGGCCGGGAAATCCTGACTTACTATCCGTATGTGCCTATCGGTGACTTTATGGGTATCTGTTGCGCCATGGCCAGCTATAACGGCACGTTCTATTTCAGCTTGACGGGCGATTGCGCATCGGCGCCCGATCTCGACCGGCTGCGCGATTTCCTGAATCAGGTGTTCGGGGAACTTCACGCCGCGGTGGGATTGGCGCGCCCAATAGAGCAGGAGCCGGCTTCTTTAGTGGAAGACGTAAGTGGAAGACGTATCAACCGTTGAAGCTCCCAGCCCGGAGATTCCAGAAGTAGTTTTGAAATAACGCTGCGAAGTAAAGCGCTGGAAATCGGAGTCTTGGGTGTGGCAATTGCCCCTCTCGGTAGTGCTGTGCTGCATGGACGCACAGCTATGCCGCGACCGGACAATGGTTGCCCATTTGCGCAAAGAAGCGCTGGTTCATCACCAACGTGGGAGAGGAGAGGAGTGTGTCCGCTATGAAACAAGCAACTCAACAGATGAAGTGCACGGCGGGTAACCTGGCCCGCCTGGATCTGGAAAACATCGAGCGCTTTGGCGAATATACGAGGCTATATTTCGAAGACCGCAGTTTCACTAACGCCGAAGAGCTTCGCTCTGCAGGCCGCCTAGCCAGAATACTGGATAGCTATGGAGTGCGCCGGGGCGATCGCGTGGTAGTAATGCTACCCAACTGCCCGGAACTGAACGCAGCGTTTCAGGCCACCTGGATGATCGGGGCGGTTATTGTCCCGGTAATCCCGCAATGGACCGCGGGCGAGGTGGCGAATATCCTGCGTGGGGCCGAACCAGTGGTGGCTCTTACCATCCCCGCGTTAGCCGAACGGCTGAGTCAGGCTAACGCCGAGGTTCGGACGCTGAAGCAGATATTGGTCTTCGGACCGAGCGGAGTTTGGGGCGTCGAAAACATCGACGAGTGTCTCGAAAGTGTGGCGCCAGTGGAAACGCCGGTTGACAGCGAGCCTTCTGACCTGGCGATCCTGCTTTATACCTCCGGCACCACGGGGCTGCCAAAGGGCGTGATGCTCACGCATGAGAACATGGGAGCGGCCGTAGAAAGCGCCTTCCGGCAAAATCCTGATCTGGAGCGTGGTCCCATGCTGCTCCCGCTACCTATGACGCACGTATACGGCGTTCTGGTGCAGAATGTGGCGAACCGGTGGGGTTTCAGCACCGTTCTGATGCGCCAATTCGAGCCGGGGAGGGCGCTGGAGGCAATTGAGCGCTACAAAATCCGCTATCTGCCGGTAGTTCCCACCATGTTGATGTACATGCTGCAGCATCCGGAGCGCGAGCGGCGTGACCTTTCGAGCCTAGTTCGCATCATCAGCGGGGGTGCGGCGCTGCCCGAGCCGCTTCGCCAGCAAGTGGAGCGAGTGTTCCGTTGCCGCATCGATCAGGGCTATGGTTTGTCCGAATCCTGTTCGGTGGCCACCGGATACGAGATCGATCGACCTTATCGTCCGGGTTCGGCCGGCATTGCGACCCCGCGCGTCGAGATCCGCATCCTGGATGACCAAGGCCGTCCGGTTGCGGCGCGAAGTGCTGGAGAGATTTGTCTCGCCGGAGCGAATGTCACGGGAGGCTACTGGCGCGATCCCGACGCCACGCGCGAGTTGCTCAAAGACGGCTGGTTACATACCGGAGACATTGGTTTCTTGGACGAGGATGGATACCTGTTTATCACAGACCGGAAGAAAGACTTGATCATCAAAGGCGGGGAGAATATCTCGCCGCGGGAAATTGAGGAAGCGCTCTATCTTCATCCGGCGGTTGCGGAAGTCGCGGTGGTGGGTTTCCCGGATCCGGTTTATGGCGAGGATATCTGCGCCGTTCTGCAGTTAAAGGCCGGCTTGGTGATCACCGAGCAAGATCTGCAGATACATGTGGCGCAATATGTAACGAAGTTCAAGATCCCCCGCCGAATGATCTTCCAGCCGATGCTTCCCAAGAACCTGAGCGGCAAGATTCTGAAGTATAAGCTACGCGCTCAGTTGTTGAGCATGTGGTCGGGTTCGGCTTAATACACCGGATGAAAGCGATTATTTACACGCAGTACGGATCACCCGATGTGCTGCAGCTCAAGGAGGTAGAAAAACCCCTCCCTAAGGACGATGAGGTCCTGATAAAGGTTTACGCGGCATTGGTAAACATACTGGACTTGGGTGTCATGGGAGGTTACACCCGCTTAATCAGCGGGGGGCTGCTCAAACCAAAGCACAACGTCCTCGGCTCTGATATCTCAGGCCGAGTGGAAGCGGTTGGCAGACGTGTAAAGCAGTTTCAGCCGGGTGACGAAGTGTTCGGGGCGAAGTTCTCCGCAGGCGGAGGGTTTGCCGAGTATGTATGCGCCATTGAAGGCAAATTGGCGCTGAAGCCCGCCAACATATCGTTTGAGGAGGCAGCAGCCATGCCAATCGCGGCCATCACCGCCCTGCAGGGTCTTCGTGATCAAGGACGGATCCAGGCAGGCCAAAAGGTTCTGGTGGATGGCGCGTCTGGTGGCGTGGGTACATTTGCGCTCCAGATTGCCAAATCGTTCGGAGCGGAAGTCACGGCCGTGTGCAGCGCCAGGAATGTGGACACGGCGCGACGGATTGGCGCGGACCATGTCATTGACTACACGCGAGAAGATTTCACGAAGAGCGGGCAGCGTTACGATCTGATTTTTGCTGCGAACGCCTATCATGCGATTTTCGATTACCGGCGGGCGCTGAGTCAGGACGGAATTTATGTCTGGGCCGGAGGCAAAGTAAGTGTCCAAGTCATGCTACTGGGACCATTACTGTCACTAATTGGGCGTAAGAAGATTCGTTACTTTCTCACGAAGATAAAGAAGAAGGACTTGGATGTTATGAAGGATCTTCTGGAAGCCGGGAAGGTTGTGCCCGTCATAGATCGGCGTTATCCGTTAAGCGAGGTAGCTGAGGCTCTTCGTTATCTGGGAAAAGGACATGCGCAAGGGAAGGTCGTAATAACCGTGGCGGCGCCTTCCCTTTAGGGCATGGGCAAGTCGGAGACTTGCCCCACGAAAACGACTTACTCCACCATATTCCGGCCCCACTGGAAGCCTGGGCCGATAGAGAAGCGGACCTCATTATGGCCCGGCAGCAGATCACTCATCATGTTGTCGTGGACGAAGTCAGCTTGCACTCGAATGGAGAAATGCCGCGCAATATTGACTTCGAATCCGCCTCCGAATCCGTAATAGTACGTCCAGTCCGTCTTCTTCCCGGAAGGCACTAATGCAGATATAATTCCTGCGGCAATCGGATCGCCGGGGTGAGGCGTCGCGACCACATGCAGGGCTCCCAGGTCCGGCCTGACGAAAAGCGTCACTGCCGAAAAGTGCCGGTAGGAAATCTGCGGGCCGACGGCGTAGTTTTCTGTTCGGGTGTTGGTGGGCACGGACAGCCGATAGCCAGCGGGAATGAGGCCGGCAGTGGCCATTTGGCCAAATTCCGCGCCAAGCGTTTGCTGCAAGGAGGGAATTAGCATCGTCGGAGTAAGCGACGTACTGCCGTTACCGATGGTATAGTCGAAGCCTCCGGAAAGCCACGAAGTAAGTCGCACGCCGGTCTGCAGATTAAATCCTTGTTCATTAAGATTGATCATCGGCGTGGTCAGGTTCATGAAGCCGCCATACACGTCGTACCGTCCCACGTAGGTTTGCTGGCCAAAAACAGGCAAGGTCAGCACGAGAAGTAAGGAAATGACAATTAAGATCGCACGCATTTATTTCTCCTTCCAATTAGTTGAATGTCTGTTACAACAGCAATCGATGCACCGTTACGCAGCGTCATTCCATTCCGTCCGCGCTGCTGGCTTTATATAACTCATGGCCCGTTCGGTGACGGCACAAATGGTCAGGCTGGGATTCACGCCCAAGTTGGCTCCGAGCACAGAGCCATCGCAGATGTACATGTTCTTGTACCCAAAAACGCGATTCCGATGATCCACCACTCCACTCTCCGGCGAACCGGCCATCCCGCAACCGCCCAGGATGTGCGCAGTGCCGGGAATATCGAAGAGGATTTCCGTAACCATGCTCATAGGAACTCCGCCGATGGAGTCCCCTAACTTCCGTGCAAATTCGTTGGCCTGTGGAATAAATGTCGGGATTCGTCGGCCTTGGCTTACCAGCACCTTCCGGAAAGGCCGATACCACGGGCGCCGGAGTCGCATGTCGATATGGCCGTCCAGGGTCTGCATGCATAGCAGGATGATCGATTCGCGTGCCCAACCAAATGGCTGCAGACACCGAACGGTCCTGAAGGGATGGCGTAGCATTGAGCCGGCGAGATTCGCTAGCCATAGCAGAATCCGACTCCAGCCCGGACGTCCGCCAGTTAACAGCGTGCCCATCAGCGCCATTGCGTCGGAACCCTTGGGATAGCGAGTGGCCTCAATGTGGGTGTGATCGTCGAGCTGGATTCCGGATCCGATGGCGATGCCTTTGGATAGGTCTTCGCCGTAGCCCGGCGCCCGCACGCCAATTAACGATTCAGCATTCGTTCGCACGCGATTTCCGAGTTGATCGCTGAGCGCGGGCAGCGAGCCGTTTTCTTTCAGGCGGAACAAAAGATCCATGCTGCCGAGCGCCGAGCATGCGAAAATGACGCCGCGACAGGTAAACCGGCGGCGAGGCGCGCCGAGCCAACTGGTGGATTTCACCGTGCGAACTTCATAGCCGGCGCTTCCGTCCGCTTCACCGTCGAGTGGCGCTACGTCCACCACTCTGGTTTCTGCGAATACGCTGGCGCCGTGTTTTTCGGCCAAGTAGAGATAGTTTTTGTCGAGGGTGTTCTTGGCGTTGTAGCGGCATCCCAACATGCAGCCTCCACAGCCGATGCAGGTTGCGCGCTCGGGACCCTCGCCGCCGAAATACGGATCGGGGAAGGTCGCTCCACCCGGCTCTCCTTGCGGCGGCTCAAAAACGGCGACGTTGGTCCGATAGTAAGTCTGGCCCACTCCCGCCCGATCGGCTGCCTGCTTCAGGATCCGATCAGCCGGGCCCAGAATCCGGTTTTCGTTCACCCCCAGCATGCGCGCGGCGGTCTTATAATGAGCCGGCATCTGGGACTGCCAGTCCGCGAGACCGGCCCAGCTTCCGCTGCGCCAGACGGAAGCCTTCGGCTCGAGCAACGTATTCGCGTAGGTAATGGATCCGCCACCCACGGCACAGCCGTGCAGAATCAGGACGTGGCGAAAGAGTTGGATATTGAAGAAGCCGCGCAGCCCAATCCGCGGCCGCCAGATCCAGCGCCGGAGAATCCAGCTCGAGCTGGGCAAGTTCTCCGGCGTCCAGCGGCGGCCCATCTCCATGACCGCAACACGGTACCCTTTCTCGGTCAATCGATGGGCCGCCACGCTGCCGCCGAAGCCGGACCCGATCACGATGAAATCGAAGTCGCGGCTGGCGGCGAGGCTCATTTATGTTCAGAAGACTAGTTTCAAACCGAACTGGATCTGGCGGCCGGGAAACGCCGACGTGAATCCGAGCGGCGTATTGGGGCTCAGACTCTTATTTCCCTTCACGTCGAAGGGTCCGGTCACCAACAACGGATCGCTGGGCGAGAACTGATCGTTCACAGAACTGAAATTCGTGTGATTGAGCAAGTTGGTTGCTTCCGCAATGAAATCGAACTTGAGGCCCCGCTCGCGGTTGATGAAAAACGACTTGGTGATGCGGGCGTCGAAGTCGTAGTAATCGGGACCGATGCCTGTGTCCCTGGAAACATACCAGGGCCGAGCGTAGAGCGAATCCCCCAGGGTGCCGTTCACCGCGCCTGGAACGCGGATGGTGAATGGCAGCCCGCTATGCATGTGCAGGATGGGCGAGAACGTCATGTCGGCGAGGATCCGGCTCCAGAATGGTTCGCCCGAGCCAGCCTTAAACGGCGTGTTGTACACCCCGTTCGCGACGAAGTTTTGCCCGATGTTGTATGCCGAGAGACCCCGTTCCAGGTTCAAGCGGGTGGGGAAGAAGGATGCGAACTGGGAGTTGAAATCGGTAACGTCGTCGATGGCTTTGCTGTAAGTGTAGTTGACTTGCATTTGAAAATGACTGGTGTAGCGCTTGCTCAACGAAGCCGTCAGCCCGTTATATTCCGAATTGCCGATGGACGAATATGAGTTGCTTTGGATGATGGACGGATTGATGGGAACATACTGCGGTCCCCATACCGGGTCGATCACGCCGGTTTCCCGGTAATTGGTTTCCTGATCCATCGGGAGATGAACGCCTTTGTATCTTTGAAATCCCACTTCCAATGACAGCGAATTGGTCAGTTGCCTGGCGATGCTCAAGCTGCTCTGGATGGAATAGTTGTTCTTGTAGTTCGAAGCCAGATTGAAGACTACTCGACCGTCCGCGCCTGGTCCCACCGTGATGCCGAGCGCCTTCAGATCGGCCTGGGTTAGCTGTCCGAATGGAAGGATGCCTTGCTGGACGCCGAATCCGTAAATCACCGCGGAATTGATGCCGGGCGAAGTTACGGCGCTGAACACCTGGTTGATGTACTTGCCGCTGTCGTTCAGAAGATTCACCAGGTAAGGGATCTGGAAGTTGACCGGGGAAACGAATATTCCGCCGCCGGCGCGGATTACAGTTTTCTGATCGCCAAAGGGATCCCAGGCGAACCCTAGCCGGGGCGAGAAGTAGATGTTGTGCGGAACCGGCGCGGGCTCAGCGTCATAGTCCAGTCGAACGCCGTAGTTCAAGGTGAACCTCGGCGTAATCTTCCATGAATCTTGAACAAACGCACCCAGGTAGTTCGCCCAAGAGCTCCACAGCGGGTTGTTGAACCCTTGCCGGTAATCCACCGGAACGCCGAGCGCGTACGACTGCAGCGCGCTAAGGTTGGTGGCGGGCGGCCCGGTCTGCGGATATCCGTGCTGGACATTGAATTCTGCGAGAGCTAATTGAGCATTCGCCGGCAATATCCCGATCAACGGGATGGCGCCCTCATAAAAATCGAACTCGCCGCCAAACCACAGATTGTTCTGCACTGTGTAATCCACTGGGCGGTAAGAAGCGCCCAGCTTGAATGTATGGCTCCCCTTCATCCAGGTGAGATTGTCCTCGAACTGATAGCGCTTCTGGTGCGAGGCGTACGGAGACTGGTAGCTCTGGTTGAAAACTCCCAGATCGCCGATGGAAAGCTCCGTGGTGCCGGGTGTCAGGGATGGGCTAGTCACGTTGTTGTACGGGACCACCTGCACCCTCAGTTGGTTGACCAGCGCTGGCGTGATGACCTTGTTCCAGGTTCCCAGGATTGCGACGTCCGTCAGTGAGGTGTAGCTGGCAGTGCTCGCGGAATAGAGATTGTTACCGCCGATATTGGTGTAGTGCCAGAACTCGGTCGAAAACCTGAAGGTAAGCGTGTCCTTGTTGTCCGGTTGATAATCGACTCGCGTAACCCAATCCTGACTCTTGTTCACATCCGAGAAGACGCCGTTGTTCGGGGTGAGTAGCGTGACCACGCTGGGGAAATTCATCGGGTTCAAAGCTTGCTGGAAGAAGCCGGCCAAGCCTTGGAGCGTTGGAACGCCCGAGCTGGCCAGTTGGTTCACGTAATTGAGCTGGGCTGGATTTCCGTTTAGCCCCTGCGCTTCCGGTGTGCCCAGGTAAGTGCGGAATTCAGGAGTATTGAGGCGGCGATCCTCATACGAGGTAAAGAAGAAAAGCTTATCTTTTTTGATTGGGCCGCCCAGCGTGCCCCCCGGCGAGAAATTCTGGTTGAATGGTCTACCGGGGAAGGTATCGAAATAGCTCTTCGCGGAAGTGTTTTGATCGCGGAAAAACGCATAAGCGCTGCCATTGAACTGGTTCGCGCCGCTCTTGGTTACCACGTTTACGGCGGTGCCCGCAGTGAACCCAAACTCAGCCCCGAAGGCGTTCCGATTCACTTGAAACTCCTGCACCGATTCCACGCTGATGTTGGCGGTGCGCAGTTGTCCCGAGCCAAATTCATTCTCTCCGCCGTCGATGGTCACCAGGTTGTTGCGCCCGTTGCTGCCGCCGATAGAAAAGCCCGAAGTGAGAAAGCCGGTGTAACCAGGATTCTGTGCGCGAGGCGCATCCGAGCTCGACACGCCCGGTAGGGTGAAAACCGAATCGGTGAAGTTTCGCGTAAGATTCGGAAGGCTATCGATCACCTTGGTGCTTAACGTATTGGCCTGCTGTGTTTTTTCGGTTTCAATCAACGGAGCTTCGGCGGTTACGTTCAGCACGTCTTTCACCGAGCCGATCTTCAAGTGGACATCGTAGATCACGCTTGCGCCGACGGAAAGCTCCAATCCACTTGCCACCTCTTTCTCAAAGCCGTCCATTGCAACTTCGATCCGGTAAGATCCAGGTGGAAGCAGTGGGATTTGGTAGGTACCACCCTGGTCGGTCACGGCCGTCTGGCTGATACCCCGGTCAGTATTCGTGACCGTTATGATGGCGCCGGGGACAGCGGCGGCTAGCGGATCGAGAACGATTCCTTTGAGTGTTGCCGAGGAAACATCGACTTGGCCCTGGACGGGCAGCGGCGCCAGTAACAGGACGAGGAGAAGAAGCACAAGCGTGGTGATTCTTTGGGACATAGAACAACCCTCCGCCGGAACAGTACCGGCGTTGTCGGCGAAATGTTTTGGGTTCGGCCCCAGCCTCTAAGTCGGCTAGCCGTTTATGCTAAGAAACTCAGGATCTCTCCTGAGATTTGGGAGCGGAGGAGCACGTACGGTACCAAATTATTACAGTGCCTTGTTCTCGGTAATACTAGGCGGCAATGGCTGGTCAGGAAAATTCACGCTGCGCAACTGCGTGTAAGTGCGGCATATGCCCCATCTATGGGTAGTGACTCTTCCTTAGACAAGTTCTCTTGCTTTCCGGATCAAAATGGCCCCCAAGTTGCCTCGGCACCTTCGTTATGAAACCCGCTGTTGCGTTGCGCACCCGTGCGTCAAATCTCGCACACCTCGATTTCGACAACCTGGAGCGATTTGGCGTTTACACTCGGCTCCACTTCGAAGGACGAAGCTACACCAACCTGGAAGAGCTGCGCCTGGCCGGTTCGTTGGCGCGCGTTCTGCGGGACTTCGGAGTGACACCGGGCGACCGTGTTTTAGTAATGATGCCGAACTCGCCCGAATTGACAGCGGCGTTTACGGCCATCTGGACCATCGGCGCCGCCATCGTTCCGGTGATTCCGCAATGGACTGCCGGAGAGGTAGCCGAGATTTTCCGGAATTCGAGCGCGAGCGTAGCATTGACGGTACCCCGGCTCGTTCCTCGTCTGGCTGAAGCCGCCGCTGCGGTCGGAAACGTGAAGCACCTGCTGGTATTCGGTGAAACCGAGCTTCGGGGGAGCGTGAACATCTCGCCGCTGATCGCTGAACTTCCACCCATCGAAACTCCCGTTGATCGGTCGGCCACGGATCTTGCAATTCTTCTTTACACATCGGGAACAACGGGCACGCCTAAGGGCGTGATGCTCACGCACGGAAACTTTCTGGCTGCTCTCGAAGGGGTCCTGCGCCAGAATCCGGAGCTGTGGCCAGGGCCCATGTTGCATCCTTTGCCGCTAACCCACGTGTACGGCGTGCTGATGCAATTTCTGGCGAATCGCTGGGGCATCTCCTCTGTGCTTCTGCCGCAATTTGATCCGAAGCGCGTATTGGAGGCGATTGAGCGCTACCGCGTACAGTACATGCCCGTTGTTCCCACCATGCTTGTGTACCTGTTGAACCATCCGGACCGTGCGCACTACGATCTCACAAGCTTGACCAGGATCACCAGCGGAGGTGCGGCTCTTCCGGAGCGCCTGCGCCTGGATTTCGAGGAGGCTGTTCAATGCCGCATCCTGCAAGGGTACGG
>PMOK01000091.1:0-3635 GCA_003162425.1 Bryobacterales bacterium | reverse complement strand
CTGGCCGTACCGGGCGTGGAGATCCGCATCGTGGATGATGAGGACTGCTCTTTGCCGGCGCGCGGCATCGGCGAGATCTGTCTAGCCGGGCCCAACATATCCGCTGGTTATTTCCGGGACCCCGAGGCAACTCGGCAGGCATTGCGCGACGGGTGGCTGCACACTGGTGACGTGGGCTATCTGGATGAGGAAGGCTACCTTTTCATCACGGACCGCAAGAAGGACCTGATCATAAAAGGAGGCGAGAACGTTTCTCCCCGCGAGATCGAGGAAGCGATTTATCTCGATCCGGCCGTGGCGGAAGCCGCGGTAGTGGGGGTTCCGCATGCGGTTTATGGAGAAGACATCTGGGCTGTCGTCCAGTTGAAGAGGGATGCCACGGCTAGCGAAGACGACATTCTCAAGCATCTGGCGAAGTATGTAGCCAAATTCAAACTGCCGTCTCGTGTTGTGTTTACGGCCGCGCTTCCCTTGAATTCAACCGGAAAGATCCTGAAGCGAGCCGTTCGGGAGCAAGTTAAGGCATTAGGCCGCGAATGAACGCAGATGAACGCGAATAAAACAGCGGCGGCGAGGCGATTCCGTTCCCCAAAGCCGCCGAGCCACGCGACCGTTTCAGAACGCCGGTTGGAGAACGTGGGGTATTCGGCTATCGTGATGCAGCGCACAATAGCAAATAGCACTTGACAAGAATCCGGCCTGGATCTATACTTTCTGTGGATGCTGCATTGCAGCAATTATTAAGGAGGATGCTATGAAACATAATGTTAAATCGGAGCCACCCGAGGCTCCCGCGCGGGCTGCCTCTCCGGTGGCTCTGTTTTCCGAGTGGGTACAGCAGGGAACTGAGAATTATTTCGCCGCTCAGCGGATTCTGTTGGATCTGGTGATGCGGCAAAACGCAATGGCCATGAACACTTTGCGCGAGAGATTCGCTGGGGAGCGCCCCGTGGCGGCCGTGAGCGAATTCGCCGGCGAGGGAGTGTCCAATTTTATTGAGGCGCAAAAGATCCTGCTCAATCTGGCTGATCGCCAGAATGAGATCGTAATGAAGGGTTTGAAGGAAAGAGTGGGTCCAACATCTCCGGCGGCCGCGATGACGGATTTGCTGCGCCGGGGTGTGGAGAACTATATCCACCTGCAAAAGCACTTCCTGAACGTAGCGGACAAACAGACCGACGCGTGGGTGGAGGCGGCAAAAACCGGGAAGGCGTTTACCGGTAAGGGAGTAGCGGACATGGCGCGCGAGGGCATGGAATACTTCGCGGAGACCCAGAAAAAGTTCTTGGACGAAGTTGCCAAGGATACAGCCAAAGCAGCCGAACGCGCCAAACATGGCAATGGAGCCGATAAAGAGGAGCCGACTAAGCTCACAGAGCTGGCTCGCGAGAGCACGGACGCGTTCATTGATGCCCAAAAGAAGCTGCTGGATACCGCTGGAAAGCAAGTGGAGCTCAATTTGAAGGGGGTCCGTAAGACTGCGGACGTCTATGCGCCACTGCCGGGCAAAGAGCTGGTGGATCTGACACGTCAAGGCGTGGAGAGTTTTGTCGCGGCTCAAAAGGCGCTCATCGACGTGATGACCAAGCCGAAGCATGAGGCTCCGCATCCGGTGGAGCACGACCGCGCGCACACTCACGCTCGCGCGAACTGATCGTTCTCGACTTCGAGGAATACGAGGAAGACAAGGAATTCGAGGCAGGGACACCCCCGGCGAAGGGGGCCTCGGATCCAACTTCCTTGTGTTCCTCGATTTTTTTTGGTAACAGGCCAGGTTTTATGCTGTGAATCGCAGCCGATGTCATTTGGTTTCCCAAGACTGCTTAATTTGTATTCTTAGTGGGGCGGTCCCCCTGGACCGCAGCCGACGCCCTCGTCGGCTTTGCTGGATTTTGAATGCAGCTGATTTCGTTACCGAGGAGCGGGTCCAGGGGGACCCGCGCGGACCAGGGGGTCCGCCCCACCACCACCTCAGATCGTTCGCGGCCCGTGAAAGCTAAGTGACATTTGGGATGGCATCCTGCCCCACAGCAGCGTGGCAGCCTGCGTGCTCTAAGTTCACACAAACTAGGAGTTGTGCCATGCCTATACATTCCGGCGACCGGTTGCCGCCCGAGGACGCTGCTTTCCTTTATCTCGAAAGCAAAGAAATGCCGCTCCACATCGGAAGCGTCTCGGTGCTGGATGGGGAAATCGGGCTTGAGGAGTATATCGAATTCATATCGTCGAAGCTGCCGCTGATTCGGCGCTATCGCCAGCGGTTGGTGATGCCTCCATTTCATGTTGGTCATCCTACCTGGCAAGACGATCCGGATTTCGACATTCGCAATCACATTCATCATGCGCACCTCAAGCGCGGCACCATGGCCGAGCTGCAGCGGTTGGCAGGGCGGATCTTCGGCCAGTTGATGGATCGCAATAAACCACTTTGGGACCTCACGCTGGTGGATGGATTGGGTGATGGCCGGAGCGCATTTATCTCACGCGTTCACCATTGCCTGGTGGATGGAGTGTCCGGGGTGGGCATCATCAACGCGATGCTTTCTCCCACGCGGGAAACGGCGCCGACCTCTAAGCCTGAACCGTTCGAGGCTGAGCCAATGCCGGGCCCAGTCGAATCGCTCCTGGATGCGCTCGCTACTTCGCTATCTGATTCCGTCCAGCGGATTCTCTCGGCGCAAATGGCGGTTGTGAACGTAGCTGAGACGCTCATCAGCGACGATGTCTTAGGTAGCTGGAATCAATTCGCGGCGCTCGCGCCCGAACTCCTCGCTCCCGTAGAACGGCTCCCGTTTAATCAACCTGTCCGGGGTCCACGAAAGCTGGCCTGGGCCGAGCTCCCGATTTCCGAGGTGTGCAGTATCCGCAAAGCGCTGGGCGGGACTCTTAACGACGTGATCTTGACGGCGCTCACCATCGCTGTACGGCGCTATGCCGAGTTGCACGGTCAATCCATGCACAACCGCCTGCTGCGGCTGATGGTCCCGGTGAATTTGCGGCGCGACGAAAAACACCATGGTTTCGGGAACCGGGTTTCCGCTATGCCGGTGAACATCCCGCTCGATATTCACGATCCGGCCGAGCTGCTGAATGCCGTCCGTCAACGGACCGAAGCAATGAAGCGCGCGCATGTGGCGGACTTGATTAAGTTGTCGAGCGCGTGGATGGGAATCACGCCTGTTCCCTTGCAGGCCATGCTCGGGTCGCTAGCCAGCCTGCTGACCGTACCGCTGTTCAACATGGTCTGCACCAACGTGCCGGGACCCCAGTATCCGCTCTACCTGCTTGGCCGCGAGATATTGACCTTTCATCCGTACGTGCCGATCGGCGGCGACATGGGTGTTAACTGCGCGATTCAAAGCTACAACGGCAAGCTCTATTTCGGGCTCACCGCCGACAGCTCCGGGGCGCCGGACGTCCGCCGTCTGAACGATTTTCTGGAGGAAGCTTTCGCCGAGTTGCGGCTGGCGGCTGGAAATCCGGCGCCTCAGCCGGAACCCGAATCTGCCAATGAGAAGGAGGTAGCGCCAAACTTGCCGGGGGCACCGGTCGCTTACCCTCGCGGCTCGGTGGCTGAGCCGCGACAGTGAGAGAGTCGTGAAAAAATCAGCGCAGGCACCGACTCCCTCAGAATC
>PMOK01000172.1 GCA_003162425.1 Bryobacterales bacterium | reverse complement strand
TAGTATGCGCCCGGTCCGGACCCCCCGTGGCGCACGCACTCCTGCGTGCCGCGTTCACACTCGTGTGAACGCCTGGGATTCGGTCGCCATTGGATCGGCGTCTTAAACGGAGTCCCATTGGCCTGCTGCCCCCCAAAGGTGATGAAAATCTTGTGAAGAGCCTTTTCCACTTTCCCCTGATTTCGGGCTGTGCCAGTCGGGCGAACGCTCAATGACTATGCGCGTGATGGCGCTGCCCGGTGTGCCGTTGGTCCGCCGTAGTCAGTGTGCGGCGCGCTTCCGCTGGCGTGTCAAGCTGGCGGCGTAGCCAAGCCGTCAACTCATCGACGCCGGTGCCGTCCTTGAGATTTGTGAACAGGAACAACCGATCCCCACGCATTTTCCGCGCATCTCGATCCATTACTTCGAGCGATGCTCCCACGTGCGGCGCAAGATCGATCTTGTTGATCACCAGCAGATCCGAACGCGTGATCCCCGGTCCTCCCTTGCGCGGGATTTTGTCGCCACCCGCCACGTCGATTACGTAGATGAACGCATCCACCAATTCCGGGCTGAATGCGGCCGCGAGATTATCGCCTCCGCTCTCGACGAAAATCAGTTCCAGGCCCGGATGCCTCCGCTCCAGTTCTGCGATTGCTTCCAGATTCATGGAAGCGTCTTCGCGAATGGCGGAATGCGGGCACCCGCCGGTTTCGACGCCCAGAACGCGATCCGCCGGCAGTGTCCCCTGACGAACCAGAAACTCGGCGTCTTCGCGGGTGTAGATATCGTTGGTGACTACAGCGAGGCTGACCTGCGGCCACAGCGCCTGGCTCAGCACGTGCACCAACGCGGTTTTTCCGCTGCCGACGGGTCCAGCCACGCCAATTCGAAATGCTCCGGTTTTGTTCACGATCACCTCATCAGAACAGGAAATAACGTTGCGCCAACGGCAGCACACTGGCCGGCTCACACGCTAGCAACTCACCGTCGGCGCGAACCTCATACGTTTCTGGATCCACTTCAATGCGCGGCGTTGCCGAGTTGTGGATCATGTCCGCCTTGCCGATCTTTCTGCAATTCTGCACAGTGACCAGGCGCTTGCGCAGGCCCAGCCGCTCCACATGCGGCATGGAAGCTCGTGCCACGAACGTTGCACTGGTGGCTTGCGGCACGCCGCCAAACGAACCAAACATCGGCCGGTAAAGCACCGGTTGCGGCGTAGGAATGGACGCGTTCGCGTCGCCCATGACGCTCCATGCGATGAAGCCGCCCTTGATCACCATTTCCGGTTTCACTCCGAAGAACGCTGGATTCCAGATCACCAGATCCGCTAACTTGCCGCGCTCAATGGAACCAACTTCGCGCGCAATTCCATGCACGATGGCGGGGTTGATCGTATACTTGGCGATGTAGCGCTTGGCCCGGAGATTGTCGTTTTGCGAGGAATCACCAGCGAGCGGCCCGCGTTGCACTTTCATCTTATGCGCGGTCTGCCAGGTGCGTGTCACAACTTCGCCGATCCTGCCCATGGCCTGCGAATCGCTGGACATCATACTGATGACGCCAAGATCATGCAGGATATCCTCCGCGGCGATGGTCTCCTGCCGGATGCGGCTTTCGGCAAACGCGACATCTTCGGGCACCATCGGATTTAGGTGATGACAGACCATCAGCATGTCAAGATGTTCAGCGATAGTGTTAACGGTCAGCGGGCGCGTGGGATTGGTGGATGACGGCAGAATATTTGGAAGCCCGGCGATCTTGATGATGTCGGGAGCATGCCCGCCTCCGGCGCCCTCCGTGTGATAGGTGTGAATGGTTCGGCCGGCGATGGCCGCGATAGTATGGTCCACGAAGCCGGCTTCATTCAGCGTGTCGGTGTGAATGGCAACCTGAACGTCATAGACGTCCGCCACGCGCAGGCACGCGTCGATCGCAGCGGGTGTGGTTCCCCAATCCTCGTGCAGCTTGAGTCCGCACGCTCCGGCGCGAATCTGTTCAGCTAACGGTTCATTGTCGGATGCGTTCCCTTTTCCTAAAAACCCAAAATTCATCGGCCACGCCTCGGCGGCGCGGAGCATCTGCTCCAGGTTCCAGCGGCCCGGCGTGCAAGTTGTGGCGTTGGTTCCTGTGGCGGGACCGGTTCCACCGCCGATCATGGTGGTGGTGCCGTTCGAAAGCGCCTCGTAAATCTGTTGCGGCGAAATGAAGTGGATGTGCGCGTCAATGGCGCCCGCGGTTACGATCTTGCCTTCTCCAGCGATCACCTCGGTGGCCGCGCCAACCACCAGATTCGGATCCACTCCGTCCTGCGTATCCGGGTTACCCGCTTTGCCGATCTTCACGATGCGGCCGTCGCGAATACCGATGTCCCCCTTGACGATGCCCCAGTGATCGACGATCAGCGCGTTGGTGATCACCAGGTCGAGAGTGCCTTGCTCGGTTTCGCGTTTCGCTGTGGAGCTCTGGCCCATGCCGTCGCGGATCACCTTGCCACCGCCAAAAGTTATTTCATCGCCGTAGACGGTGAAGTCTTTCTCTACTTCGATGATGAGTTCCGTATCCGCCAGGCGAACGCGGTCTCCCGTGGTCGGGCCGTAAAGGTCGGCATAAGTTCGGCGGGGAATTTTTGCGCTCATGCCGCCGGCTCCGCCCCCTTCGCGTTGAGAGGTCCATTCACCAGCCCATTGTGGCCGTATACGGATCGCGCACCGCCCAGTGCCACCAGCGGGACTTCCTTTTCCTCGCCGGGTTCAAAACGGATTGCCGTGCCGGCCGGGATGTCCAACCGCATACCATAAGCCGCGCGGCGATCGAATTCGAGTGCTTTGTTGACTTCGAAGAAGTGATAATGGCTGCCCACTTGAATCGGCCGGTCACCGGTGTTTCGAATCACTACTCGCGCCACGGCCCGGCCTCGATTCAACTCAATGTCACCGCCGGCGAGAATGTATTCTCCTGGATGCATGTTTCCTCCCTGCTGAACCCGATCGTGCTTACTGAATCGGATCGTGAATCGTGACCAGCTTGGTGCCGTCCGGGAATGTCGCCTCCACTTGCACGTCGTGAATCATCTCCGCCACTCCCTCCATTACGTCGTCCCGCGTGAGCACTGAATTTCCCATGGCCATAATGTCGGCTACGCTTTTGCCGTCGCGCGCCGCTTCCAGAATCTCCGCGGATAGGATAGCAATGGCTTCCGGATAATTCAGCTTCAGGCCTCGGCCGCGGCGTTTCCTGGCCAGCTCCGAGGCGACGAAGATCATCAGCTTTTCCTGTTCACGCGGCGTGAGATGCAATTCGACCCCCTTCGATTAATGTACTTTTCGAGGAAGCGCGGCGGCGCGGCCACACAGAATCCATTTAGCGGCCCTCCAGAATTCCACCAAGCCATCCGACAGGGAGCGCCCGCTCATCGCGACGCCGCGGACCACGAGACCGTGCTTCCGTAGCGAAGTAACTCCCCATGATACATCGGCGGTGGTTCTGCGATCCGCGATTACTTGAAAGTCATTTTCCAGCGCCCGCCAGTAATTCGCGCTTTCACCCGCACGGCAAACGTAGCAAGATGCGAAGTAGCGGAACGGGCCAAGCCGGGCGATCGAATCCAGCCGTTGGGTCCGAGGTGCGATGTTCCAGCGCTCCGTCGCCATTGGTTCTCCGCACGCGCAAACCTCAAAAGTTGAAGACAGCGATTCATAACCAAACAGCTCGCCCGAAGCATC
>PMOK01000249.1:14389-55898 GCA_003162425.1 Bryobacterales bacterium | reverse complement strand
GCTTTCATTCAATTCAGAATACTAGGTATCCGAGGCTGCTACTCCACGCGCAATGCACTCACGGGATCCAGGTGAGCAGCCCGCCACGCTGGAGCGGCGCTCGCGGCAATGCCGGTGATCGCCAGAACGAAGGCAGCCAATGCAAGACTGGCGGGATCTACGGGCGAGAGTCCGAACAGCATGCTCGAAGCGGCTTTCGTGAACGCGACAGCGCCGGGAATGCCGACGATCACGCCGAACAACACCAGACGCATGCTCTCATTCAGCACCAGCCGAACGATACCAGCTGGCGCCGATCCAACGGCCATCCGAATTCCGATTTCGCGTGTGCGCCGGACTACGGAATAAGCCATCAATCCATACAATCCAACAATGATCAGTAACAGGGCCAGCGCTCCGAAAAGGCTGGAGACTTGCATGCGAAGACGGTCGCTGTGCAGAGTTGCGGCTATTTCGTCCTGGAGTGTGCTCGCGGATTGGACCGTCACGGGCAGATGCCCGGCGCGAATTCGGGATTGCAGAATGGACGCTAGAGCTCCGGGGCTTAACGAACTGCGAATCTGCACAATCACGTCCGAACTGTGCTCGGTTCCTTGCAGCAGGGGCACGAACACAATTTCCGGAGCTTGCTCGGCGAGGCTTCCGGACTTGGTGTCATTCACCACGCCGATCACTTGCGTTTGGATCGCAGGAGAGCCCAGGAGGATGCTATGACCCACAGGGTTCTGATTTGGGAACAAGCGTCGCGCCGCCCGCTCGTTCAGAATGGCGACGTTGGGAGCGCCCTCGGTATCGCGAGGTTCGAAGGGCCGGCCGGTGAGCAAATGTATTCGGAGTGTATTGAAGTAACCTTGGTCCACGTGCAACACATTCGAATATTGCCTGCGATCAACGGGAACGCCGGGTTTCGTCATCGAGATACCGGCGGAGCTATCGTTGAATGCGACGAAATCCGATAATCCAGCCGATTCCACCCCTCGTGCGCGACGCAGCGAGTCCACCAGGCCCAGCGCCTCACGGACGGGGGCAGCCCGCTCCTGGTCCGGATCTTGTCCCGAAGTCAGTCGGACGACCGAAACATGGTCCGGAGAAAATCCGGCGGGCACCGAGCGCAGATTCTGAAAGCTGCGTGTGAATTCGGCCGCGCCCGCCACCATCATCAGCGATAGAGCGATCTCAACCACCACCAGCACTCTTCCAGAGAGCAAGCGCGGCGCCGTGCTTTCCTGATTGAGCGCGACGCGCGCGCCTCGGAGCAGTTGGACGGCCGGCAGCAGACCGACCAGAATGCCGGTCGCCAGCGATACCCCGAGCCCGAATGTCAGGACGCGCCAATCGGGAGAAAGATCGATGGGGCGCTCCTTCCATTCGAACGCGATCAGCAGCAAACGGTCCGCCCAAAATGCGACAGCCAGTCCGGCGGTTCCACCCAGTAGCGACAACAGGCAGCTCTCCGTCAGGGATTGCCGGAGAATGTGCGTCTTGCTTGCGCCGAGCGAAAAACGGATAGAGATTTCGCGCCTTCGCGCCACGCCGCGGGCAATCATGAGACACGCGACGTTGGCGCAACCCACCAGCAGCAACAGCCCGACAATCGCCGAGAGCAGGAACAGCGAACGCCGTTTCTCTCCTTCCGTGCCGGCATAGCCGGCTGCTCCGTTCTGCAGCTCAATGCGCGAACCAGCGACTTCTCTTGCGAAGTCTGCGCTTTTGCGTTCCGCGATCTGCACGGTGAGGTGTTGCTTCAACAGTACCTGGAGATTGCTTTGAGCCTGGATCGCGGAAACTCCAGGCTTCAACCTGCCAAACACCTCCATGAAGCCGCCTCCCTCAGTGAGCGGGTCGAAGCTGAAGAGCGCCGGCAGGCTTCCAAGTGGCACGTAGAGATCGGGATCATCTCCCTTGCGGATGCCGTAAAAGCCGGCGGGCAACACCCCCACGATGGTGAAGGGCACGTTGTTGAGATACATGATGCTCGCGAGCGCGCCCGGCGCCTGATTGTAGCGCCTGCGCCAAAAACTGTGGCTCGCGACGGCTACAAGCGAGGTGCCTCCGCGGATATCGTCGGCAGGGCTGAGAAGGCGTCCCAAGTTTGGACGCACACCCAGGACATCGAAGAAATTCCCTGAAACGGCGGTTGCCTGGGCGGGATGCTCCATTCGCTGGTGTGCGCGCCGCTCGCGAATGGCCAGCACTGCTTCGGCCGCCAGTTCTGAGGTCTGGTTGCGGTCGCGAAAGTAGGAATAACCCTCGTATGAGGATGTCTGCCCGTTTCTGAGCTCGTCGCCGCGTCCAACCACACGGCCCCATTCTGTGACCAGCACCAACTGCGACGGCTTTGGAACGGGCAGCGGCTGGAATAGCAGGCGATCCAGGAACGTAAACACGGCGGTGGTGGCGCCAATGGTCAGCGCCAGTATGGTGACGACGGTCGCGGTAGAAGCCTTGGCCTTGAAGAGAACCCGGATGGCGTATTTCAGGTCGCGCAGCATGGCAGCAGTCTGGCACAGCGCCCCTGAGAATTCAAGGGGGTACGTTTTCCGCTTGACATTTGGCTCGTTTAGTACTAAATAATTAGTATGCGACCAAAAAGCCCGACCTTGACCGAGCAGGAGCTGGAGATCATGAAGATTGTCTGGGCGCGTGAGGTGGCCACCGTGCGGGATGTTTATGAGGAGCTGCTCGAGCGCCGCAAGATCGCCTACACCACCGTGATGACCATGATGAAAATCCTGGAACAGAAAAAGTATCTGCTCAAGACGCAGGAGGACCGGGCCTATATCTATCGTCCGGCGAAGCCTAAGAACCAGGTGATCAAGGGCATGGTCCGAGAGTTTGTGAACCGGGTATTCAATGGCTCGGCTGAGCCTCTCTTGGTGCATTTGATCGAAGACCGGCGGCTTTCCCAGAAAGATCTGGAAGAGATCACGCACATGATTCGCCGAAAGGAGGCGTGAGATGCCCGGCTTATGGTTGCAGAATTTGGCTTTCTATAGCTTGCAGATTGCGGGCGTGGCTGCGGCTGGCGCGTTGCTTCTGCGCCTGCTTCAAATCCGCATTCCAACAATCCGTTTGATGTGTTGGCAGGCCTTGATCGCGGCCTGTCTAGCGCTTCCAGCTATTCAGCCGTGGCTCACCGCGAAGACGAGCGGCAACGTTCAAATATCAATGGGACCTGCGATGGCGGCTGGTGCGGCGGCGGGTTCACGCGGTATGGGTTTCCCTGTAGTGGGAATCGTTCTTCTGCTGGTGGGAACGGGCGCGGCGGTTCGATTCGGGATCATTGGACTGGGGCTGTGGAAGCTGCGGCAATATCGCCGCAATTCCACTTTCGTGCCTGGCGCCTTTGACGAATTACAGCGGCGGCTGGGAGTCTTCGCCGATGTGCAGGTGTCGGCCGAGGTCTCAGGCCCCGTCACGTTCGGTTTTCTGCGTCCAGTGATTCTTCTTCCGGAAGCGTGTCTCGAGGACGCATCCATTGCCTGCCACGAATTGGTCCACGTGCGCAGGCATGACTGGCTATTCACGGTAATCGAAGAGTGCATCTTATCGCTGTTCTGGTTCCATCCAGCGATGTGGTGGATGATTGCGGAAATCCAATTGGCGCGCGAGGAAGCGGTGGATCGCGAAGTGGTGGCCATTTTGAATTCGCGCGATCAATACCTGGAATCGTTGCTGGCCTTGGCCGCGTCCCGCGCCGGTTTCGACCTGGCGCCGGCCTCGCCGTTCTTGAGAAAGCGGCATCTACAAAAACGAGTAGCTTCATTGCTGAAAGAGGTTTCCATGTCTAAATTCCGATTGACTTCCTCGCTGGCTGCGTTCGCGGCCGTGCTCACGCTAACCGCATGGTTGGGCGTGCGTTCGTTCCCGTTGCAGGCCGCGCCGCAGGAAAACGATTCGTCCAACATCACGGTGCACTCCGGTCCGTTGCCGCTTCTTCACCGCGCGGCCGTGCAGTATCCGAAGAATGCGCTAGCCAAGCACATTGAAGGGACGGTGGCGCTGGAGCTTACCTTAAGCGAAACAGGAACCGTTACCGACGCGCGCGTACTCAGCGGGCCGGAAGAGTTGCGCGGGGCGGCGCTACAGTCGGTCCTGGAATGGCATTTTGCCAGCGAGGCTCAGCCCAAAACTCAGGTCAGCATCAATTTCAAGTTGCCTGCAGCTGAGGCCATGCCGGGAACTTTGATGGCGCCTCCCGAAGACCAAGCCAGGCTGGACCGCCTGTTCATCCAGGCGCCGGATTCTATCAAGCAGAAGCTCGAAGGTCACTTGCCGCTGCGCGAAGGCGATCGGATCACCCAGAGCGCGCTGAACGATCTGTCGGCCGCGCTCAAAGAGGTGGACGAACA
Source organism: Bryobacterales bacterium (assembly GCA_003162425.1). GTDB lineage: Bacteria > Acidobacteriota > Terriglobia > Bryobacterales > Bryobacteraceae > Palsa-89. The sequence continues at coordinate 51,546 of PMOK01000249.1, read as the reverse complement.
TCTGAGGGTCACGATACATCCAAATGCGGACAAAACTGGCTCGATGATTTTCATTGCGCTTAATAACGCTGGACCGGGTGAGGCTCCTAAGAGGATCCGCGTGGGCGGGAACGCGGAGGCCGCCAATCTGGTTCAAAAAGTGACTCCGATTTATCCGCCCGAGGCGAAGGCGAACCGCGTCCAGGGCAGCGTCCGCTTCACAGTTGTCATCGGTAAAGACGGAAGAGTACAGAATGTGACGCTGGTGTCCGGAGATCCAGTGCTGGCTCAGGCCGCTAAGGATGCGGTACAGCAATGGGTCTACAAGCCAACGTTGCTCAATGGCGATCCGGTGGAGGTTATGACTCAAGTGGACGTAAACTTCACGCTGAGTCAATAGGAGCCGCTATGCCAAGACGATCTTTATTGATACTTGCCGGAGTGGTTGCGTTCGCGGGATGGGCTACATCACAGACGCAACAAACGCTGAAGCTGCTTCATTCCGTCGCACCCAAATACCCGCAGGAAGCTAGGGATAAAAAAATCGAGGGCGATGTCGTGCTGCATATCGAAATCAACGAGGAGGGCGCGGTTCATGATCCTTGGGTCATCAGTGGTCCGAAAGAATTACGCGACGCGGCGCTGGCGGCGGTGAAACAGTGGAAGTACTCGAAAGACGGGCCGCTGCCGGCGTCGAGCGAGGTTACGCTCGCGTTTCAGTTGCCCAAGGAAAAGTGAGTCCCGTCAGAGCACCGACTCCCTTACGGTCGCGGTTCGGTAACGCGCTTCGTGGCGCGGCAGAATGGAGATCGCTAACGCTCCGATCAGAGCCACCGCGAGCACGGTCCCCATGGCGATCGTATAATTTCCTGCCTGGTCCCGCAAGATGGAAACAAAGTATGGAAACCAAGTCTGCCCGATAGTGTTCACTGGCAGAATCACGGCCATCGCTCGAGCCAGCGAGTTCACACCGAACTGCTCGGCGGCCATCAGCGGGATCAGCATGTAATCGGCGCCCATTCCGAATCCGAACAAAACCGCGAAGGCGTACAGGAATGTTTCGTTGGAGGGCCGGACCATCAGCAGGATCGGAATGGTCCCCGCCACCAGGAAATATGTGCCTGTCATGACCCACTTTTTCGAGAATCGATCCGCCAGGCCGCCAATCAGCAAACGCCCGCCAATGCTGGACCACAGCACCAGGACCGAAGCGGTGCGCCAGGCGGCATCCACGCTGGGCCCTTTCTGGAAGCCCGCGTCGAGAAACACGAACTTCATGTGAAAATTGACAGCGCCGATGGATCCTATGGAGCAGAAGCTGCCGATTAGCAGCAGCCAGAAAGGCCAACTTCCCAGCAACTGCCCAAAAGTGTGGGACTGGATTTTGGTTTCAGCGGGAGCCTCGGCGGCGCCGTCGGGATTTTGGCCGATGTCCGAAGGCCTGTCTTTCAAGACAAACAGCACGATGGGCCAAGCCAATAAAATCAGGGCCGCCAGCACCATCAGAGCCGCGTGATAACCGAACTTCTCGGTGAGCGGCTTCACCAGAAACGAGCCGAGCGATCCCATCAGTCCCACGCCGACATAGACGATGCCCATGGCTTTTCCGCGATTCAGCCGGAACCAATGCGAAACGATCAACTGATGCGGAATCGGGCCGGAGAGGATGTAGCCAATGGTGTAGAGCACCCAGAAACCGTAATAGACGAATAGCGCGCCGCCCATGTTGGCGAACCCGGTTAACGCGACGATGGTGAGGATTGTTCCCACCAGAATCAACTTGCGCGGGCTAAAACGATGGATGACGATGGGGCCGAACCAGATGGTCAGCGCGGCGGCCAACGGAAAGCCGAGCGTGATGTCGGCGCGCGACCAGTGGAACTCCCGCTGGAAGTAATCGTAGAAGAATCCGATGTTGTAGTACGGAATGCCGACGGACAGTCCAAATGTTATGAAGGTGGCTGCGGCGATCCACCGGCCGAAGAACTTGCGGGGCATTGGGTACATTGTGGCACGAGCTACAAGCCTCTTATATGGAACCCGCCGTCCACATCGATCACCTGGCCGGTAGAATAATCCAGCAATCCGTCGGCGATGGCGCGGATCACACGCGCCACGTCTTGCGGTTCTCCCATACGACGCTGGGGGAGCAGACCGGCTGCGATTTTATCCTCGTAGCTTTTTTCCACCGCGGCGATCATGTCCGTGCGCACAATGCCTGGGCGGATCTCGAAAACCTGTACGTTGTCCGCAGCCAGCCGTAGCGCAAATAACGCGGCGCTCATGCTAAGGCCCGCCTTCGAAATACAATATTCGGCGCGATTGGTGGACGCAGTGTAACTCGAGATGGATGTGATGAAGACGATCCGGCCGCGGCGCTGCTCAATCATCCAACGGGCGATCTGCTGGGTCAGGAAATGCGGGCCTTTCAGGTTGGTTCGAAGCAGCTCGTCGTAACTCGATTCGGTGGCTTCCAACATATCGCGGCGTTCGCGAGGCGCGATGCCAGCATTGTTCACCAGCAGGTCTAAACTGGTGTAGTTCGCTCTTAGCTGTGCTACCAGTTCGTCGCGATCGCGGGAAGAACCGATATCGCTCCGGATAATCTCAGCGCCGGTCTCCTGGCGTAGCGACTCGGCTGCTTCCTGATTCTCACGGTAGGTGGCTACCACCAAGTGAGATTTCGAAAGTTCCACTGCGATGGCTCGGCCAATTCCACGGCTCGCGCCGGTTACCAGAGCGACGGGTTTATTTGGCTGCGGCAAGTTCGGCGTCGATAGCTTTGGCAACGTCTTCCACGACGATGGTCTCGACGAATGGTCGTCCGTTGACCAGAACCGTGGGAGTGTGGGCGATGCCGCGCGCCACGCCTTCCTGGTAATCTTCCTCCACCAGTGCGGCCAAGCGCGCGTCGTCGAGAGAGGCCACAGCCTTCGCAGGATCCACTCCGTGGTCTTTGGCGAATCGGGAAAGACGATCGTTGAAATTGTCCGCCGTGATCTCGCGCAGGTTCATCAAGGAATATTTCCGGTACGCGAGGCCAAGGCCCGGTTTATTCTCCTCAAAGAACCGCGCTGCAATGGCGGCTTTCCGCGCCCAGGCGTGCTTGGCGAGCGGAAAATCGCGATGCTCGAACCGGACCGTGGCGGCGTAGCGCGGAAGCAATTTCTCATCCAACATCACGCGGAAATCCGCGCAATCCGGGCATTGGAGATCCTCATAGATCACCACTCGCACGGGGCTTTGCGCCGCGCCTTCGATCAAATGTTGAGTCGCCGGGTATGCAGACATTACTATTAGAATAGCGGCCCCAAGTAGCCGTCTCATAGCTGCGCTGGCTGTTGCAAGGTGAACGTCAAGCGCGTTTCCGACGGAATCTTGACAGTCTGGCCTTTGGTGAGCACTTCGGCCCCGGTGCCCACTGCAGCGCCTGAACCGGCTCCAATCGCCGCGCCCTTTCCACCACCCGCAAGCGCACCGATAATGGCGCCAAGCGCCGCGGTGCCACCAATTACTTTTGCGGATCGCGCGCCTCGCGAACCGCTGGACCGTGACACATCGCCTTTGCCCGCAATTTTCCCGGATTGCTGATCTTCCACCAGCTTGGTGATGGCGTCGGCACCACGCGGAACCACCACTTGGCCATCCACCATCACAGGTTCATCCACGCTCGCGCGGAAAGTTTCGCCCAATCGGCTTTGCTCCGAGTTCATCGAATCGATCATACGGACGGTAATAGAGGTACCGATAGGGATCACCACTCGGCTAGCCGCAGCCGTTGCCAGGGCAGCCGCTGGCTGGACAGCCGCTGACTGATCCGGGGGCGCAGCCTGCACTACATTGTCCCGGCGGTCGTTGTCGGAAGACATGTTCTGTCCGCTTCCAAAAGAAAGGTCTGAAACATCTTCTACCGAGTACGTTTCCACGCGATCGCCCACCGCCATTTTGACGTGGCGGGCGTCGCCTCCCAGATATTCGCCGCGAACAACCTGGCCACTGCGAAGCGTGAGCGTATCAGCTACGCCGAGAGCCGCTATTGCCAGTAAAACAGTTGAAACGCGAAGGAACATTCAGCGCCTCCTTGCTTAGTTTACAGTAATCCGCAATATTGGACGCATGCGGAATCGTTCGGGCTTCCGGATTCTGAGTAGTGGGGCAGGATGGAATCCTGCGCGCCGATTGCCAATTGGCGCAAACTCGGGCGGGTTAACAACCCGCCGCAGGTTGCCAACCTGCCCCACAGCCTGAACTACCCGATTCTGGCTCCCGGATTCTTGGCTCTTATTCCGTCCAGAAGAGATGCGGCGAAGGTTTTGCCGCGCTGCAGCGCATCTTCATACGCCAGGCGGCGCTCTTCACGCGTGTAGGCGTGGCCGATGCGGTACAGGCGCTCGAGCGACAGCCCAACCACGCGTGTGCCTGCGTAAGCGATAGCGGCCTTGGGAATCAAGCCACCGCCCAATGGGATTTTTCCGGCCAGTTCGCGCGCCAGCGCCCGCCATCCGAATGCGCCCATCATGATGGACACCACCTCGGCCTTCTGCTCGCGATAGCCGATATCGCGGTCGTTGGCGGCAGCCAATAGGAACGCCATGCGGAACTGGTTCGCCGTCAGTAGAGCCGTGTCAGACGCGAATTCTCCGATTGCCCAAGGCAGCGAGAGGAAGGGAACGATATCCGGCAGCGCGGTGGCTAGCGCGAACAGAGCGTTTTCTTTTGCGACTTTTTTTATAATTCTCTGCGAAACTTCCTCGCGAAACGGCTGGATGTGCACCGCCAGTGGAATGGCCAGATCGCGGCGATGGTGCAGCACCTGGTGAATAGTTTGGATGGGACGATCGGGGCGAAACGCAAAAACCTGACTCGAAGGTGCGAGTATATCGTGCGGCGAATCCTCGTAGTAGATTTCTAAATCGTGTCGCTCGGCCGGCAAGAATCCCTCGGTAGCGCGATAAATACGGTGCTGGAGCTGCGCCCGCCTGGACTCGGACAGCTCAGGCGGCGCGAAAAACTCCTCCATCTGGCGGTAGGCGCGCTCGCTATCGGCATACAGGAACAACCGGATCGGGCGCTCAGCATGGCGGCGCGCTTCCTCCGGGTCCAGATTGCTGATCGCTTTCTTAATGTTGTTGAAAAATTGGATAGGCATGACAGCTCACGAGCGGAACACCACTTTCAGCTCCCTCTGCCATTCTAAACTGACGCCGACCCGCTCCACTTCGACGGCGGGGGAAAAGTAACGGAGGACGCGCTCATTGGACGGGTGAAAATCGAGCGCCGGCGAGACCAGCAGCAGACGCGGCGTTTCAGCGCGCAATTCAATTCCCGGGAAATAGCCGCGCGCGCTGAACTCGCGGCGATCCAGATGCCACTTCACTCGCATCCAATAATCCAGCGCTTGCAAAGGCAGGTGGATATCTTCGGAAGCCTTCAGCTCGAGCACCGCGAGGCGCCCGGCGTGGTCCGCCGCCAGCAAGTCAAGAACGCCCCGATCGGTGGCGGCGAAAGCGGGCACTTGTCCATAAATCGGAGCAGAGAGCAGGCGCGCATCGATGGCTTCAATGTCGTTACGAACTCGCGATTCCAGCCACGCTTCGGGATTTCGCAGGTACAGCGGATTTTGGCGATCGATGGCGTCGGGCGAACGAAACCGGCTCAAATCCTCAGCCAAACGCACCATCTCAACTGCGTGCTCAACGCCGGCAGGGCGCAGCCGCTCGAGCCCGAATCGCAATTCATCCCCGGACGTCCTGGCGAATTCCATGCCGCGCACTCGCAGGCTCAGTTCGCCATCGGAGCGCTCGATGGCTTCGACATCGCCGATTTCGCGGAGGGGCGCGAGAATTCGATCCAGCTCGGAGGGAAGCCGGCGGCGATAAGGTTCCAGGCGCGTATCGAGATTGCCATAGTCGCGCAGGTCGACCCGCTCTTCGATTTTCTCTTCGGTATACACGAACGCGGCGAATTGCGCTAGCTCAGGATTTAGGAACAGCAGCCGCAGGCAAGTGGTCTTCTCGCGATCAGCAGGAAGATAAAGGATCAAGCCGTGAATCACCGCGGCGGGCTCTCGGAGGCGCAGGTAATCCAGCCAGATGAGGCCGAAGGTGAGGACTCCGTCGCAGTGGAACGCATCCGGCGAAGCGCCAATCGCAGCCCAGCCGGAAGCGCCCTGCCGCAGGAAAGCGCGGGGATAAGCGGGTGAAAGGCTATGCTCCAGATCGGCGCCGGTGGTCAGCTCGGCGATCTTATAGGTTGGGAATTGACGCCGCAGAAAACGTCGGAACTGTTCGCGGAATTCGAGACGCCCGCTCTGCAGAGTGATATTCTCGCCCGCGCTGCGCCGTAAATCCACCAGCGACAGAGTGCCGGTCCGGTGGCCGAAACGCTGGATGCGCAACACCAGCTTTCCGCGGGTCTGGCTTTCAATGCCGGTGACGCGGCGTACCAGGTTACGGCGATCGTTCCAGGCTTGCAGGCTCAGCCAGCCGTTGCGTGTTTCGAGCACAAAGTTATCGGCCGTAATCGGGAGAGATTCTTCGCCAGGCTCGCACAGGACAGTCTCGGCGCTGTTCTGAAGAAATTGCTCGATGGTCTGGCGGATATCGGTCAGTGGGATGCTCCTGTCCCCTTGCTCACGCGCGGGGCTACATCGGCAGGCCGGCATTCGTGCCCCGAATGATAGCCCCACGCGTCAGCAAGGGAACAATTTTCACGGCTTCTTACCTACGGGTCGCGGCTCGGCGGGGGCGGTGAGAAACAAGCCTTGAACAAGGCCTGCGCTAATCTATTATCGTATTCCGGTATCATCATCCGGTGCTTAAAGAAAAGCTAGAGCAAGTCGAAACCAGGATCGCGAACGCGGCTGCCCACGCGGGACGCCAGCGCAGCGACATCACTTTATTGGCTGTAACGAAGAAATTCCCGGCCGCGCTGATCCGCGAAGCATTCCAACTGGGCCTGCGGGAATTCGGCGAGAACTATGTGCAGGAATTTGAGGGCAAGCGCGCCGAGTTGGCGGATTGCGAGGGCTCGCGCTTTCATCTGATCGGGCACCTGCAGTCGAACAAATCGAAAATCGCCGCGGAGATTTTTGATGTGATCCAGACCGTGGACACTCAGAAACTGGCGCGCCGGTTGGATGCGGAGCAGAAGCCGCTGGACGTGATGATTGAGGTGAAGCTGTCAGCCGAAGAAGCCAAGGCGGGCGCGGCGCCCGGGGAAGTACCAGCGCTGGTGGAGGTAATCCGGGAGTGCCCGCGCTTGCGGCTTTTGGGCCTGATGACCATGCCACCCTGGTCGGACGATGCCGAGCCGTCGCGCCCGTATTTCGCGAAACTGCGCGCGCTCGCGGACGCGAACGGTTTGAAGCAATTGTCGATGGGCATGTCGCACGACTTGGAAGTGGCGATTGAGGAGGGCGCGACCATAGTGCGCATTGGCACGGCATTGTTTGGGCCGCGGAAAAAAGCTTGAAGGTTGGATTCTTCTCGCCGCTCCCGCCCGCGCGCACGGGTGTGGCCGATTACTCCGCGTCGTTGTTGCGTGCTCTTCGATCATCCGGCGCTGTGGAACTGGGCGAGGGCGACATCAACCTGTACCATCTGGGCAACAACCCGCTCCATCGCGAGATCTACCAGCGCGCGCTCGAAAAGCCCGGTGTCGCGGTGCTGCACGATGCAGTTCTACAGCATTTTTTCCTGGGAAGTTTCTCTGAGCAGCAGTACGTCGCGGAGTTCGTTTACAACTATGGCGCGTGGAACGAAGATCAGGCGCATGAATTGTGGCGCGGGCGGGCGCGCTCGGCCAGCGATCCGCAATATTTCCGGTATCCGATGCTGAAACGCGTGGCTGAACGGTCGCTGGCGCTGATTGTTCACAATCCGGCGGCGGCGGAAGTCGTGAAAGCGCACGTGCCGGGAGCGGCGATCCACGAAATCCCGCACTTGCTGGAGTTGCCCGAGGTCCCGGGCCGCCGGGAAATCGAGAACTGGCGCCGAAAAATTGGGATCAGCGAAAGAACCTTTCTGTTCGGCGTTTTTGGACACTTGCGGGAATCGAAGCGTCTGGCGGCTGTGCTGCGGGCCTTCCATCGGGCGCGCGCCGCGGCGGACATTGCGCTCGTGGTGGCGGGCGATTTCGTGTCGCGAGACCTCGAGAGAGCTCTCGAACCGCTACTCGGCGCGGAAGGGATTGTCCGAATCGGCTATACGCCGGAGCGCGACTTCTGGCTACATGCGGCCGCTGTCGACGCTTGCATCAACCTGCGTTATCCCACGGCAGGGGAAACGTCCGGCATCAGCATAAGGCTGATGGGAATCGGCAAACCTGTTTTGATGAGCGCATCCGCGGAGACGTCGGGATTTCCAGATGCCACCTGCCTGCGCGTGGATACCGGACCGTCCGAGGAAGACTTATTAGTGGAATTCATGGTCTGGCTGGCCACATTCTCCCAGGACGCGCGAGCCATTGGAGAACGCGCCTCAGCCCATATTCGCGAGTTTCACACCCCCGAACGGGTGGCCGATATGTATTGGGAAGTCATGCGAGCCTGTTATCATTAATCTAATCGGTTTAATTTTGGAGAGCGCCCTCGTAACGGCGCTATTTCTGCCGGTGAAAATCACCGCATCATTCTTGTTTGGAGCGGCGTTGCTCACGGTTTCTCCCGTCATGCCCGTGGCTGTCACAGCCCCGGCTATCACGATGGAGAAGCTGCTACACGTGCGCGTTCCGATGCGCGACGGAATTCATCTGGACGCCAACGTCTTTCATCCGGCCGGTGGCGCGCGATACCCAGCCATCCTGATTCGAACGCCGTATGGAAAAGGTGCCGATTTTCAGCCAGGTTATTCTTCCTTTATCCAGCACGGGTACGCGGTTGTGATGCAGGATGTGCGCGGCCGCTATAACTCCGAAGGCGTGTTCGACGCTTTGAACCAGGAAGGTCCGGACGGATACGACACGCTCAACTGGATTGCGGCGCAGCCGTGGTCGGACGGCAAAGTGGGGATGATCGGCGGATCGTATTTGGGAATCGCACAGTGGCGAGTGGCGCTTTTGAATAACCCGCACTTGAAGGCGATCTTTCCGGTGGTCTCCGGCAGCGACGATTATCTGGACCGGTTCTATTCTCCTGGCGGCGCCATGAAGCTGGGGCATCGTCTGCTCTGGTTGTCGCAGAACCTGACCCCTGCCGGGCTCCCCAAGCCGAAATTTGGCAGTTACATCGGTCACCTGCCGCTGCGGACTTCCGATACCGCCGCCACTACCCGGCCACTGCCCCTGTACCAGACCATCCTGGAACATCCTACTTATGATTCGTTCTGGAAGGAACGCAGCGTTCGCGAGAACATCGATCGCGTCCACGTGCCCGTGTTTGCGGTGGGCGGCTGGTACGACAACTATGTCGAGAGCGACCTGGATGCCTTTGCGGCGTTGCATAAGCCGGGCAAACAGGATACGAAACACCGCATCATGATTGGTCCCTGGCCGCATAACATGTCGAGTACATTTGCCGGCGTTGGTTTCGGCGACGATGCCGGAGCGCCCATTCGCGCGTACCAGATCGCGTGGTTCGATCATTGGCTGAAAGGAGTGCCGGAGGAAGCAGCGCACTACACGCCCTGGATGTGGCACAGCGCTCGCGCGGAAGTGGATGAGGCTCCGATGCACATTTTCGTGATGGGAGCGAATCGCTGGCGTGACGAGCAGGAATGGCCGCTCGCCCGCACCCGTTACACGCCTTTTTACCTGACCAGTAAAGGTCACGCCAACACAATGAAGGGCGATGGCGCGCTGGTTTGGAACCTGGGGAAGAAAGCCAAGCCCGACCAGTACACTTACGATCCGCGCGATCCGGTGCCGACTATGGGCGGAGCAGTGTGCTGCGATCCGAAGATTTTTCCCTGGGGACCCATGGACCAGCGGCCGGTGGAGAAGCGCAAAGACGTTCTGGTCTACACCAGCGATCCCTTGAAGCAGGCGCTGGAGGCAACCGGACCCGTCCGCGTGGTGCTGTACGCGTCAACATCCGCGCCCGATACGGATTTCACGGCGAAACTGATAGATGTGTTTCCAAGCGGCGAGGCGCGCAATCTCACCGATGGCGTGCTCCGAGTCCGCTATCGCAATGGACTGGAGAAAGCCGAGTTGGGTAAGCCGGGCGAGATTTATCCGCTCACGATCGACGCCGGAGTGACCAGTAATGTGTTCCTGGCAGGACACCGCATCCGCGTGGAGATTTCAAGCAGCAACTTCCCGCGGTTCGATCGCAATCCGAACACCGGCCGTTCTCTCGCTGACGAAACGGTGTTAAAGAAGGTGCAGCAGACCATCTACCACAGCCGGGTTTATCCGTCGCATGTGCTGTTGCCGGTTGTGCCGGAATCTGTTTCCACCACCGCGTCGCGGGATGGCGCCAAGAAAATCCCGCCCAGCCAGAGCAAGGGACTCACGTTTCAAGCGCGCTAGAATTGACTTCTGCGTGTAAGTCGCGGTATGGTGCGAAGAGAAGCTCAACCAGCCGGCCAAGGCCCTCACGGAATCAGGCGCGGTAGCCAAGTGGTAAGGCAGAGGTCTGCAAAACCTTTATTCGCCGGTTCGATCCCGGCCCGCGCCTCCATCAACCTAATTGATTTTGCTAGCACTTAGACCTTCCCGCGAGTTACTGCCCGATCCCTCGTTTTCCCGGTTTTCAGCGCATTCGACCGGACCGAAACCGGACAACGTTGCGCGCCTGAAATGTTCTGAGCCTCAAATCGTTCCATCTCGCGGTCCTGTGCTTGCGCGATTGCGAAGCAGGTTGGCGCGCCCGTTTCGACGCTGATAGACGCCTACAAGTGTACGGAAATCGTCCCCAGGAAGAAGCCAGCAGTGGATGCCAGAACAACGCCCAATACGGCGGTTAGCATAGGCGTTCGGAAAACGAAGAACTTCCGCATGCGCCAAGGGGCTCCTTTTGGGATAATTCCAACAACATTTCCATAGAAGTACACGGGGAAAACTGCAATGCTAACTCCAGCGTTTCTGAAAAGGCTTAAAGCCAGGCCACGATTCAGACGATAAACGAACGGAGGTGATAGAGTATGCGTTCCTTGCGAACCATGGTGGGAGGTAGATGTCCTCGGTTTGCGATCGCACTTCTCTTAACCGGAGTTCGCATCGCCAGCGCACAATGCTATACGTTTTCGAGCGGTTCAGCGGCTAGCTTTACAGTCAACATCACAAGCTTGCCTTCTCCGACGATGCCTTCTCCAGGGATTTATCAATATTCTTCTGACTCCGGCCTGGCTGGGACTGCCAGCTTGACGGTAGATCAGACAACCTATACTTCTTCCCCTTCTCAGCCCATCTCGCTTATTGTGACCGTTAGTTCTGATTCCAGCATAGATTTTTCGGCGTTTGATCTCACCGTGGGCTTCACAAGCACGAATAACACGATAGTTGCTGCGTCGGTATCGCTTGGCTGGTCTGGCATCTTCTTTCCAAACGGAAGCCTACCGGCCGCGCTTCCGCCAATTCCCGGATCGGTCGATCCCTTTATGGTCCTAGATGTAAATTTTGCTGAAACGGATTATACGCCGGATTCGGTTAGCGGTTGCTCGGCAATTGTTTCACCCCCGCCACCACCGACTTTGCCCGTGCCATCGATCAAAGCCGGTGGCATCGTTCCTGTCGGCAGTGCAGTGTCAACAATCCAGTCCGGCGAATGGGTCTCGATTTACGGCGCCAATCTCGCCAATTCAACGATGGCCTGGAATGGAGATTTCCCAACGTTTCTGGGTGGCACAAGTGTGACGGTCAATGGCAAATCAGCTTATCTCTCGTTCGTTAGTGCCGGACAGATTAACGTGCAAGCCCCGACCGACACGGCTACCGGCAACGTTCCAGTGGTCGTCACGACCGCCGGTGGAAGCTCGACAGCCACCGTGACGCTGGCTCGGTTTGCTCCTTCATTCTTTCTACAGGATTCCAAACACGTGGCCGGCATCATAGTCAGGGCCGATGGTTCAGGCGCCTACGGCGGAGGTTCCTACGACATTATTGGGCCGACCGGAACATCACTTGGTTATCCAACGGTTGCCGCAAAAGCGGGCGACATCGTGGAACTGTACAGTACCGGGCTCGGGCTGACCAACCCAGCCGCACCTGCCGGGCAAGTGTTCTTTGGGACGGCACCTACCACCAATCCAGTGAGGCTCCGCATAGGCAATTCGAGCGTGCTCCCGACATTTGCGGGCCTGTCCGGCGCCGGTCTTTACCAGATCAATCTGACTGTTCCAGAGGGCCTCGGAACGGGGGATGTCTCGATTGTGGCAACGGTGGGGGGAACGCAGACACCTCCGAATGTTGTGATTTCGCTTCAGTAGGGGACTGAGAAATAGAATACAGATAGAATGGATTCTCGAAGGCAGGCCGAAAACGCGCACCGAAACGCAGGTGTTTCAGCCCCATACTGTCTGGAGCCAAAACCTCTTTCTCTTCAATAACGAGCGCGAAGAAAATGTACACGAATAGTGGCAATTTAGTGGCTCGACTGGTCAGCCACACGCTTGAAACATTCAGCCGAAAACCGCATCTTCTATGACCTTCATGAGGTTCGTTGCGACTCGGGGCTTCCCGCGCCCGCCCGTGCGCGCGTTGTCGTGTAAGATTGTGTCGGATTTCGGCACCCATTAACGGCCTTCATCCCCCCAAAACCAGGTGTGCCTGGAACTAAGCACCGTAAGGCCCTTTTGAGTCTTTTGTACTGGTGATTTTAGAAAATCCTGGGCGCAGACTGGATTACATCGGAGGCCCTCAATGAAAATCGTTTCCAGTGTCGGCGCATTATGGCTGTGTCTGGCGCTCTGTTGCGCTCTGCCGCTGACCGCACAAACCAACGAGCCAGCCAAAGCGACAATCTCCAACGTCGGCACCGAGCCAGCACCCTACGTTCCGGATGATGCACCGAAGCCGGTCGACAGTTACTCAGCCGCGTTCGTCACCAAGGCGGTTACGCCTCGGCCGCCGGTTGAACAGACGACGACCAGCTTTGTCGCGCCACAGCAAAAGGGCGACCATCACATTTTGAAGGCAATCGGCAAAGGGTTGCTGATTGGCGCGGGAGTTGCGGGAATTGCGGTTCTGAATTCGGAGCGGTGCTCACTTTACGCCAGTCAGTTCTCGTTCTTTATGCGATACGCGGCTTATCACGCCTGCCTCGGCTACTGAGCAGCAATCGCGGGGACCATCGGTCCGTAATCGCACACTGGAGGGGTTTTGGAAAGGCTTGAGGGCCTCAATTGCCCGCCGGTAAGCTCGATACACTGTGCCGAGACCCAATCGCATTCTACGGGCGATCACTGGCTAGCTTAGGCCTTCCAACCTGAGCCGCAGAACTTCGACGACATCTACCTGCTTCCGTGGTCTAGCCATAGATCCTCGATCCGCTTTCGTCCATGGGGTCGAGGGGTTGCATGGGTCGAGGTCCAGCATCCGGCTTCGAGGGTTCATAGGTCAGGGCTTATCATAGGTCGGTATCGGGGACCGGACCAAAACCGGACGGCTCGCGCTAGTCGTGGTGTTTCGTGCTGATTCCGCAAGGCTTGCGGTTGCAGACCCAAGGTCTGCAAAACCTTTATTCGCCGGTTCGATCCCGGCCCGCGCCTCCAACATAACTCTAATGGATTCCGTGACGTACGGACAGCCGTCAACTGATGAATGCGCATCAGTCATTGTCGCGCGACCGTTAGTGATAATGGTAACTTGGTACACCGTCGCGACCGAGTGTACCCCACCAGTTTATTTGCGCGAGGTTTGTAGAAATGTGTCCGTCTATAAAGATCACGATTTCGGCACCGGCGGCAATGGTTCTCCGGCGAGCCGCTTCCTGACCAGTCCTGCAAGAAACTCCGCGAAGGGCCTGATATTTTCCCCTACACTCGCTTTTTCAAGCGCGGCCATGTAGCTCTGGCGTTCGCCGACCGGTACCACCGTCCACGGATAACCTCCCGCCGCCATCATCAGGTTCATGAGAAACCGCCCTATGCGCCCGTTCCCGTCCATGTAGGGATGGATGTATACGAATATGAAATGCCCGAGCACTACCCGCACGCCGGGGTGGTCCTCCTCGCGTAGAAGGTCGAAGAATGCGGGCATCGCATCCCTCACCGCCTCACGGTTCAAAGGCACGTGCATGGATCTGCGAATGTAAACCTGCTCGTTGCGGTAGCCAGCGAGATCGCTTGGTTTCAACAAGCCGGCGGTGACGCTCGGCGCGAACATCTCCCGATACCACGCGCGGTGATCGTCTTCGGCCACAGCGCCGGGAGTTTCGGCCTTCAAAACCCTGCCGATGCTCTTCTGAACGACCTGATAGGCCTGCCAGTAACCGCGCGCCGCCATCGCGTTCCACTGCTCGCGGTCCTGTTGGTTTGCTTCCGGATTCCACGTGCCGCCGCGCACACGCCGGATCAATTCCGGAGTGACGCGATAGCCCTCGATGGACAACGAATGATAAGCGTCGGCCACATAGGCTTCGTCGACGCGTTTCAAGTAGGCCGCCGCATTGCGCGGCAATCCCGGCGCTTTTGGAAAGACCTCGATCACCGGTTCACGCATTTTCTCCCACAACAGCTTTATCCGGTTCACATAGGGCGACGCTTCCCGCGGCGACAGCGCGACAGCTGGGCGGTCGGTAAATGGATCGATTTCACGGAACTTGTAGCCGGCGGCCGACATGGTCTGTGTGATTTCATCCGCGATCTGGCCGCGCCCGCTGTTGCGAAAGGCGCCGGCCAGACGTCCCGCGATCGTGCTGTGACCGCCTTCCAGGAGTTTCGCGAGCAGAACGGAAGGCTCGCGGATCATCGCCATCGCCGACCGCACGTCGGTAGCGTGGTCCAGGAAATACCGGGGAGAGGCTTCGATGAGTGCGGCTTCCAGCGGAAGGAGGCGAAGGCCTTCCTTTTCGGTTCTTGCGGATGCCGGCGGCAGCGCCGACTGAACCTCAAACAAAGATGTACCGTGCGGCAGATTGGTGACGTTATTCCGGCCTTTGGGAGCACGTACTGCCAGTTGCCTGGGGACGGTCCAGTTGCCCGCGTGCAGCGAGAGGGACTGCTCTGGGGAAAGGCTCCAGTTTCGGCCAAAGCGCTTTTCGAGATACACTGCTGCGAATCGCCAGAATGCCGCATACCATGCCGTGCTCTCACCCTTCGATTCGTCCGGACGGCTGGGTATGTACCACCCTTTTATGACTTCCTGCAGAAAGCCGTTGGCAAGCAGCCGTTCCCGGTGCGTGCGCGTCATATCGCGCGAACGAATAGCAGCGCCCTGCGCGTTTTGCAGTCCATGCAGGATTTCCAATGACTCAGCGAGTTTTTGGGAGGGCGAAGCCACGTTGTGAAACTCGTTTATTGCGTCGTATCAATACTAGTGTATTATGTTGTATCATAACTAGTCTTTCGTGTCGAGCGATTTCCATGGGAGTCGGAGCAGGAGCCTCTGAGGAGGCGCAAGTTTTCGGCGCGATTTCGAGGCGATTTCAGACGGTCCATTTGACACCGATTTGAACCAAGATGGCACGTTGCTGATCTAAGTGATTGAAAAAACTAGCGGCAAGACTCCCCAGGCCAAGGTCTGCAAAACCTTTATTCACCGGTTCGACTCCGGTCCGCGCCTCCAACAATTTAGCTGATTAATCAATAATCTACAGCGTCCTATCGAGGGCCGCTCGGGTCTGCAAAAGGTGCCTGTGGGCCGCTACAGACCGCCCCGAAACAGCCCCGTTCATTGGATCGTTCCAGGTACCTCGGAGGGTCTCGTTTCCTCCAACCCAACAGCCGGTTGACCGTAGCGCAGCATAGCTGCGTCGAGGGCAGGTTGAGTCGGATGTACATCTTCTCGATTGAGCGCATATTCGCGTGGCCCAGTATCTTCGCGAGCAACGGTAGCGGCATTCCCCGCTCGGCTGCTCGCGTCGCGAACGTGTGCCTAAGGTCGTAAAGGACGAACGACAGACCCGTCGCTTCGAGCACCTTTTCGCGAGAACCATTCAATTTAGTAATGGGCAGGCCCGCCCGCTTCGGCGAAGGAAACACTCAGGGGCTGGCCGGCATCGAAAGCCGGCGAGCAAGGATTTCTCTACTTTCCGGCAATTGCAATTCGCGGCGAGCCGCTCGCGACTTACCTTTGCGCACACAGAATTTCCCCTTCTCAAGATCCACGTCAGCGCGCTGCAAATTGTAGATTTCCTCCGGCCTGTTGCCTTGAAGCAGGATCAATCGCCCAACGTCGTGCAGATCTCGAAATGGTCCGTGGTTGTGGATGATGCCCTTAATGGTGATCGTGAATTCAGATGTAGCAGTCTGGAAGTAGCTCATCTCTTCCGCTTGGGTGAGAATATACATCCTGACCGAGTCGGCATCGCTAGGAATCTCGATCCCCTGGACAGGATTCCTCTTTGCCCAATTGTGTCCAATCGCATAGCCGAAGAATTTACTCAAAGCGTGAAGGTCGTGCCGAACCGTGATCTCTTTGACCTGATGCTCCATCCTCCGCCAAGCCATATAGTCGTTAATTGGGCCTTCGATGATACTGGGAACTGGCTTCGATCCAAAGAAGCGAAGAAGACTCGCGAAGCTGGTGCGCAGCCGCTTGGGCGTGTTCTCGTGGTCCCGATGCTCGCCGTCTGACCCACTTGAGAAATTTGTCGGCTGCTTCATTGAATCTGATGATCTCCAAGCGCAGTTCGTGCGCTCTGCCTTCGAGTACCAATTTCCGCAGCTCCGCTTCGATTCTTATTGCGGCGCTCTTGTCTCGTTCGGTGGCCGCCAAGTCTGTTGGTTGACAGAATGGCCGACCGTCTACCCAAAACCGAATGTGCCATCTCCCGTATCGTTCCCTCACTGGCATGTTGATTGCTCCTTGTTTGTGACTCTAAGCCGGAGATGCGAGCAGGGACAACCTGATTTACACCGTTGATCTCGCTAAGGTGCCCAACGGGCCGGGCGTGTACGTATTTGGACGGTGCTTTGGGAGTCACTTTGAGGCCCTGTACGTCGGTAAGGCCACGCGCATTCGCGGCAGAGTGAAGGGACACTTTAACAACCTCCGACTGATGCAGCACCTCCGCAATGCGAAAATCGGCAAGCGGGTGCTGCTCGCGGGAGTGTTCCAAGGAAGGCCCGGCCAGCAGCTCGCCAAATCGCTGACGCTCGCGGAACGCGCGTTCATTCGCTACTTTCTTTCCGAGGGTCATGACCTTGTGAATAAGCTTGGAACGCGGATTCGCCGCCACGAGTTAGTCTCTGACGGTCAACACCCCCTCCGGCCCGCCAAGTGTCCTCAATCTGCCGGGCGGCCTGCTTCTGGAGGCGGTGCGGGAATCTCCGCCGGCTTCCCGGCGCTGGGCTTCGCGTCCAAGGGAGAGGCAGCCTGTGAATCCCCGCTCTTGGGAGTTGTCTCTGCACGCGCTTCTTCGAATGTTTTTTTGACGTCCCGCCAGAATTTCTTGGTGAGGAGTTCTTTCATAGACTCATGGATGACATGCTACCCCAGTTAACCGTATAGAGTCCCGAAGTTCGTCTGGAAACCAGCACGACTCCCCTAACGCGGAACCCGCCCGCCCATCCGTAGCCACCAGCGCAAGCAGCGGTGCCCCAGATCCACAGGCTCCGAGTACATTAGTGGGCAGCCACCTTCGATGCACTGGATACCGCGCGCTTGGCATTCCGCTACTGCTTCGCCGGAGACGCTGCCAGTACCGAAGGACCGGTGGAACCAGACATGACGCACGCCCAGTTCACTGCACTGGCGGACGATGTCAAGAGCGTTGCGAGGATGGGTGGCGACCACGACACCGTGGATAGATCCTGATACAGATGCTAGATTCGGATAGCAGCGCACACCCTCGATTTCTGCAGCATTCGGATTGACTGGCAACACCTCAAATCCGGAGTTACACATTTTCCGATAGATGGCGTTCGCCGCCTGCTGCGGCTGTCGCGAGACTCCCGCTACTGCGAATCGCTTCCCGGCCAGAAACTCGGCGACGTTGGAGGGCAGCTTTGTCATAGACCTCATATTTTCATCTTGAATGCACTCAAGTGACCAGAATAAGCAAGGCGCGGAGAGAGTGCTAGCAGTCGCCACTTGATCGAGACTCCCAACCGACCGAGCTAGTTTGGGAAGGATGGCATCCCAGTTGCTCGGTAGGAATTATGGATGGGCCGCATCTCGCAAAACGACCACCTCATGGGGGTCTACGCCCAATCCTGGGTGAGGTGACTCTTGCGGAAGCAGTGCGCGGACATCCGTTTCTTGTCGGATTGCGTGAGGAAGATTTAGCAACGATAACCTCGTTCGCCGCGCCGGTGGAATTCCTGGAAGATGAGGTAGTCCTAACCGCTGGGGAGCGGTCCCGCTATTTCTACCTGTTGCTTTCCGGTAGCGCCCTGATCGAGTTGCGCCACCGCCAGTACACCGTGAACATCCAAGCCCTTGGCCCTGGAGACGCGTTCGGGTGGTCTGCGCTGCTGCCGCGGCAAGACACTTTGTTCCAGGTACGAGCACGGGAGCGATCCACCGCTCTGCGGTTGGATGGCGGGGGCCTCTCTGCCGCGCTCCGCAAGGACTCGAAGTTTGCCGCCGACATGTTATTTCTGACACTAGGCTTGGTGGCTGGCCGGATGCAGGCCACCGAGACACGCTTGGGCGAGATGTGCGGTGTACGGGTTAAGAAGAAGGATGCTAACTCCGCTGTCCAGAACCTGAACAAGCTCGTTCAGGTCTGTTTGGACGGTGAACTGGGCTATCTAACCGCCGCGGAGCATATCAAAGATGCGAAGCTACGTGTCATTCTGTCCGACTTCGCGATCAAGCGCTGGGAATATGCCGAAGAATTACGAGCTGAAGTTGCGCGGCTAGGCGGGAGTCCCGGCGGGTCGGGCAGCATTTCCGCCACGCTTCACCGGGGCTGGATCGCGCTGAAGTCCGGGGTGTCTGGCGGTAGTCCCAGAGCCATCATTGCCGCTTGCGAAACAGGAGAAGACTCGGCGGGCGCAAGTTATGAAGCCGTCGCGCAATCCGACGTGTCTGGCCCAACTCGCGCGCTGGTGGAAACCCAGTGGCACGCGGTGGAAGAAGCGCGCGAGCGACTTCGACAGATCCAGGCTCAGCTCGAATAGTTTCATCAGTCCAGGCGCACCTTATCGAGCATCATTTATCGACCCCTATTCAACAGCGTCGCTGCGCGATCATCAAACCTCGACGGCCACATGACAAGAAGCCGACTAATCATTCCCAATCTGTTGAAAGCTACTTGCCATCGGTTCAAGCCACGTTCTCGGCGGCGTCAGCTCAGCGCAGGCCGTCAGCGATCCACAACTCCGTAGGCTGGTAGAACGCCGTAGAGGCTGCACTCTGACAATCCGTGCGTATTTGATTTTCAGGAATTGAAGAAGCTCGAAACGCTGTGGTTCCAGGCTGAAGTCAAAAGGGATGTCGCCGGAATCAAAGGCATTAACGCCCACCTGTCTCCGAGCCGGCATGTTACGTCCAAGTGATTCGACCTTTCGTCGAACGAGGCTCTAACGGCCTTCCTTTCGCCCATAATAAATCTCACGGTAGCAGGCGATACAGGGCCGTGCACGGCGACATAGCGGGTCGTTGTGAGCGCAGCGGTGGCGGCGGCGAAGGACAGCATAGAAGGCAATGCAGGCGATCACCACAGATAAGAGAACGACAACGATGGATTGCAAAGGCACTGCGTACTGCTTTCTTCCAGCATACCTCCCCAGCGCTTCCGCGCTCGGCGGGCTTGTCCGTACCCGGAGGAGACAGAGTCGGCCCTTTCAGGGCCACCGGAGTTGCCCGGGATGGAGAGGATGAAGAAACGGCTCCAACGAAGGCGATTTGATGTACAATCGATGATTGCCGGGAAAGTCTATGCGTGCTTAGGTGTGGCCCGCAGGTACGCTAGCCAGCGGGCCGCAGAACTTAGAGGGAGGGACACCATGAGAAACGCATTTCAGAGATGCGCGGCCCGGATCGTCCTCATTATCCCGTTCGCCGCGTTTCTCTGGAGCCCATCCGTAGCATTGGCCACGCCCATACTGGGTTCGGCACAGAGCTTCGCGGTCCTGGGTGCTTCGACCGTGACCAATACGGGTTTCACCACCATCAACGGAGATCTTGGTCTCTGGCCAGGTACTTCGATCGATGGCTTCTTCACCCTCACCGGAGCGCTACACCAAACTGATGCCGTCGCGCAACAGGCTCAGATTGACGTCACGACTGCGTACAATACGCTCGCCCTTCTGCCATTCACTAGCAACCTGACTGGTCAGGATCTGGGTACGGTGGGTACGCTCACTCCCGGCATCTATATGTTCACGTCGTCGGCTCAGTTGACGGGAACGCTCACTCTCAACGCCCTGGACAACCCGAATGCGCTTTTCGTTTTCCAGATTGGGAGCACCCTCACAACCGCAAGCAGTTCGACTGTTATCGTTATCAATGGCGGTGCAAATAACGGCGTGTTTTGGGATGTCGGCAGCTCTGCGACTCTCGGTACAAGCACCACCTTCGCAGGAAACATTCTCGCGCTTGGAAGCATCACCATGAATACCAGCGCCGCAATCCTGTGCGGCAGAGCCTTCGCGCAAACTGGGGTAGTGACGCTGGATACCAACACCATTTCCGACACCTGCAGCGCCGGCGGCGACTTCGGCAGCGGACGCACCGATTTTGGCAGCGCCGGCTTCAGCGGCGGGGGCGTCCAGCCCACTCCCGATCCCGGGACCGCTACGCTGCTTGGCATGGGCCTCTTCCTCGGCCTGACCGTATACGTGCGGCAATCGCGGAAGCGCGTGGCATAAGATCGCCATTACAGGGGGGGTTCCAGAATCGGAGCCGCCTTGGTCAGCAGAGGCGGCGAGCCGCGCCAAAGTCGTAGAAGCCCGAATCAAACTTACCTAAGGCATCTGCTCGGCAGTCGTAGGTTCACCCCGCCCGGTTTCCGCCTGCGCTGCGGAGTTTTTCAGCCCGAGAAACGGATAGAGAAACCCGGCGTTCGGATGCCTATGAGCTTGGGCCACCACTCTGGGTGAGTCCACAGGATAAGCAGAAATGGGCTGGCGTAGGGAATCACCAGGTAGTCAATGTGATACACGAAATTCAGGAACCAGAGGCCCACAGGATCCGGCACACGGTGCAGGTGGGCCAGGGTGCCACGCGCGTTGACTTCGGCATAGGTGAACACGGCCAGCGCACTAATGGCGGTCTGAAAAAGAAGGCCCTTTAAAGTGCGACGAGTGCTGTCCTTGGTGATTGGAACGCTGAGGGCCAAGCCCAGATATACGAACCACCCGGTAGTAAAAGGGGCGACGTTCTCCGCGGGTGCAGCGAAGTCGATCGCATCCACCTGCACGGCGCTGTTGGACTGTGGAGAATCCTTCACCACCGTATTTACCGGGATGCTGAAATTCCAATCCCCGGAAGAGGAATCTACTTCGAGCGTGCTTTTCGATGGGTTGGTTAGCAGAAGGGTGAAGGGAACTTCGGCTATCAGCCGCAACAGACCAATGGAGGGTTGGTACAGGACGGTCCACCACAGCCCCAAAAGAACTAACTGCAACCCGACCGCCCTTAAGAGTAAATGGCCTAACCTACTTTCGGCCATATGCGGCAGTGCGTGGCGATGCCCGTCTGACCCACAATCCAAATACGATCAGGGCGTCCAGCAGGATCAGGGTTTCCCACAGATAAAGGTGAGCGAATTCAAACCACGATTGACTATACTGGCCCAGGTAGAACAGGGAGATGAAGCGGAAAAAGTTCAAACCTTGAATCGCCAAGGCGCCCACCAGAATTCCCACCAGCTTCCAGGCGCGGGACACGGGAAACGCCAACACCGCCGACCAGAGCAGAATCATCACATTTATGCCGTTACATCCATCTCTCATTTCGATGGTGAAGCCGTTAGTCGGAGAGCCCAGGAGCGCCCCTTGGGCGGAGGCTTTTCCACCCAAGGCATTAATGAGAAAGGATGACGCCCACACCAGCGAATGGGAGAATCCGTCGATGGCCGGCCGGAACCACGGAGTCAGCAGCAAGGCAAACTGCAGCAGTGCGGCCAGCGCAAAAAAAACCACGAAGCGGCCCGGTCGCAACTGAGAAGTGCTCCTCCCTTGCATCAAGCCTATGCCCTCAACAAACGCATGGGTGTGTCCTGCCGCGGGAAAGCTAAACGTGTGCTCTTCGCTTGAATCCTATCGCGTACGCTATTAGCAAGAGCGCAAGCAGGCCCAAGGCCCAGGTGGAGAGCGTGGGAACGCTTTGAGTACTCGACGCTAGGTTATTGATGGTGCAAGTATTGGTGGCTGTAGCCGGTGATCCTGCGGAGTCCACGACCGTCCCGGTAAAGGTGGTGGTTCCTCCAGTGGGAGTGCCGGTGATAGCTCCGGAGGAAGTGTTCAGGACTAAACCAGGGGGCAGCGATCCGGTGATTGAATACGTGTATGGCGACGTGCCGCCTGTGGCTACCAGCGAGGAGTTGTACGCTACACCGACTGGGGCGGAACTGTTCGGACAAGTGAGGCTCAGCGCTGGTGGCGCACCCGACACCGTTGGTCCGGGGTTAACCGCCGTATTGTCGTCTAATGTGACCGCTCCTGTCCGAGCCAAAGCCCTGCCATCCAGCACTGCGCCGGTTGTAAGCGTGACGGATGCTTGCGCCAGGATGGTTCCGGCGAAGGTAGAAGTCGTTCCGAGAGTTGCTGAACTACCGACCTGCCAAAAGACGTTGGCTGCCTGTGCGCCCCCAATAAGGACCACTTGACTGCTGGATGCCGTAGTGAGTGCGCTCGCAATCTGGAAGATAAAGAAGCCTGGCCCGCTGAGTGTGAGGGTCCCAGTTATGCCGAGCGTAGATGTGGACTTATACACGCCAGACGTCAGGGTTTGCCCGCCTAGATCACCGGACACGGTCGCGGTTGCCGCCTGTCCCGCTGCGTTGAGATAGGCCGTAGTCAAATCGATTTGGGCCTGGCCAGCGGAAGCGTCAGCCGCGTGTATCGCCCCCCCGCCCGTGGCACCTCCGGGCGGAAATCCAGTCACTGCGGTGCCCGGACTCACCCCTACGTTTCCATAAATGACAGTAGGGCCTGTGTTCGTAACAGTGGAGCTGGCTAGTATGGTGTAAGTGACGTCCGAGCCGAGGGGTACGGCCGATTGGGCTCGCAGGCACACACTAAACGTAACGCTCAGGAGGAGTAGACTTAGCTTCTTCAACGGCTGTCTCGTTTTCAATGGCTGTCTCCTTAATGAAATTCCAAAGCTGTCCAGTATTGCCGCCCGCGGGAAAAGCTTTAGACAGAATTTCCGTTTGGTTTAGTATACACCCATCAGCTCCAATTAGAAATGCCCGTTATTTCAATGTAGGACTCATCCACGCTCTTAGAGCGATGGTCGGAAATGTCGATACCCAGCGCACGCATGACGGCTATGGCTTCGGGTCGGGCTGGTCGCCGGTTCGAAGCGGAGAAGCGACCACAACCCCGAATTCTACGGAACAAAACGTTATGTACTATTATCGGAGTCGTCCCCGAGTTCGCTTTCTGCTGGGCCGATCTGTCCTAACTGGGCGCACTAACTGGGCGCAGAGACGCGCGGGCCAGAGTTCTGTGATACAATTAGCGCCGAGCTGATCGATGTGAATGCTGTCTGTGTAGATCAGCGGTACCTAGTGTGTCCGCCCGATGCGCTGGCGGCATCAAGCACTGGATTTCAGACAGCCCACCTACACAAAGCTCGAACGAGCTTGCACTGAAAGGAAGAGGAAGACAAATGCGAAGCATTTCGACGAAGCTTATTCTTAGTTTGGCAATCCCAGCCATAGTAGCGTTTGCGGCTGACAACTCCCTCGGGACATGGAAACTGAACATGGAGAAATCCAAATTCAGTCCCGCTGCTCCTGTCAAGAGCCTCACTACCACAAGGGAAGCATCTGATGGCGGGGTGAAAATAACCAGTACCGGAGAACGGGCTGACGGCACCCCGGTCAACGCCAGTTACACCGCAAAGTACGATGGAAAGGAATATCCTGTGACCGGATCCCCATATGACACCATCGCCATCAAGCAGGTAAACGCGAACACATTCACTTTCACACAGAAGAAGAATGGTGGAAAGTACAACGTCTCAGGCCGCAGCGTGGTCTCGAAGGACGGAAAGACGACAACGAGCACGCTCAAGGGTACTAATGCTGAAGGGAAGGCGTACAACGCCACGATGGTGTACGAAAAGCAGTAAATGAATGACCCGGCGACCCACCGGAAGCGATTCGTCGGAAGGGTCCAGCAGGGTCGGCCTACGTGGTGCCGTATCGGTCTGACCGCCGTCGCGTAGAACGGTGATTCATCCTGCCGCCTGAGGTGTGTCCTGGGCGTCGTATAGAAGGCTCGTCCCCGTCGGGGCGCGTTGACAGTCTGGTTAAACCTGTTATCGAGCATTAACGGAACCTATCTCCGATTGCTTCGAACGCTCGGAAGCTCCACGCTCTCGATGACCTCTTCTTCCGGCAAGTTCTGGGTTCACTCTGCCCGCCAGGAACTCTGGTAAAAATCCCACTTGGTACGAGCGACGCATTCCAAAAAGCCTCTACGGATTCGACCGACAGCATGAGCGAGTCACTGCGCTTGGCCTCGGCCTTTCAGCCATTCCAAAACCATCTGGTTTTGGAAGGCTAGCGGAGACCCGAAGAAGCGCAATGGCCAGCACCGCTGGTGCAACTTCAGGCAGAAGCTTTTTGGAAGATCCAGCAGACTGGTTTCCCTCATCCCCTTCACCACCCTTCGGTGTGCTCACCGCTCCGAAAATCGTCTGTCCTCCTCTGTGGACATGGACGTGCCCAACGGTGACTTTCTTCTGTCCCACTTTCCCTGATGAACACGGGCACAATCTGTCCAGAGAAAACGGATCGTGTTGAAGCTTGTCAGCACTTCAATAGACTCGGTGAGCTTGAAGAAACTTCGCACATTTTGGTCGGCTGACCGCATATAGAGAAGGAAGGCTAATGCGGTTCGTGGTTCCAGCCGTTCCCGTCTAGGCCGATTTTATGAGGTTCACAATGCGTTTAACGTTTCTCTGTACTGCCAGGCAGCAATTACGCTGATGGCTGCATCCGCGTTCGGCCAGACTCCCGGCGCCATCACAACGGTCGCTGGTAACGGAAACTTCGGGAACTCCGGTGACGGTGGCCCCGTCCCCAAAGCCAGGCTGGCTTTTGGGCCGGTGTTCCAAGCAGGAAATCTTCACATTGCGAATGCCGGCGATAGCCGCGTACGCAAGGTGGACAACTCCAGAACGATCTCGGAGCTAGCCGGCAACAGTACCAGCCTCGGCATCGTGAGTTTTCCGGCGACGGCGGACCGGCAACCGGCGCCACGGGCGCTAATGTACCTGGCGGAGGACGCCCAGACCGATGGCAAGCCAACCCGTGCCGTCAAGGTTATAGGTTCGTGAGCTTGATGGAGGAGTGGAGACAAACATGACTTATCACAGAGGTATTGCGTCCTCGATTCAAACCCGACGGAAGGAGCTTGCTCTAGCGCTGCTACCGCTGCGCGCAGTTCTAGTCACGTTGTTTGCACTCGCCTTGCTCGCTCGATTCGCAGCGGCGCAATCGACCACAGTCACTGTCAACGCGAACCAGGGGCCTTGGGTTCAGAGCCTCAACCCAAGTTTCAACTACGGATATGGCGACAATGCCGCGCCAACCGCGGTCGACGCATCAAGTGGTATTCCTTTTAACCCGGGCGGAACCGTAACCGTCACGTATGTGAGCGGTCTGGTGAACGTTTTCCCCGAGGGCGGGTTCACTGCCACCGATGCAAATGGGTACTCGGGAGACGCAACCAATAACATGGTGATTGCGACCTACGGGAGCTATCCAAGCTATTTCATCAGCTCCAGTTCCTACCCGGTCTACGCGTCGGAGCTGATCGGCACATTCGCAAACAACGGAGTGATTGTGGGCAATCCGTTTCCCATCGGCGACGGCCCTAAGAGCTTCACGATACCGTCGGGCGCCAACCAGTTGCTGCTGGGCGTCGACGATAACGACTACAGCGACAACACGGGGTCCTGGCAAATCAAGGTTACGTATGCGCCCGCCACGGGATCCACCACCGGGAACCCGGCTTGTTACCAGTTCTCCGGTCCCGGCGCGACGCTCGATATCGACATCACGTCATTCGCCAGCAAGCAGGATGATCACGTCACTTCCAGCGGTTACACGTCGAGGGATACTTATGAGGGCAACAACAGCCTCATGATCGGTGGCAGCACGAAAACGTCCACCAGCACCTCGAATACGCCCGATTGCGTAGGCTGCTTGCTTGGGAGCGCTGTGTTCAGTTATTCGAGCGGTACGAACCTCACCGTTTTTACGATGACCGTACCTGCCGATGACATACCAGGGGATGGGAATGGATGGTTCGTCACGTTGGGCGGCCCGGGTAATTTGATTCCGAGCGGTGTGCTGCCTCAATCTCAGCTTTTTCCGCCGATCTCGGCGTGGAACGTTAACGCGCAAATCACGGTGGGCAGCGGCGGGAACATAACCAGTTACCCGGTCACCTCCATTACCAGTTGCTCTCTGGGCGGCAATCCACCCAGCTTCACCGCAAGCGGAGTAGTGAACGGTGCAAGTTTCGCCAAAGGCGGAATTGTGCCGGGCGAGATCGCCACCCTATTCGGGTCCAATCTCACATCCAGCGCGGGTATCAACCTGACTTCAGGATTGCCGCTCGTAACCACGTTCTTGAACGTCTCGGTGATGGTCAACGATAAGGCTGCTCCGCTCTTCGCCGTCGATGACGTCAATGGACAGGAGCAGATCAATTTTCAGGTTCCCTGGGAGGTGGCCAGTGGACCGAAGGCAAACATTGCCGTGATAAACAACGGAACCACCAGCGCTACCATCTCTGTGCCGGTTCTTGCGGCGCAGCCCGGCATTATCAACTACAACACCGCCGGGGGAAGTTTCGGAGTGATTCTGCACGCCAATTTTCAGCTGGCGGATTCGGAACATCCTGCGATGGCGGACGAGACGGTGCTGATCTATTGCACCGGCCTGGGCACGGTTTCCTCGCCACCGGCTGACGGCGCGGCGGCTAATGGACAATCCACGGTGGCTGTACCGAATGTGACGACCGGCGGCGTTAACGCGAAGGTCAGCTTCAGCGGCCTGGCGCCTGGGTTCGTCGGCCTCTATCAGGTTAATGCTGTGGTCCCGTCGGGGCTCACCACCGGCAATCAGCCGGTGGTGATCACCGTGGGCGGCTCCTCAAGCAATTCGGCTTTGCTGCCTATTCAGTGAGTCTGCGTTATCGCGTCGACCGACAGTTGGGGTTTTGTCGGGTTACATAAGAAAGGGCCCCAACCCGCCAATGCATACGCAGCCGACGCAGACTCCCGCGATTATGTCATCGCGTACGAAAACACTCGAGCGATGACTTGCCGCCGGACTTTTGTTCGTCCTACCCTCCCAGGCTCCTGGCATTGACCGGGAACGGACTGACGATCGTTCCGCATCCGTCGGCAAACGAGCAAGTTCAGTTATTGGCGCTCGAACGCCTCTGTTTCATCGAGTCCGGACACGTTCTGCTGCGAGGTTGGCTGCGATTCACCGGCAGGGATTTCGATCGTACGCTGTTCTACAACAGGCGCGACGCTGGACCAGTGGAGGCATTCCTGGGAAGGATTCGAGCGAACTTCCTGGGTACCAGCGGCGGTTCAGACAGTAGCATAGGAATCGATCTCGGCGATCCGCTGGATTTCAAGTTCCGTCACGCGCTAGAAGAGGAACTGATTTCTGACGAAGTGGCGCGAGCCGTGCTCTTCCGTCCGGTGCGGGAAGTCGAAAGGACCCTGCTGAGGCGCCGGCGGCAGTGGCCTGCGGATCTGATCGCACTCACATCCAGGCGGCTGCTTTGGATAACGGATCTGGATGGGAGCGGGCATGCGTATTACGGCTCGATAGCGCGTTATGCGGCCGTCAGAAATATCGCGCGGATGCAGCGCGCGCGTGAAGGAAACAAGTGGACACTGCGGGTGGACTTTCACTGCTCGGAGCAACACTGGGTGATCCCACTTGCCGAGGAGCACCACGAGCCCGCGGCGTGGTTTGAGACGGCGCTGGGTTAGAGGTCGTTTCCCCAAAAACTGCTCAGTTTGCATGCTTAGTGGGGCGGTCCCCCTGGACCGCAGCCGACGCCCACGTCGGCTTGCCGGGTTTCGATGATGCTGATTTCGTTATCGAAGAGCGGGTCCAGGGGGACCTGCGCAGACCAGGGGGTCTGCCCCACAACTGCACCTGAATCCCTAGCTTCGGAAAACTAAGTGGCATTGGGCGGAAGCGCCTGCCCCACACTGGCCAGGTCCGCGCGAATTGCGGCCACTGCGTGGCCTTCCGCGGCGGTTAGTTTTTCAATGGTCGCAATTAAGCTATCCAGGCGCTGGATCGCTTCTTTCTCAAGAGCGGACAGAGAGGCATTCACGATCTCTTCCCATTGCGAGGCCAGGCGAGATAAGTTTATGAAGACGACGTCGCTTACTTTGCGTTCGAAGTGCCTCCTCACCAGGCCCTTGATCAGGGTCATCGGAAGAAGAAAGGACAGCAATTCCCAATTGCGATCAAAGATCTTGCCAACGCGGACGTCCGGGGACTTGGGATCTTCAACGCGGAACTCCATTTCACTGGTGCGCAGCGTTACGCCGAGCGCCTGCACGCTTCGTTCCGACAGCCTGTTCCGGAAATCCTGAAGCGATTCGGAAAGCTGGCGGCTCACCCTCCGAACGGGCTGGACAAATTCTTCCCGATGGTGGATGGAAAGGCTCTCCATTTCTGACCGGACCATGGAACTCAGCCAGTCCTCGAACTGCTTTAGGGCTGTCGCGAGGCTCGACGTCCACCCAGGAAACTCACGATTGAATTGAGCGATGAGCCGATCGCGCACTGGCAACTCGTCCCGATGCAACAGGGCCTCAAATGTTGTGCGGGCCGTTGCGGCTGCATGGCGCGCGGCAAGCCGCAGCGTCTGCCGGGTGTCATCGAGGTATTCTTTCTCTCCCACGATCCTTTGGCGAAGCAGCCTGCGTTCAGAATCGTCAACTTCAGCAGCTTTCAGAGCTAGCGTCAGGTATTCGGCACATTCGGCGAGCAGCGAATCAATTTTGTGGCGCAGGATTCCGGCATGATGCTCACCAGCGTTCGCGCGTGTTTGCGACAGGAGCCTTGCGTCGAGACCAGCGCGAAAGTGTTCGAAGCCGGGCCTTATGGAATAGGGAAACAGAGGAACCGGCTTGTCCCAATAACGTGCGAGTTGCTCCTCGACGAAGTCCTGCACTTGAGATCGCTCCAGTTCGTTGAGCACGTCAACCTTAGTGAGCAAAACCGCAACGTTCGGCGTGTAGCGGCTCAGGTTTCGTATCAATTCGATGTCGTGTTGAGAAAGCGGGGGGTCCACGCCGACAGCGACCAGGGCCAATCCAACCTTGGGCAACCAATCGAGCGACGCTTCGGTATTGTGCCGCAGAACGCTTTCCAGGCCCGGTGTGTCCACGAACCGAATTCCGCGGTACCGCTCCAATTCCGGAAGTTCTATCCGCACGCGCTCCACCTGCTTGAAGTTTTCAGGGTTCTCCGTCTCCGAGATAAAGTCGCCGATGCGTTCCCACGGTATCTGTTCCGTGCGGCCATTCTTGAACACAACCTCCGCCAGGGCACGAGGGCCGTATTCAATCACGGTGATAACGGTAGTGACCGGAACCACTCCGACCGGCAGCAACGGTTTCCCGAACAGATGATTGAGAAAGCTGCTCTTGCCGGCCTTGAAGCGGCCGAGAATCGCGACGTTGAGCGACTCTTCTTCGGCAAATTCCGCGCAACCTTGGCGGAAACCGTCGAGCGATGTGATTTGGTAGCGCCGGCACAGTTCGCCGATGATGCGTAGCGCATCGAGCGCTTCCGCTTTGGTGACTGGCAATGTTGCCGCTTCGCTCATGGAACGAAGGCGGACAACATATCCATCCGTAGCGGCAGGAACTTGATATAGCGGCCGTTCCGGTATTCAGGATGCGCGGCCATTCGGCACATCGCGATGATCTGGCCCGGATTACCGCGAGCAGCGCCAATCACTTTATGGCGGAAATCGGCCAGATCAAAGGATTCCAGTCGAAAAATGTGTCCAACCTCCTCAAACAAACCGAGCGATTCCGGGCGCGACAGCGGTTTCATCACAATTGTCTCGCGCGGGTCCCAAAGCAGTTTGCGCACGTAACCGATGCGGTCAATTGAGCGGGCCGTGACAACCAGACCGGCGCCTGGAATGTAATACAGATCCTGCAGGAAGCGATACATGCGCGGGTCGCGGCTCTCAAGATTCTCGACAATCACACAGCGGGGGTTGGCGCGGAGAGCATTCAGGACGAGCGGCTTGAGGTGAATGCTGGTAGCTTGTTCGGGACACGAAAAGCGGACAGATCGGCATCCGAGCTGTTCAGCCATGCGCACCAGGAGGTGGTGTAAAGCCGGCGGACGCTGGGCGTGTATAACGCATTGCCCGGAAGCTGGGATGCACTCTTCGAGAAGTCTGGTCTTGCCGATCCCAGGAGGTCCCACGATCAGCCGGGATTGGCGCAACTTCAGGGCAGACGACAAGGCTTTCATTTCATCCCGCCGTCCGGCCATGGGAACGAATGAGATTCCGCTGGATATCAACTTAAGTGGTGCCTTGCTGCGCCGCAAGTTTTTTCTCCACGCGGATCATCTGAGCGTCGGACGACGCCATCAGCCCGGTGTCCATCATCTCCGCCACAACGGGAATTAGGCGTTCGATGTTTTCTGGCGTGTCGACGATGGTGATCAACACCGGCCGGTCGCTGCGGACCAGATGCGCCTTGTGCATTTCGGCGGTTTCGCCATAGCCTTCGAGGCCAAGAAACACCGATGCGCCCGCGATTTTCAGCTCGCGGCACTTGGCGACGATGGCTTCGTACAGCGGCTTGCCCTTAAGGCGATCGGCTTCTGAAATGTGAATGCGCAGGATCTTAGCGGCTTGAGCTGGCGGCATCGGGCCCCTCCGTTATCTTTGAACTACGGACCAAACGCACAATTTCGGCATCCGAGATCACGATCAGACCGTCCTCCAGCATGTTTTCGATAGCCGCTGCCGCGGTGGTAATCTTGTCCGCTGTGTCGATCACCGACAGCATGATCGGCATATCGCGCGACACGTGGAAAAAGCTTTTCTTATGTTGGTGGCCCTTGGCGCCATAGCCGAGAATCCCGCGATACACGGTGACGCCGGCGATATCCAGCATGCGAAGCTTCTTGACGATCGCGTCGTAGAGTGGCTCGTCATGCCATTTGTCCGCTTCGCCCAGGAACACACGCAGCAGTTTGGCCGGGCCTTCCTTGCGTTCGTGCGGGAGCTTTGGCTCCGGTTTCGGCAGCTTGCGGGCATGTTTGACAACGTTGGTATCCTGCACCTCGATCAGGCCGTCGGAAACCATTTCATAGAGAGTGGGAAGAACCTCTTCTACCTTCTCTGGGGTGTCAACGAATTCGATCCGAATGGGCAGATGTTGGGTCAGCACTTCCACTTTGGGCGTGTGCAACATCTGGTGCGAGCCGAATCCGGAAAACGCGCGCGTCGCCGTGGCGCCGCTGACTCCTTTGTGCATGAGAAACGTCATGATGGAATCGTGCAACGCCTGCATGTGATGCTGGGTGTCTTCGTTGATGAAGATTGTGACTTTCTTGGCGGGACCTTTGTTCAGCATTGGGCCTCCTTTATCGGCGGGCTGTCAAAAGCGCGCCCATCCACACGCCCAAATAGCCCAGCACCACGCTGCCTGTCAGGTACAGCATACCCATCCAGCGCGCGCCGTCGCGCACGGTCTGATAGATCTCGTACTCGAAACTGGAGAACGTAGTGTATCCTCCCAGAACCCCCACCACCAGAAACAGGCGCCAGTTCGGATGTGGGTTGAGGCGTTCTGTTAGTAGGGTCATCAACACACCAATCAGGAACGATCCGCTGACATTGATGATCAATGTTCCGAGCGGAAATCGCCCGCCGTACTTCAGCATGATCCACGAACCGGCCACGTATCGAGCCAAGCCTCCGAATCCCGCTCCGGCCAACACAACCAGGTATCTGTCCAATCAAAAGTCGCTCCGTTTCTATCATGATTCAATTTCACCCACAGGTTCTCCGTACGCCGATTCCCGCAATTCTCGCTCCTTCTCGGGCAGCAGGTGCCGAGGCATGAAGCGCGCATTCGCAATCGCGGTTGGAATCACCGCGCTCGCGATCACGGTGGCCACCAGTTGGGAGTATTGGCCCTGATCGATGATGCCGTGGTTCAAACCGAATAGAGCGGAGATGGTTCCAAACGTAAGGCCGGTGGACATCATCAACGAGTAATAGATGCCATCGTGGCCGCTGTAGCCGAAGGCGCGAACCGTGGGCAGCACGCCCGCCAGTTTCGTGATCATCTTGGTAAAAAACAGAACCACGAAGACGAGCGGCGCCGCTATCAACACGGGAATCGAGACGAAACTGCCGGCGCGAATGAAATAGAACGGCGTCAGCAATCCGAAGGTCAAGGTCCGCAGGCGGCGGATCAGGAGATGATCTTTCCCGACGGTGCCCGCCAGCACCATCCCGATGATATAGGCCGGCAGAACCGCCTCGCTGCCTGACCACACGGCCAAGCTGCCTAATCCGAACAACAGAAACAGCAGGTACTTAGTCTCGAGCTCGGAGACACGTCCCCCGTAGCGCTCGAAGAACCAGCTGGTGATGGACGGAAGAATGAGAAACAGAACGATGCTCGAGCCGACGAAGATCAGCGTTTTTCTGGTGAATGGCGAGAAGATCAAACCCAGCGCGAGAACCGTTCCCAGATCGTTGATGAAGCAGGCCGCCAGGATAGCCTTGCCGTACGTGGTGCGATTGAATCCGAGCTCCAGCATCACGGCGTAGACAACAGCAACGGAAGTGGTGGAAAGAGCGACTCCGGCCAGCCAACTCGGCCGCCACGCCCAGTGGAGAATGTAATGAGCCACCAGGGCTGCCCCGAAAAAAGGGCCGAAGAATCCGACTAGGCCGACCGCGGAGGATTCCTTCCATTTCGCGCGGAAAACATCGGGATCGAGTTCGGCGCCGGCCAGAAACGTGAGCACGATGGCGCCGGTTCCTGCTAGAAAGGTGATCCAGGGAGCCTTGGCGCCCAGCGCTTCCCCGCCCACCAAAGCGCCGATCGCGAGCTGCGCCACAGTTCCGACGACAATTTCAGACAACGCGGTGGAGACTCTTAGCCAGTTCGCAACTAAGACCGCGATCAGCGCGAGCAATAGCCAAAGGGCTGCTACAAACCACACCTGCTCCATGCGAGGATCTCCCCTTCAATCTGTTGTTGTGGTTAGCTTCAGGAACCGGAACGAAAGCTCCCACAGCGAAAACCACTGTAGGAGTCATTGGCCGTGCCGGACGGCGTTAAGCGAACTCCACCGCTAAGTTTAGGTTACAACAGAACTTTTGATGTCAGCAAGCGTTGAAGCCAGCGCCAGGCATCCGGACATTGTTTTGTCGTGGTAGCACTCCCTTCCGGTCGCGGCTCGGAAGCGCACTTGATACGTGACGCATCTTTCCGAGCCGCGCGCGGAAGCAAGCGTTCGACAGCAAGTATGCTAGAAACATGACGAGGATGATCCAGATCCGCAATGTCCCGGCGGATGTGCACCGAAAGCTGAAGTCCCGCGCGGCGGTGGAAGGAATTTCACTCTCCGACTATCTGCTGAAGGAGATCCGAAACGTTGCCGAACGGCCCACGATTGAAGAGTTGGCGAAGCGCTTGGAATCCAGGACTACGGTGAGCTACCGCGTTTCTCCCGTTCGTATTCTGAGGGAGAAGCGAAACGGGCGGTGACGCTTCGGTCAGCGCAAGTTGAATTTTTTTATCTTGTACCGCAACGTGTCGCGCGTAATGCCAAGCAGCACGGCGGCGCGAGTTTGATTGCCCTCGGCCTTTTCGAGCGCCTTCACCAGCAGACTCTTCTCGGCTTCTTCCAGGCTGACGTCAAACTTGTCTTCGGCCGCAAGAGGCAGCGATCCAGCCACCGGAACATCGGCGTGCGGGGGTAATACCTGCAAGCTGGAAGTTTGAACCCAATCAGATTCTTCCAGCACCATGGCGCGTTCGATTACGTTACGTAACTCGCGCACGTTCCCGGGCCAATCGTATCCCAGTAGCACCGCGGCAGCCCCATGCGAAAGGCCCTCTATGGTGCGTTTGAACTTGGTGTTGTAGTGCTTGATGAATGTTTCAGCCAACGGGAGAATATCTTCCTTGCGATCCCGGAGAGGCGGCAGCAGCACTTGGATCACGTTGAGGCGGTAATAAAGGTCGAGCCGGAATTTCCCCTGCTCAATGGCTTCGGTGAGCTTGCGGTTAGTGGCCGCCACTACGCGCACATCCACCTGAATATCTCTCACTCCGCCCAGACGCCGGAAAGTCTGCTCCTCCAGCACGCGCAGCATTTTGGCCTGCAGCACCAGCGGCATCTCGCCCACTTCATCCAGGAAGATGGTGCCGCCGGAAGCCACCTCGAGGATGCCGGCTTTGGGAGCGCGGGCGTCCGTGAAGGCTCCTTTTTCATAGCCGAACAACTCGCTTTCGAGCAACGTTTCCGGGATAGCGGCGCAATTGATGGCCACGAACGGCCCGTCACGGCGCCGGCCGAAGTGATGGATGAACTGGGCAAAGATGTCTTTTCCGGTGCCGCTTTCACCCTCCAGCAGAATGGTGGAGACCTCGCTCTCAGCCACGCGGCGTGCGAATTTCAAAACCTGTTTCATGGAGGGCGAGGCTGCCACCATCTTGAAATCGCCCATGCCGACGACGCTTTCACCGGAATAATCCGGCAGCCGCCGCCGCACACCTCCGGTCTCGTTGGTGGCGCGGCCAAAAACCAGGACCGCTCCGGAGACCTCGCCGCGGTGGTCGCGAGTTGGTGCAATACTGCCGGTGATAGGCCGCTTGGCGCCGGTGCGGTCCACCAGCAAAGCGCCGTGGCCGACTTCTTCCACTGTCCCTTCGGTGAGGACGCGCCACAACGGAGTGTCCAGCTCTTCTCCCGTCACGCTATCCACCAACGGAAAGACTTCGCGTATCGGCTTACCCACAGCCTCACGCGCGTCCCACCCAGTCCAGGCTTCAGCAGCCGGATTGAAAAGCGTCACCAACGCGGGCTTGTCCACCGCGATGACACCTTCTGCAATGGCGCGCAAGGTGGAGGCCAACAATTCCTCCTGTCCGCGAAGCTTCAAGTCCTCGCGGTGCTTGTGCAGGGCAATCTCGATACCGGCGTGCAGCTCAGCTTCCTGAAACGGCTTGGTGATGTAACCCAAGGGCTGAGCCAGTTTCGCGCGCGATAGTGTGGAAGTATCAGCGTGCGCTGTTAGATAAACAACTGGAATATTAAAGCGCTCACGCAGGATGCGAGCCGTTTCGGTTCCATCCATGTCTCCCTTGATGCGGATGTCCATCAGCGCCAAGTCCGGGGCGTTTTGCTCGGCCTGCGCGATGGCGTCGGGTCCACTCGAGACCGAGCCCGTTACCGTATAGCCGAGATCCGTGAGGATATCGCGCAGGTCCTCGGCCGTGATGCGCTCGTCTTCAACAATCAAAATTCTTGCAGGCATGTCATTTCCGCGTTGGCGCCTATGCCGCGGCGGCAAAGGTAAGCCGGACCTCTGTCCCGGCCTTAGACTGAACTTCGATCTTCGCTCCTAATTGCTCGGCCAACGTGCGCACTAACCGTAACCCCAATGTCCTCGCTGTTACCCAATCTATATCACTTCTCAGGCCTATACCGTCATCCGCCACCACCAGCAGGGCCATACCTTCCAAATGCTCCCGCAGTTCGATGCGAACCTCACCCTCCCGGCCATCCGGAAATGCGTATTTTAGCGAGTTCGAGACCAGTTCGTTAATGATGAGCCCGCAGGGAACCGCGGCATCCATGCCGAGATACAGCGCGTCCAGATTGGTCCGGAGATGAATGCGTTCGGCGACGACGCCGTAGGATTGGAACAAATACGAAGCCAGTTGCCGGATGTACTCCGGAAAGTCGATCCGCGAGAGATTATTCGATTGATACAAGCTCTCGTGCAGCAGGGCCATGGAGTGTATCCGGTTTTGACTTTCCTGGAACATCTTGCGGGTCTGTTCATCGCCAACGACGCGGGATTGCAGGCCAAGGAGGCTCGAAACCACCTGGAGATTGTTCTTCACCCGATGGTGAATCTCTTTAAGCAGCGCCTCTTTTTCGCGCAGCGAATTCTTGATCTTATCTTCGGCCGCCACGCGGTCCGTGACGTCGCGCAGAATGACGGTGTACATATGCCGATCCTGCACGGCCACCTTGGAAATGGAAGCCTCCGCGGGAAACTCTGAACCGTTCTTACGCCGGCCCAGAATCTCGCTACGTTCGCCCATGCGCCGCGCCGTGACCTCCGACTTTGCAAAATTCTCCAGATGGTGGCGATGCACCTGAACTAAACGGGCCGGCAGCAGAATATCCAGCGGTTGCCCCGTCATTTCCTGCGAGGAATAACCGAAGATACGCTCGGCGCCTTGGTTGAACAGGATGATCCGCTGTTCATCATCCACCGAGATGATGGCATCGTCGGCGAGATCGAGAATTTTCGCGAGTGGGTCTGGAGAAGTCAAGAGTGTGCAGCTTTTGTGCTCTTTTGATTCTACATCTAGATGTTTCTGGAGCAGCTGGGAATCTCCCTTTGCCATGCCATTTTCCTCCCGGAGGTCCGCTAGGGCATACCTCCTCAGCAAAGCGATTCGAGGGGGTGTCACCATCGAGCGCCCGGTAAACACCAAGGTGTCCAGCTCTAAGTCAGCTCGTCAGCTGTTTAGCGTCGGCCGGAGTCGCTGTCAGTCTTCAATTAGTGTAGCGTTTTGGCTGCCGCAAGGGCTAGGGGTTACGCTAGTAAGCGAAAGCTGAGATGCCCGTAACCCTGCTACGTTGGACTAGGAGTGTCCCGAATCAGCCGCAGACAGATTTACATACGTGGGATCGTTCAAGGCGTTGGTTTCCGCCCTTT
>PMOK01000249.1:0-14349 GCA_003162425.1 Bryobacterales bacterium | reverse complement strand
CCGCCATTGGCGCAAATCGAAGATGTAGTCATCCAGACACTGGCGCCGGCGGGTTATTCCAGTTTTGTCATTCGCGGAAGCGTGGATGAGCCAGGAAGGTTGGCGCCGGTTTCGCCGGACGTCTCCACCTGCGATGACTGCCTGCGGGATTTTCGCAGCGATGGGAATCGCCGGCATGGTTATCCATTCACTAACTGCACCAACTGCGGCCCGCGCTATACGATCACGCGGAAAATTCCTTACGACCGGCCTTTGACAACAATGGCCTGTTTCGCAATGTGCGAAAAGTGCCTCGCGGAGTACGAAGATCCGGCGGACCGCCGTTTTCATGCGCAGCCCAACGCCTGTCCCGCGTGCGGGCCGGCACTTACTCTAATGTTGCGCGACCACCTGGAGGCGCCGCTGACGTTTGATGGAGGGCTTTCGGAAATCCGCGCGGTGAGGCAGATGTTGCAGCAGGGGCGAATCGTGGCGATCAAAGGACTGGGAGGTTTTCATTTAGCCTGCGATGCATCGAACGGCCAAGCCTTAGCCGCGCTACGCGAACGAAAAAAACGGAGTGACAAGCCGTTCGCGATTATGGTTCCGGATGCCGCTTCCGCCGAGCGGCTGTGTTTTGTTTCCGAGACCGCGCGAGTCGCGCTCGAAAGTGCACGGCGGCCCATCGTGATTCTGCCGAGGCGGGCGGATGCGCCCGGCTTCCCCGAAGCTCTCGCGCCTGGCAACAATACGCTGGGTATCATGCTGCCTTACACGCCTCTTCATTACCTGCTGTTCAGCGACTCCGTGGATCAGCCACCCGCTTTTTCCGCGCTGGTGATGACCAGCGGCAACATCAGCGAGGAGCCCATCGTTACCGGCAATCGCGAGGCCGCGCAGCGCTTGCATCGTATCGCCGACGGATTCCTGTTTCACAACCGCGATATTCACACGCGCGTGGATGATTCCGTGGTGCGCGTTTTCGAAGAAAAGGAGCGGGTGCTCCGCCGGTCGCGCGGCTATGCTCCCTTCCCGATCGCGCTGAGCTTTCCTGTGGCGGAGATTTTGGCCTGTGGCGCCGAATTGAAGAATACATTCTGCTTGACCAAGGAGCACCATGCATTTCTCAGCCAGCACATCGGCGATCTGGAGAATTATGAGACGCTCGTATTCTTTCAGGAAACGCTGGCGCGTATGCGGGACCTGTTTCGGATTGAACCCAAGGCCGTGGCATACGATCTGCACCCGATGTACCTCAGCACCAAGCTGGCGATCGAGATGAAGGACGTGGAGAAGATCGGTGTCCAACATCATCACGCGCACGTAGCCAGTTGTATGGCTGAGAACGGGATCACTGGAAAAGTAATCGGTGTGGCGTTCGATGGAACAGGATTTGGCACGGATGGAAAGATCTGGGGTGGAGAGTTTCTGGTGGCCGATTTCGCGGGATTCGAGCGCCGCGCGCATTTCCGCTATATTCCCCTGGCCGGCGGAGACGCAGCCGTTCGCGAGCCGTGGCGGCTGGGCCTGAGCTATTTGATGGACACTTTCGGGGAGCGCGCTGAGTCCTTGGATTTGCCTGTGTGGCGGCATGTGCCCGCGAAGAAGGTGGCCACCGTGCGCGCGATGATTGAGCGCGGCATCAATACGGTGGAGACATCCGCCTGCGGGCGGCTGTTCGACGCGGTGGCGTCTATCGCAGGGCTGCGGCACGAGGTAAATTTCGAAGCGCAGGCCGCGATCCAGTTGGAGGCGATCGCGGTGCAGGGTTTGGAGGAGCAATATCCGTTTGAGATATCGGACGGCGAGGCCTGGCAGATTGATATGCGGCCGGCCATCGAAAGTATTGTGCGCGATGTCTTGGCAGGGCGGCCGGCGAGTTACATCGCCGCGTTGTTCCACAACACCGTGGCCGCGATTGTGGTGGAGGTTTGCCGGCGCCTGAGGGCAGCGGAAGCGCTGGATCGCGTTTGCCTGAGTGGAGGCACGTTTCAGAATCTCTACTTGCTGGAACGCGCCGTGGCGGGTCTTCGATCCAGCGGCTTCGAAGTATTTCTGCACGCCAAAGTCCCGCCCAACGACGGGGGGATTGCGTTGGGCCAGGCCGTGATCGCGAACGCGCAGCTGTGGGGCGGACCCCCTGGTCCGCAGCCGACGCACTCGTCGGCCTGCCCATGAAGACAGCGGGTCCAGGGGGACCCGCGCGGACCTGGGGGTCCGCCCCACACAACGTCAGCCGATGTCTGGGGTTATTATCAATGCGTCGTTGAACCGGTTGGTGAAGTTTGCAATGCAAATGGTGAGCGTCAATTCCACGATCTGATCGTCCGAATAGTGCTTTTTCAACTCGTGGATGGCGCCCTCCCGGATCGCGGATGCGCCGCGCGTCACGCGTTCAGCATAAAGCAAAGTTGCTTTTTCCTTTTCGTCGAATGCAGCGCTGCGTTGATAGAAGGCCAGGTGCGTGATTTGCTCTTCCGTCACGCCGTTTTTCTTGCCCGACGCGGAGTGGGCTTTAAAGCAATACTCGCATCCATTGATCAGCGCGGTTTTCAAGTAGGCCAGCTCTTTGTACTTGGCTTCCACTGATCCTTTATTAATTACGGCGCCGTAGAGCGGCATGAAATGCTGCAACGCTTCGGGCGACCGCGCCATGGTGGCGAAAAAAGCAGGCATATGTCCGAAGGCCTGCGTGAGCCGGTCGAAGATGGGTTGAACTTCGGCTGCTGCCGTGTCCTTAGAGAGTGGAGCGACGATGGGCTGGTGAGTGGCTGGTGCTGATGACATTTTGTTGCTAGTCCTTTCGTTTTAGAGCGCTGATGACGCCGGTATTCAAACCGATGGTGCTGAGTCCTCCGAAAAACCGTGCATGTTCAATCTTAACGCAGCGATCCATTACCACTTCGAGGCCCGCTTCCCGTGCCCTGGCGGCGGCCTTTTCATTAATTACGCCGAGCTGCATCCAGATCACTTTCGCGCCCCGGGCGATGGCGTCTTCGACGATATCGGGAACAGCCGCCGGCTCGCGGAAAATATCCACAATCTCGATGGGACCTGGCACGTCCCGCAGAGACGCGTACGCGCGCCTTCCCAGTATTTCGTTCTCGCGCGGATTCACCGGGGTCACGTCATAGCCGTGGGAGATCATGTAAATCGCGGCAAAATGGCTGGGGCGGAATGGATTCGAGGAGAGCCCCACCATCGCGATCCGTTTGTATGTTTCGAGAATCCGGACACGGTCTTGCACGGTGGTCGCGAACGGACTCTGGTTCACCGGCGAGTTGCCGCTTACTCCGTCCGCCATTATTTCTTGCCCGCACCGATCTTGCCTGCGCTGCCGAGCGCCTGATTGAGATCCCACAAAATGTCGTCGACATCCTCGATCCCAACCGATAGCCGCACCATGTCGTCGCTGATCCCGCAAGTTTGTTTTTCTTCGTCGCTGAGCTGTTGATGCGTGGTGGACGCGGGATGAATCACCAGGCTCTTGGCATCGCCCACGTTCGCCAGATGCGAGACCAGCTTCAGGCTCTCGATGAATTTTCTTCCGGCGTCGAGTCCGCCGCGGATACCAAAGCTCATGACGGCGCCCGCTCCCTTCGGCAGATACTTTTGCGCGAGCGCGTGATAGCGGCTGGATGGGAGGCCAGGGTAGTTGACCCAGCCGACCTCCGGATGTCCAGACAAAAAACGCGCCACTTCCATGGCGTTCGAGCAATGGCATTGCATGCGCAGCTTCAATGTTTCCAGGCCTTGCAGAAACAGGAACGAGTTGAAAGGGCTCAGCGCCGGACCGAAATCGCGCAGTCCTTCCACGCGCGCCTTGATGATGTATGCGAAGTCGCCGAACGTTTCATGGAAGCGGATGCCGTGATAACCCTTGCTGGGCTCGAGCATTTGCGGAAACGGCCCGCGGTCCCACGGGAATTTTCCGCTATCGACGATGACGCCGCCGATGGAGGTGCCGTGCCCCCCGATAAATTTGGT
The DNA here is from genome assembly GCA_003162425.1 of Bryobacterales bacterium. Taxonomy (GTDB): domain Bacteria; phylum Acidobacteriota; class Terriglobia; order Bryobacterales; family Bryobacteraceae; genus Palsa-89. The sequence continues at coordinate 10,383 of PMOK01000249.1, read as the reverse complement.
GGCCGAATGCACCACGATGTCCGCGCCATGCTCGATCGGCCGGCAAAGATAGGGCGAGGCGAAGGTGTTGTCGATCATGAACGGCAGATTGGCGGCATGCGCGACCGCCGCTACGGCTTCGATATCTAGCACGTTCAACAAAGGATTTCCGATGGTCTCTCCGTAAATCAAACGCGTTCGGGGAGTGATGGCGCGCCGGAAATTCTCGGGGTCATCCGGGTCGACAAAAGTAGTGTTGATTCCCAGCTTCCGGAAGCTCACGTCGAATTGCGTGTAGGTACCGCCGTACAAGGCCTTCGATGCGACAATCTCGTCGCCCGAGCCCAGCAGATTGGTGACAGCGATAAACTGTGCAGCTTGGCCGCTCGAAAGCGCCAATGCGCCGACGCCGCGCTCGAGCGAAGCCATGCGCTCCTCGAATACCGCGGTGGTGGGATTCATGATGCGGGTATAAATGTTCCCGAATCGTTGGAGGTTGAAAAGATTGGCGGCGTGCTGGGTGTCTTCAAAGACGTACGACGTGGTCTGATAGATCGGCACGGCGCGGGCGCCGGTTTCTGAATCCGGACGCTGCCCCGCGTGCAGCGCGCGGGTGCTGAAACCGAAGACGCGGTCTTCGGTGGTTTTATCGGTTGAAATATTGCAAGCTTGCGGTTCTTCGGGCATACGATCTTGATTGTACGATGCCGGAAAATTAGCCGCGGATGGACGCGGATTAACGCGGATCAATGGCGAAGGAGTTGCCAGCTCCGGATTGCGAACACCACGCTCCAGAACAGAAGACTCGGGAACAGGGCAGGAGCGACGAACGCGCAGGTCTCCGTTTCCGGTGGAAAACGCAATAGCGTGTCAGCGACGGGGCAGACCGCACTTTGGCGGACCAACATAGCCACGCTGGCGGCAATCAACAGGAACGGAAGAACTCGCGATCGCAATCGCAAGAGTGGCCGAACGAGGAGCAGCAGCAGAACTCCGGTTCCGATGCTGGCGGGTGCGATTAGCACCTGCACGTACGCTATCCCTGTGCTGCCTCCGAACAATCCGCCGCCCAAGCCTAGCAATCGGGCGAGTAGGTTAGGCAATCAAAATATCGAGAGCGTCAAAAAGATTCCCAGGGCAACTAAGAACACAGCCAGCCAGTCAACTCATGACAACGTGGTAAGAAAGTTAGATCGCGTGTGCATAGGGGATCAATGCCGCGAGGGCGGTAGTTCGTGTAGGAGGCGCTCCAGAAGATCGGCCATCCCCAGTCGCGGCGCCCAGGTGTTCAGGTATGCAAGGTCGAGGCGACTTCCGCTGACTTGCAGGATTCCGCGCAGATCGTTCCATTGCCGCTCGGAGGTCTCGCCGCCGGTGCGATACCAGCGGAGTTTGTTCAGAATTGTGTCCTCGGCGGTCGCAACTGCGCATTCGATCGGATCGCCTAGCGATGTTGTTTCTGCAAATTGGCGGCGACCGAACTGAGTTTGGCTGTACTCATCCTCTAAGAGTGGGAAAATATCGAACTTGAAGGCACTGGCGTAGTGGATAAGATTGAAAGAGCGCTGACGCCCCAGAGCTTCCTTGATAGTCTCCGGATCGGCGTAGAAGTCGGCTTTTAGCGTGGCCGCGAATTCTTCGATCTGATCCGGGCGGAGGTTCACTATTAGGTCGACATCCATCGTGGCGCGCGGGATTCCGTGCATGGAACTGGCCAGGGATCCCACCACCTGATAACGGATTTCGAGCAGGTCCATAACTTCGAGGACGCGTTTAAAGCCGTCCGCCTGAGTCTTCATTGGCGTTTGGGTCCCATCCGTATGCCAGTTTCATAAGGTCGGGGCCGAGACGCCGGGAGGCTGCACGGAGAAATATCTCACGGTCATCGGCCTCGGGATAAGCCATTCGTACACCCGCCTCTGATAGTCCGATCGCCAGGCGGTTGAGTGCGAATACGGAATCGAGTTTTTTACTGGCCGGCATCTTGCGCAGCAGATCGAGCCACACTTCCATAGCGCGGGGATCAGTGTCGGAATAGGGCTGAGGATGTTCCATCCGGTATTTATATTACTCCCGTTTCGCCACTGTAGGGCAAGTCTCCGACTTGCCAGGACAAGCCGGAGGCTTGTCCTACGCCGCTACCTCTTGACATTCGACAAGAGACGCTTTGCGCTACTTGTAGAGATTCTACAAGTAACCATGAGCCAATCGAAAACAGACCTGCTGCATGGGACGCTCGACCTGGTCATCCTCAAGGTGCTCGCGCTCGAACCCATGCATGGCTGGGGGATCTCCCAGCGCATCCAGCAAATCTCGAAGGACGTTCTGCAGGTGAATCAGGGATCGCTCTATCCCGCGCTGCACCGGCTGGAGCAACAGGCTTGGATCCGGTCCAAATGGGGCGCCTCAGATGCGAACCGGAAAGCGAAGTATTACGAGCTCACCGCGGCCGGCCGCAAGCAATTGCAAGCCGAAGTTACGGGCTGGGAGCGGTATGCGGCCGCAATCGCCCGAGTGATTGAGACCAACTCTTGAAGAGGAAACCCGTGCGCTGGCATCAAAAATTCATTCTTCGCATCCGGTCGCTGTTTCGCAGGAACGCCGTGGATAGCGAACTTGATTCCGAACTTCAATTTCACCTGGAAATGCAGGCGCGAGAGAACATCGCCAAGGGCATGCGCGCCGATGAGGCCCACTTAGCCGCCCGGCGATTGTTCGGTCCCGTGGACCAGATGAAGGAAGAGTGCCGCGATGAGCGCCGCGTGAATCTGATCGAGGAATTCGTAGCGGATATCCGGCACGGTGTCCGGCTGCTGGCCAAGAATCCCGGATTCACCATCACCGGAGTGGCCACGCTAATGCTGGGAATCGGCGCCAACACAGCCATTTTCAGTGTCGTGAACGCGGCGCTACTGCGGCCATTGCCGTTCGCCGATCCAAATCGCGTAGTGCTGGTCTTCGAAACCCGCGTGCAGAATAACGCGAACGCTATTCCGGCCGCGCCCGGCAATTTCGAGGATTGGCGTGTCCAGGCCCAAGCGTTCCAAGCGCTCGCGGCCATCGCCGACACCGAGATCAATATGACCAGCCAGGGCGAGCCGGAGCGCGTGAAGTCTCAGTATGTTTCGGCGAATTTCTTCGATCTGCGGGGCGTCCGGCCCATTTTGGGCCGTGGCTTTCGCAATGGTGAAGATCTTCCCAACGCTGCGGCGGTGGTCGTACTCACCAACGGCTCCTGGAAGCGGCGATTCGGCGGCGACCCGGACATAATCGGCAAGAACGTTACCTTGGATGCCGGTCGATACACAATCGTCGGTGTTTTACCGCCTTGGTCCTATAGCGGCTTTGAGCAGCTATACGTACCATTTGTGCTGCCGCCGAACCATAAGGACGATCGTTATGCTCATTGGCTGAAAGTGGTGGGGCGCCTGGGTCCCGAGTACACGCTGGAAAAGGCGCAATCGGAAATGAATGTTCTGGCGCGGAGAATCGCGAAAGATCATCCGCAGACCAACAGCGGATGGGGCATACGCCTGGTTCGCTTCCATGAACAGGTAGCCGCATCCTCGCGGCCGGCGCTCTTGTTGCTCCTGGGTGCCGTCGGCCTGGTGATGCTAATCGCGTGCGCGAATGTCTCGAACCTCCTGCTGGGCCGTTCCGTGCCTCGTCAGCGCGAAATGGCCATCCGCACGGCCTTGGGAGCCAGCCGGTGGAGATTAATTCGCCAGCTCCTCACCGAGACTCTGCTGCTTTCGATAGCCGCCGCCGGACTCGGCCTCGTGGCCGCGTGTGGGGGATTGCTGGCTCTCACCGCCGCCATGCCTTTGGAGATCATGAATCGGTTTCCTTACCTGAAATCGATTCCGATTGATTCGAACGTGCTGGGTTTCACCATCCTGATTTGTGTGCTCGCCATGGTTGTGTGCAGCCTGGCGCCGGCGCTGTATGCATCGCGCCGTGATCCCCAAACTGTGATCCACGGAATCTGCTGACTATGCAACTTTCGATTTCGCCGGTTACTCACAAAGAACCCGGGCAAGCCATCGCGTTTCACGGCGAGCTGCTGCGGAAGCTGGAGTCTGTTCCCGGAGTCACAGGAGTCAGCACGGTGACGTTGCTGCCGTTGAGTGGAGCGAGTTATCCCACCAGCTTCACCATCGCGGGCGAGGACCTTTCGCGCTGGAAAGCTCCCACCACGGAATGCCTCGCGATTGGTCCCGGTTATTTCGCGACTATGGGCGTCCCGATCCTCACCGGCCGGGCGTTTACAGAAAACGATAACCAGCGTAGTCCGAAGGTCGCCATCATCAATGCAACGCTGAGCCGCACCTTCTTTGCGAATGAAAATCCAATTGGCAAGAAAATTATCGTGTGGCGTGAATCCACCGATCCGCGTGAGATCGTCGGAGTGGTCTCGGACGTCCGTAACCAGGGGCTGGACCTGCCTCCGGGACCCGACGTATACGTACCGTTCGCGCAAGATCCCCAGCTAGACATGAGCCTGGTGATGCGCTCTGCCACCGATCCCACCGGATTGATTGCAGGGGCGCGTCGAGTGATTCACGAGCTCGACCGGGATGCGCCCATTGACAACGTGATGACCATGGAGAACCTGATCGACGCGTCGCCAACTTTGGTATGGCGCCGCGCTCCCTCGCTACTCATGACCGCCATGGGAATGGTGGCGCTGCTGCTCGCGTCGGTTGGCATCACGGGTGTAATGTCATCGGCGGTGGGACAAAGGACGCAGGAGATCGGCATACGCATGGCTCTAGGCGCGCAGATGCGCGATGTGCTGGGGATTGTTTTGGGCCAAAGCATGAAGCTTCTTGCCATCGGATTGTGTATCGGCCTGGCAGTGTCGTACGCGCTCACACGGCTACTGACACGCTGGCTGTTCGGCGTTACGCCTCTGGACGCAGTCACCTATGTTGGCGTCGCGTTGATACTGGTTTTGGTGATGTTGGCGGCGAGTTACGCGCCGGCACGCCGGGCGGCGCAAGTTGATCCCACTACGGCGCTCAGGCATGAATAGCCACAACAGCACCGACTCCCTCACGGTCGCGGTTCGGTAACACTCGCTAAAACACTGGGCTGTTAATGGTCGCCGTTTGTGGCAGTGGCGAATTGAGCCTGTTCGAGCAGGCGCGATACGGCGGATTTGCTATCTTCCGACAAAGACTTGCTACTAAAGATAGAGCAGCCCTTGGCAATGTGCTGGACATCGGCTGCGTCTTCTTCGACCAACATCTCGTGCTCCACCCAATTGGAAAGAGGGATGTTACGGAAATACAGCCGTTCCTGCATGACCATCGACTTTTTGCGGGCGACCAGAGATTTATTCTCACGGAAGTAGTGGCGCTCTTCGACGCGAAAATCCTGCATGAACTCGTCCAGGGCTCGGCGGCGAGCTTCCTGTTCGGTGGCCTTGACACGCTCTTCCATGGTGTTTTTCTGGGTTTTCACTTCAGCACGGGCTTCGGCCAGGCGGGTGCGCTCCCTGGCGATGGCGACTTCCATGCGGGCGTGCATAATGTAATACGCCAGCAAAGCTGATCCGGCGGCGATGAAAACCGGCAGGAGTATCCACAACATAGCGTCTAGCTGCATACCGTTCGTAATATCGGCAATAGTCAGAAGGAACCTTAGGTACCACGGGCCCCGAAAGACGGGTTGGCAGGCGGAAGCGCCTGCCCCACTTTGCTTCACATGCAAGCTACTTATTCTAAAGGATTTCTGACTGGGAGCCGTCGATTTTTGTGCCTGAGACCAGGGCTATTAATAATGACAAGCGTAATGTCAACAGGGCTTTGAGGATGGATTTGATGCGGAAAAGCAAACCGGTGAGAAAGCCGTTGTGTTTGCCGAAGTAGACGGCTAGGCCGTGGACGCGGTCGGCGTCGAGAATGGTTTTCGAGGATTCCGAATAAGGGGAGTGGGGCGTGAAGAGGGCCGTCACTTGAGGGAGGGCGAGGATCTTACGGGAAGCGCGGCGAATCTGATAGCAGAGTTCGGCGTCGGACCAGAATTCGCCGTAGCGCTCGTCGAGATAGTTGATGCCTTTGAAGAAATACTTTCGCACCATGAAGGCTTCGAAGGTGGCGTATTCCACGGGAACGGCGCCAGCGGCTTTATCGATCTCAACCGGAGTGAGTTCGAGGCCGGTGGCAGGCGTCGGCAAAAGGAAGAACTGTGCATGCGAGTGCGATTCGGTATCGAGCAGAAGGGGGCAAAGGGCTGCGGCCTCCTGGTCGGACTCCATGCGGGCGAGCAGGGCCGGGATGGTGGTGGGCAGGACTTCCACTTGCGGAGTGAGCAGGAAAAGATGCTCGCCGGCGGCGGTGCGACTGGCGATATTGAGGGCCTTGGTTCGTCCGAAATAGCGCGGGAGGCGCAGGATGGTGACGCCTTCGAACTCGGAATCGAGTTGCGGGCTTTCGTCGTGCGATCCGCAATCGACCACCAGAATTTGGATCAACGCGCGGTCGTGGGAGCCTTCAAGCGCGGCCAGGCACCGGCGCAGAGCGGGAGCGCTGTCGTAAGAAAAGACGAGCGCGGTGACTTTGGGCGTTGGCGCGGGTTGTTCCGCGAGTGGCTGCTCGACGGGCTCGGCCTCAATGACGGGGGCCTCTTTGCGGGCCTCTACTTTTCTTTTGCTGGCGATTGGCATGTTACTTAGGAGTGGTCATCAACCAGTCGGTCGCGAGCAAGGCCACTTTGGTGGGGGCCTTTTTTAGCGGAATGGAGAACGTGGACATTTCGTTGGCAGTGGGCAGCCAGTAGACCTTTCTCTCGGTTTTGGTGCGGACTTCGATGGGGACGAAGGTGCTGAAATCGTCATCCACGTTCTGTTGTACCAATGTTCCGGTAAGTTTCATACCGCGGAAAGCGTAGGTTATCTTGACGGCGGGGATACCGGTGCCATAGACCCAGTTATCGAAGAAGGCCTTGAGGGATGGATCGGGAGAACCAGGTGGCGTATATTGCGCGGCGAGCTGGCGAAACTGTTCGGTGCTGACAGTGGCGAAGCGAAAGCGATTGCAGAGTTCGCGAAGGAATGCGAGAAACTTCTCGTCACCTAGACGGCGGCGCAGCATATGCATGATCCAGGTCCCTTTTTCGTAAGTGACGGTACGCCATGCATGGGGCGCGATGGAAGATTGGAGGCGGAAGCCCCACGTGATGGGTCCGGCGGACTCGAGGGTGCGGCCGCTATCCAACTTAGCGAGGAGATCGTTCTTGTAGTCCGCGAGCAGGGTGTCTACGGCCTCGGGTCCTTTGTTCTTTTCCATCAGTAACAGCGCCGAGTAGTTGGCGAGCGATTCGATGAGCCACTCGTCCTGGTATCCGGCGGGGACCACCATATTACCCCACCACTGGTGCGCCGTTTCGTGGGCTTCGATGAGCTCGGAAAAGAAGGTCTCCGAAGACCGGCCGCGGAGGGAGGGAGGGCGTTGCTCCGGATTGAGGTATGCCAGCGTGGAAATATAAACCAAGCCAGGAAATCCCTGACCGAATGTCCCGGGGATGGGCGTGACGGAGAGGTAGGGCAGGGGTGGAGGGCCGAATTGCGCGGTCATGAACTCAATGGCGGCGGCGACGTCCTTGGCAAGAAGCTCGAGCCGGGGTGCGGGATTGGAGGGAGCGGGATCAGCGGGGCGCCGCGGCGCGAGGGATGGGGCAGCTTTGGTTTCGAGCGCGGTTTCGAAGTGGCGGTTGGCGTACACGTCTACTTTGTATCCGTCTTGCACAACGGAAACCGACTGGAAATCTCCCAGATTGAAACCGGCAAAACGAACCGGGACGTCGGTTTTGCGGCGCGTGATGCGCCAGTCTCCGTCGGCGTGATCGTCGATCAGCGCACCGGTGGCGACCACTGTCAGATTCTTCGGGTATCGGAAGGTCAGGTCGTACTTGGCAAACTCCGTGCCCACGCGGGGATACCAGGTGCCGCGGGAGGAAACGAAATAAACTCCGTCGCCGGCATTCTGGATAACGTGTCCTTCGTGGTGGATTTCGATTTCATGCGGCCGGGCGGGATCGAGGGGGGCATCAGGGACCAGCACGATGAGGTCGTTATCGTTACTCGATATGAGGTTGGAGCGGATAGATTCGCGTTGAAACACCTCAACCGGGCGGCCGTCGATGCTGGCGGCAGTGGCTTGCATGCTGCTCGATATATTGAACGGGATGGTGAGACCGAGGGAGCGCTGAGGGGTGAGGGTGAAGCGCGTGACCGCTTTGAGCATGAGGTCGTTATCGATGGCGCTTTCGATGCGGAAATTGTCGAGTGCGTATTTCGGACCCTCGACGACGGCGCCACCACGAGCCGAGCGCGACGGGAAGCTGGTCCAGGTATCGAAGTAGGTTCGATTATCGTTGTAGGTTAATTTTCCGGCAAAGATCTGTTCATGAGCGGTGGGATCGTAGAGAACGTCGAACGTGCCGAGCTGCACGCCCGCGACCGCCATATAGAACATGCCGATTTTTCGGTCGCCGGAGATGAGGTCGTTCACCAGGCGGGCAATGAAGCTGTCCGTGAGATTGCGCACGACCGGGGCCCAGGGAGTAGTGATAAGGTCGGCCATCTCGGGGGTTTTCTTCGCGCTTGGATTGGCATGAATCTGCGACAAAAGTTCGGAAGCGGTAGCGTCTGAAAAAATAAGGACGGCGGTTTTGAAGTGCTCGTTCAGATTGGGCGAGTTGGTGAAAGTGGATAGCGATAAGCGCTCGCTACGAACAGGCGGCATGATGAGCAACTCGGCGTCGCCGGCTTCTTCATTGGCGACGAACACCGCGCCGGATCGGACTCCGGCGACAGGTTTGGTGAAGATAAGGAACCCGGAGTTCAGGTAGATCTTGAGGTCTTCTTTTGCAAAATTGAGTTCGATGACGCGGTAACATTCATCGGGGTCGAGCGAGATTTGCTGGAGCTGGTGCGCGAGGTCGGCCGCGGTGGTGGCTGCGTGGGAGTGGAGGGTGAGGAGGAGCAGCGCGAGGGAGAGGCGGACCACTTAATCAGTTTAGCGAAGGTCGGGGCGCAAGCCGGAGGCTTACGCCACGAAGACGAGGTCTTGACGCATCGGGCGATTCTTGTGTTTGGGCGAGTGTTGTTTGTAAGTTGAGGCTGGGCAAATGGTTGAGCGGAGAAATCCAGGAATTTGACGCTCGAAAATTCAAGATGCGTCAGGTGGGGGACTGGGGGCTGGGGGCTGTGGACTGGTGAGGCGATGTGGTTTGGAGTGCGAGTCAGCATCTTCATGGGTAGATTAACGGAGATGATTTGAGGTTGGATGTCGCGAGACTGGTAAGTGGTTGGTAGAGAAGTGAAGAAAAATGTTGAAGAGTGGTCATTCGTGTCTCAGGGCGATCATTGGATCGACCCGGGTGGCGCGGCGCGCGGGGATGTAGCTTGGCGGCAGACGCTCAATATTCAACCGGCCTTGAAAGACTCCGTTACCGATGACAACATCAACCGCAGCGATCACGACGGCGCGCCGCCGCTCGCAGAGCAAACCCCCTTTAACGAAAAGCGAATCCCAAGACGGAACGCATCTCAAACTGCCGCTCGCGGCTTAGTTCAACGTCCTTTATGGTACGTCGTGGCCGGGGGGTGTCAAATGGCCGCTGCTCGTTTCAAAAAGAAATGTCGATGGGGAGTTATGCACAGGACGGTAGCGACCGACAGTCGTTTACAAAAACCACCGCGCATCAACGGATTTCGACGGCTTGACTCGAGGTAGACATCTTACCTTCCACGCCCTCCTCAACAATCGCGCGCAGCCGATACCTCCCGCGCGGGGCTTCGAGCGAAAGCTTGGCATTTATGCCAGTCTGCGATAAGCGTTCGAAGGTGGCCTCAGATAAGTCCAGGTCCATCCGGCCCTCCTTAGCAGCTACAAGATTGCCCTTCGCGTCCAGGAGTCCGGTGAGAAAAACGATCCGCTGCGCCTGGTGGTCGGTCTGCTTGGAAAAAGATAACTGCCTCAAATCAACGTGAACCAATAGCCACAGGAGCGGCTCGCCGGTCGTTGATGTGCCGGGTTCCACCGTCACGCCGACAGGGACATTGCCGAGCGTATCCGTCGACCTCAGTTCCCGATCTAGTCTCTCCTGCAAGTTATCCGGCTTCTGATTCGTCGCCGAAACTGCTGCCACATACCCTGGACGCGCTTGCACGATGTAGGAGCCTCCGGTTGCCAACTTAACCTTCAATCTGTGATAGTGCTTATCCGCGACATCGTCCGGCCTGAATCCCAAGCGATAAATTACTTCCGGAACGGCGCCTAACAATTGGAGTCCGAGAGTGAGATCGTTGCTGTCGTGGAAGAACAGCCCACCCGTGCTCTGAGCCATATAGGCGATGGGTGAAATCATGGTCTGGAGCTGTTGTCCCTGCCTGCT
>PMOK01000265.1 GCA_003162425.1 Bryobacterales bacterium | reverse complement strand
CTCTTTCTCATTATGCAACTGAACGTCTTTTTGACCGGCGCTACGGGATACATCGGCGGCGCGGTGGCGGATGCACTGCTCGCCGACGGGCACTCCGTGGTCGGATTAGCTCGATCGGATGAGGCTGCGCGCAGGCTGACCGCCAAAGGGATCATTCCCTTTCATGGGGATCTCAATTCCCCGGCCAACCTGGCCAAGGCGGCCATGGAATCGGATGGTGTCATCCACGCCGGGACTACCAACGACGGCCGCATCGATCAAGAAGCAGTGCGCGCGATGCTGGACGCTCTGCGCGGGAGCAACAAACCATTTCTTTATACGAGTGGTATCTGGGTGCTGGGCGATACAGGCAGAAAGATCGCCGACGAGACCTGGCCCGCGAATCCCGCGGCGCTGGTGGCCTGGCGTCCAGAAGTGGAGCAGTTGGCGCTTGCGGCGGCCCCATCAGGGATTCGATCGATTGTGATCCGCCCTGGCATTGTCTATGGACGCGGCGGCGGCATCCCGGAAGACTTCGTCAAGTCCGCGCGCGAGACTGGCGCAGCGCGCTACGTCGGAACCGGCGAGAACCACTGGCCGCTAATTCACGTAGAGGATCTGGCTGACCTGTACGTCCGCGCCTTTCAGCATGCGGCTTCGGGCGCGTTGTTCCATGCCACCGATGGCTCCGCTTTTCGCGTCCGTGAGATCGCCGAGGCAGCAAGTCTCGGAGCCGGCGCCGGAGGGCGCACCCAATCCTGGCCACTCGAAGAAGCGCGCAAAGCGCTCGGCGCTTATGCCGACGCGCTGGTTCTCGATCAGCTAGTCTCCCCAGATAAGGCTAGAACCACGCTCGATTGGCAGCCTCGGATGGCTTCCGTCGTCGAAGATCTTCGTCACGGGAACTCCGTAGCGTGACCACCGTGGTGGCTGCGGTTATCGAGCGCGAGGGCCGCGTGCTGGTTGGCCAGCGAAAGCCGGGCGGTAATCACCCCCTCAAATGGGAATTCCCTGGCGGGAAAGTGGAAGCCTACGAGACGCCCGAAGCCGCTGCAGTGCGCGAGCTCATGGAAGAACTTGGCATCCGTGCGCGCATCGCGGGCGAGATTACGCGTTACGAGTATCAATACCCCAGCCGTTCCCGAATTCTGCTGATCTTCTACCGCGTAGTAGATTTCGATGGCGAGCCGCAGAACCTGGACTTTGCCCAACTCAACTGGGTCTTACCGGAACAACTCCGCGATCTCGATTTCCTGGAGGGGGACGTGGATTTTATCCGCCGGAACTTTAACGCGCCGGCAACTTGAACGGAACGCCGCGCTCGTCATTCAAGCGCTGCGAAAGATCGCGATCGATCAGGTCCATGCTGACCTGGTTCAAAGTGCGCTCCACGCTGACGTAATGCAGCGCTCCACCCTCCATCCAGTAACCCAAAGCCTGAATGATGCTGTGATCCTTGAAAGCGATCAGATAGAGCGTCGGTTCATCATCGTTGGCAATGCGCCGAGCTGCTGCCGTGCTCTGAGAGTCGTCATAAGGATGGCTGGAATTCTGGTACATCCTCATTCCCGATGCCTGGTCGGGCGGTGTGTCGGCGTCGTACTCGCGAACCACGGGATTCCCCTGCTGCGGGACGAAGTTCTGGTTGATCACCACTGACGGCGCGCCATTCGGATCTGCGGCCGGCTGGGACTGGTCGCCAGAGTAGGACTGATCGTAGGCCCCGGTCGGGTATAACACCGGGTACAGCACCACCGATGAGCGGCGGTGTTGAGGATGCGCCACTGGCGCCCCTCCGCCGTTGTATACGCCCCCGGCCCTCATGTAATTGGGGCCGGTAAATCCGCCCGCAGGAGCATGACCCGTTCCAGGGAATACGACGTTGCCGTATCCACCTAACGAAGAGTAAGGGCCCTGGTGGCCCTGGGCAAACACAGTTCCTAAAAAGGTCAGGAAAAGAACTGACAGGACGAAATAGCGCATGGGTCGGCTCCCCCTGGAGTGATTGTATCCCACATCACTGCCTTATCAAATAGAGACGTAGAGTTTCCCGCCAAGGTTTCCCCATTGGTCCCCTTGCTCACGCGCGGGGCTACAGGTACGCGCCCGTTGAGCACTTTGTGGTCTGGGATGTAGCCCCGCGCGTGAGCAAGGGGACAGAAACACTGGGGTACCATGAGTCATGTCTTCTGAACTGGCGGCGAAAATCCGTCTGCTTTTGATGGATGTTGACGGCGTGCTCACCGATGGAAGGTTATACGGTGTTCCCGACGCGACCGGGAACATTGTGGAAACCAAGGGTTTCGATTCGCAGGATGGTATCGCCCTGCAGTGGCTGGCCTGGAACGGGATCGACACCGGAGTGATCAGCGGGCGAGTTTCGCCCGCCACGGAAGCCCGCGCCAAGCAGGTCAAAATGAAGTATGTCTATCAGGGCCACATCGAGAAGATTCCAGTGCTGGAGGAGATACTGGGACGCGCCGGCGTCGACTCTTCACAGGTGGCCTACATCGGCGACGATTTCACAGACGTGGTAGTGATGAATCGCGTCGGCCTCGGCATCGCAACCGCGAACGCGCGGCCGGAGGTGAAGCGCTCGGCGAAGTATGTCACATCCAGCGCCGGTGGCCAAGGGGCTGTGCGAGAAGTCGTGGAGTTATTATTGAAAGCACAGGGTCACTGGGAGGGTCTGCTACGTAAGTACGAGATTCGAGCGGCGGACGAACAGCAATGAGTGAAGCCAGGATCGGACTGGTTGTGGTAGCCCGATCGGGACTGGGCGTGTTGCACGAGCTCACCGGAGTCATCGCCAAGCACCGCGGCGATATTCTTTCGGTCGAGATCATTGAGGAAAAGCCGCCTGAATCGCGCATCTATTTCGAGATCGATTCTCCGGTCGAGCCCCAGGTTTTGCAAGCTGATCTTGAACAACTGGCGATAGTTCGCACGGTGAACATTGTCAAAACGCTGCAGAAGATTTTCGGCAAGCGGGTCATTATCGTCGGAGGCGGCGCGCAAGTGGGCCAGGTGGCCATTGGCGCCATCTCAGAAGCGGACCGGCATAATATTCGCGGCGAACACATCTCGGTGGACACCATTCCACTGGTTGGCGAGCAGCCGCTGGCGGATGCCGTCCGCGCCGTGGCCCGGTTGCCGCGTGCACGGGCTCTGGTACTGGCGGGAGCGCTGATGGGTGGGGATATCGAGAAGGCGGTTCGAGAAGTGCGCGCCCAAGGGCTTCTGGTAATCAGCTTGAATATGGCGGGGAGCGTCCCGGAAGCCGCCGATCTTGTGGTGACGGACCCGGTTCAGGCCGGCGTCATGGCCGTAATGGCAGTGGCGGACACCGCCAAGTTCAGTCTCGACCGGCTCAGCCGCCGCGTGTTCTAGTGAGCTGTCCGCGCACGAACTTTAGCATCGAAATCCCATGCGTTCCGAGGAGTGCGAACGCGGCAAACGCGATTGTTCGCGCCACGCGTAGCGCACGCACTTTTGCGTGCCGCGTCGCCACTCTTGGCGACGCACGACGGCAGCCCGCTAGTCCCGGGCCTGTGACGG
>PMOK01000151.1 GCA_003162425.1 Bryobacterales bacterium | reverse complement strand
TTCACTAACACCTGCTGCACCCGCAATGGATCACCGAACTCCCATTCCGGAACGTCCGCGGCGATTTCAAATTCCAGGCTAATGCCTTTCCGGCTGGCTGATTCCCGGAACGTGGCCACCGCGTCCTCTAGCGTCGAGAGAATTCGAAAAGGAATTTTCTCCAATCGCAGTGCGCCGGCTTCGATCTTGGAAAAATCCAGAAAATCGTTGATCAGCTTGACCAGACGGTCGCAATTGCGCTGGAACATGCTGACGTATTCACTCTGCTCGGCGCTCAACGGAGTCTCTGAGAGCAAGTTGGCGGCGCCTAGAATGGCATTCAAGGGAGTTCGGATATCGTGACTGATTTTGGCTAGAAAGTCGTTCTTCGCGAGACTCGATGCCAGGGCCTCGTCCTTGGCCCGAACCAACTCGGCCTCAGTCTCCTTGCGCAGGCTGATGTCGGTGAGGAAGACGTAATAGCCCGCGCTCCAGTCATCCGAGACAGGCCGGAATGTCATTGCTACGTCTAGCATGGAGCCGAATGCGTCGGAAATGCGTACCTCGATCTCCGCGCGGCCGGTGGTTCGCATCTGTTGGATGGCGGCGGCTACCTGGTCCCGATCCTCCTGGAACACAGTGAGTACCACGTTGGCCGGCTTGTTGCATTCCGATAAACTCGCAATTTTGGCGTATGCCTTATTAAAGGATAAATAACGGCCGTCCGGGTCCACTTGAGCGATGCCGTGCAATGCGTTTTCAAGAGCGCCGGTTCTTTGCCGTAAAACTTCCGCAGTCTTAGCCACGCCTTCACTCAAGGCCCCGATTTCGTCCCGGCCGCCCGGTAGCGGCTCCAGCACACCGCCGGTGGCCAGCCGCGACACGTTGGCCTGGAGTTTCGCAATACGGTTGGTGATTCCGGAAGCAAACAGAATGGAAATCACTATCCCTCCCAGGACCCCGAAAAACACGCAGATCGCGGTGGTGGCGCGCAGCTCCATGTGCAATTGCTCGACATCCCGCAATTGGACTCCGAGCAGACGCTTTTGTTCGCTCTGCATCGCGTCCATTACGCTGTCTATCTGGAGCCGTTCCGCTTCCTTTGCTCGTATAGAGGCGCGCAACGCTTCCTGCGGCAGGGCTCCGGACTGAAATCGGGCTGTGGCGGAGAAGATCTGCTCCACCCTCCAGCGCTGGAGCGCCGCGATTTCTGCGACATGCCTGGTCTGGATCTCGTCGCCCGCCACCTTATCCGAGAGCTTTTGCAAAGTAGTGTCGAAATCGGCGATGGCCTGGCGCGCCTGATTTGCGAAGTTTTCCTCGCCAGTGAGGAAATATCCACGCACATACGCGCTGGCCTCCGCCTCAGTGGCCTTCAGCCGTTGGATCTCGAGACCTGTTTCGAGGCTATGTCTCACCGCTTCTTCGCCCGAGTTGGCTCGCGTTCCAAGGATGTAGGAAGCACACGCGATCAGTACTGTCGCCGCGGCCGGAAAGGCGATCACAATCAGGCCTTTGGTTCGCAGCCGGAGATCCGGCCATATCCCGAGGCGTGGCATATCTACAGATCCATAATCAGATCGAGCATCGCTGGCAAGGAGCCGATTTCGGTCTTGTCCAACGAAGCATCGGCGCCGAGGTACGCGGAAACATTGAGAAACATTTCCGAGTCATCCGCTCCCGACACGGTCACAATCTTGGTGGCCGGGTAGAGCGTTTTCAATTCCCGCAGGGCTTCCATGCCGTCGCGATCGGGCATGACCATGTCGA
The DNA here is from genome assembly GCA_003162425.1 of Bryobacterales bacterium. Classification (GTDB taxonomy): domain Bacteria; phylum Acidobacteriota; class Terriglobia; order Bryobacterales; family Bryobacteraceae; genus Palsa-89. The sequence continues at coordinate 2,672 of PMOK01000151.1, read as the reverse complement.
GAATGATAGCGTCCACACGGCGGGTCCGTATCGCCTTGAGGCACGTAGCCATGCCATCGGCCTCAATCACCTCGAAGCCGCCTGGCTCTAATATGGTTCTCGCCAACGCGCGGAAATACTCGTCGTCATCGACAACCAATACGGTGGTGTCCCAGCCCTTGACGGCTGTCATCTGCCAGGACCGCTTTCCGGAGGCTTGCGTAGTCATGACTCAAGGTATCGGCGAGGTGCCGCGAAATATTAAAATTTCCCGCTCTAATTTCTTCTTCCCCACGCCGATAAGCTTCAACATGCGGCAGAACGCCGCATGAGAGGACAAAGTGATCCTAGCTACAGTCTCGTCACAGCCTGGTTTTCATACCGACGTGCGCGCGGCCCTGGAGGGGCGCATCCGGGTGGAGACCACCTGGGACCTAGATTATGGAGACGCTGCCCGCCTACGTGGCGTCTCTTCCGAGCAGAAGTGCATCGTGATCCTCGACTTTTCCGAACCTCAAGCCATGGCGGTGGCTCGCGCCGTGGATGGCCGTCCGCAAATCGCGACGATTGCCGTGGGTGGAGGCGGAAGCCGGGATCAGTTGCTGGAACTCATGCAGGCCGGCATACGCGACGTTCTGCCGCATTTCACCTATCGCGATATCCTGCACGCCACCAATCGTGCAGCGGCCAGTTTAGCGTGTGCCGGCGAGCTGCTGGCGGATCTCTACACCTTCGTTCCCGCCAAGCCAGGCTGCGGCGCAAGCACACTGGCCACGCAGGCTACGGCCGTGGCCGCGCGAATGGCCAACGAGCCAACCTTGTTGTTGGATTTCGACATTCGTTTGGGACTCACCTCTTTTCTATTGAAGGCCGAAGGAAATCACACCATTGTGGACGCCTTGCTGCAGGCGGACCAACTGGACCGCGACGTATGGTCCGGTCTGGTTTCCCAGCTCGGCAACCTGCATTTGCTCGGCTCGGGCCCGGTGGATTTCTCGCGTCCTTTCCTGGGCGAGCGCCTCTCTGAGCTGCTGGAGTTCGCGATCCGGCAATATACGGTGGTTGCCGTAGACCTACCCGGCTCCATGGAGGACTACGAATGCGAGGTGTTGATGCGGGCGACGAAGATCTTCCTGGTGTGCACGCCAGATATCGGCGCGCTGCACCTGGCGCGTCGCAAGGCCATCTGGTTTCATGATCTGCGCCTGAGCGACAAGGTCTCGCTGGTGTTGAATTGCGCGGAGCGCCGCGGAGCGCTTTCGGTGGATGAGATCGAACGCATCATACAGCTGCCGGTGCGCTATCTGGTCCCGGCCAGCGCCAATGAAATCGCGAAGGCTGTTCAGAAAGGCGCGGTGATCGAGGGCTCCTCGCCGTTGGCCAAGGAGATAGCCCGGATTGCGGGCGATATGGTCACAACCAGGCCGTCCGTAAAGAAACTCAATCCGGTCCGGCGCTTTGTTGATTACTTTTCCGTCAGTGCCGCCCGCGGCTCGTAAGGCTGGAACCTGGAGCGAGAGAATTTGAAGGAACCACATGAACAACGCACGCATTTTGGATGTTCTGAACTACTTGTGCAACGAGGCGAGGAATTCCATGCACGCCACTTTTGGGGTGATGGAATTGCTGCCGACCGCCGCCAAGGATCCAGCTTGGCGGAGCTATGTCGATTTAAGCCGGTCCAGCGCCGACCGGCTGCTGGGTTCCATTGACGATTTCCGCGACTTGTTTTCCAACGCCTCACCCGCCCCAGACACGGTGGAAGAATTTGACCTGGCCCTGTGCTTGGGTGAAACCATCGAATTGCTGAATCTGGCGTCCGGAAAGCCAACCAGCCACATCATTCTCGAAGCTCCGTCGGAACTATTCCCGGTCCGGCAACACCGGAAGCCGGTGGAACAAATGTTCACCCGAATTCTGGATACGGCGTTGAAGCTGACATCGGCCGGCGATATTTACGTGTCAATTGGGGGAGTCTCCAGGGGCGTTGGCGTTCCTGGCAGCGACGTTCAAATCTTAATCACGCCTCCAGACTCCGGGTTAGCCGTCCGTCTGGCGGATTGGTTGAACGCCCATCCGGAACAAGTCAGCTTTCAGGACCTGCCGGACATGCCTTCCCCGCTGGCAGTCATGGTGGCCGGAAAGGGCCTGCGCACCCTAGGAGGCGCCGGGCGAATCACCAGCGAGCCCGGAGTGCCCACACATCTCGCCACCATTCTGCCATCGCTCGCTGGCCAGAACTCGGAGCGGCGACAGGAGTCCCGGCCGATTAGTCTAAACGTACTTCTGACCGAAGACTCCGACGACAGCTACGCTCTCAGCGAAATGCTGCTCCGAAAGGAGAGCGTTTGGCGCGCCCGCAGTGGTCCGGAAGCTATCGAAATGGTGAAGAAACAGCGCTTCGATATCGTGTTGATGGACGTCCACATGGGCGGTATGGACGGTTACACGGCTATCCAGGCGATCCGAGAATGGGAAACGCAAACCGGCAACGCACGCACACCCATTGTGATCTTATCCTCGGACGATCTCGAGACGCAGCGCCAGTCCGCTGCGCGGTCGGGCTGCACGGGCTTTCTCAGAAAGCCGCTCCGCAATAACGATCTGCCAGAACTGCTCGACCGTCTTAAGAGCGCTCGCACTCTGTGAAGCGCAGACCTCAACCGCAGTGGGGCGGTCCCCCTGGACCGCAG
>PMOK01000283.1 GCA_003162425.1 Bryobacterales bacterium | reverse complement strand
AAACAGCGTTCGTCGCAAAACGCTCTTCGCCACGGCCTGACCGCTCGCACCCCCGTCATTCCGTCAGAGGACCCGGCCGCATACCAGCAACACTGCCGCCAGTTCATGGATGAGTATCACCCCGCAACCCCAACCGAAACCCAAATGGTCCAGCAGCTCGCCGATACATCCTGGCGCCTCAATCGCATCCCGCTCCTCGAAGCCGACGTGCTCCAACGCGCCGCCAACCCGCCAACAGAACAAGCCGCCATCGATTTCGATATCGTGGACGCCCATCGGCTCCTCGCCAGCCTCACACTGAATAGCACCCGCCTCGCTCGCCAATTCCAGAAGACGCTCGATCAGCTCCGCGATATCCAACTCGAGCGTCGCACGCACGAGCGCCGCGAACTCAAAGACGCCGCCGCCATCCTCGAACTCCATAAATACGAAGGAGTTCCCTGGGAACCCTCCGATCATGGCTTCGTTTTTTCAAAAGACCAAGTCGAACGCTTCGCCCAACGCATGATCCGTCAGAACCAGTCCCGCCACGTAGCATTTGCGCGCTTCGATATGCCCTACCGGCCTATCCCCGCCGGGGAGAAGTGCGATCTCGCCCAGGACTTGCGCTAGAACCCCCACCCTAGGCCGTAATATATCCTTGTAAGCCACTGAACACACTATGCAAACTAACGCATCTCTCATGGACACCCACTTGCATGTGGTTGTATGTTATGAGCTGCTGGGGCCAGTTCGCGCCTAAGGTCATACCCCCCGAAAAGGCCGTCACCCTCGTCACCTCCGGCAATCGCGTCTGGTTCGGCGAAGGTTGCGGGACTCCCACGCCGCTCATCGACGCTCTCATGCGCCGGGCCGGCGAACTCCACGACGTCGAACTGGTCCACATGCTCACGTTCGGCGACGCCCCCTATACTCGCCCGGAGTACGAAGGCCATTTCCGCCACAACGGACTGTTCCTGGGCGGCAATGTCCGCCAAGCTATTCAGGAAGGCCGCGCCGATTACACGCCCATCTTTCTGAGCGAAATTGAGGACCTTTTCCGCACCGGCCAACTCCCCCTCGACGTCGCATTCGTGCAAACCAGTCCGCCCGACCGGCATGGGTTTTTGAGCCTCGGCACCAGCGTGGATTGCAGCCTCACCGCCGCGCAATGCGCCCGCCACGTGGTCGCCGAAGTGAACCACCAGATGCCGCGCACCTTCGGCGATAGCTTCCTGCACGTCAGCCAGGTTTCGGCCATGGTGGAAACGGACCGCCCGCTGCTCGAGCTCCCCATGGAAGCGCCCACTCCGGTGCAGCGTCGCATCGCGGCGCAGGTTGCCTCGCTCATTCCGGATGGCGCAGTGCTGCAAACCGGCATCGGAGGCATTCCCGACGCCGTGCTGGGATGCCTCAAGGACCATCAGGCCATCGGCGTCCACAGCGAGATGTGTTCCGACGGCGTGATCGATCTTTTCGAAGCCGGCGTCCTCACCGGCGAGCGCAAGAACATTCACCGCGGCAAGATCGTCGTCGGATTCGTCCTCGGCACCAAGCGGTTGTTCACCTACATGCACGAGAATCCGCTGTTCGAGATGCATCCGACATCCTACACAAACGATCCGTTTATCATTGCGCAGCACGAGCGCATGATCGCCATCAACTCCGCGATTCAAGTGGATCTCACCGGCCAGGTGTGCGCCGATTCCATCGGCATCAAACCGTATAGCGGTTTCGGCGGCCAGGTGGATTTCGTGCGCGGCGCGGCTCGCTCCAAAGGCGGCAAGCCCATCATCGCGCTGCCGTCTACGGCGAAGAATGGAACTATTTCACGGATCGTGCCCGTCCTCGATCCAGGCTCAGGCGTAGTGACTTCGCGCGGCGACGTGCATTACGTCATCACCGAATACGGAATCGCGTATCTCCACGGCAAGAGCCTGCGCCAGCGCGCCGAGGCCCTGATCGCGATCGCGCATCCGAAATTCCAAGATGAGTTAGTCAATTTTGCCGAACGCGCCGGATATCTAAAAGGTGCACTGGTGTGCCAATGACTCGGCCGCTGTTCGCCAACGCACAACTAAACACACGTCACGCCCTACCGAGCCGCGACCGGAAGGGAGCGCCACCACGAAAGGAGGAATCATGATGAACACCCTCAAACCAGACAAAGGTCTGCTCAAACCAGACAAAGGTTCCGTCGCCATGAATTCGGAGGAATGCAAAGGATGCGGACTATGCGTGGTAGCCTGCACGCCCGGCGTCCTCCGGCTGTCCGACAAATTGAACCGCTATGGCTATCACTCCGCCGTTTATGACGGACACGGCTGCAGCGGCTGTGGTCTATGTTTCTACGCGTGTCCCGAGCCCGGCGCCATCACAGTCTACCGCGCCAGAGCGTCTTACCGAACCGCGACCGTAAGGGAGTCGGTGCCTTTATGCGCAAACAACTAATGAAAGGAAATGAAGCAGTCCTGCGCGGCGCAATTCTTGCCGGATGCCGCGCCTTCTACAGCTACCCCATCACCCCGGCGAGCGAAATCGGAGAAACAGCGGCCCTGCTGCTGCCTCAAGTAGGCGGAACATTCCTGCAATCCGAAAGTGAAACAGCCGCGGTGAACATGCTCTACGGCGCTGCCTCCACTGGTATCCGATGCATGACCGCATCCAGTGGTCCAGGCATCAGTCTCATGCAGGAAGGCATCAGCTATCTGGCCGGCGCCGAACTGCCTTGCGTCATCGCCGATATTACGCGCGGTGGTCCAGGTCTCGGCAACATCGCCGCCGAACAGAGCGACTATTTTCAAGTTGTAAAAGGCGGTGGCCACGGCTGCTACCGGACTCTAGTGCTGGCGCCCGATTCCGTCCAGGAAATGTGCGACCTCACCATGCTCGCGTTTGACCTGGCCGACAAATACCGCAACCCGGTATTCGTCCTCGCCGACGGATTTATCGGCCAGATGATGGAGCCGGTGGAATTTCCCGAGCGCGCCATTCTTCCGGCGCCGCCCGCGTGGGCCGTGCGAGGAACCGCGGAAACTCGCAAGAATTTCATCACTTCCATTTTTCTTGAACCCGACGCATTGGAGCACCATGTCTTGAAGCTCCACTCGAAGTACGAGCAGGCCGAGCGCGAGGAAACTCGCTACGAAGCTGTCCAAACTGACGATGCCGATGTGGTTCTAGTTGGCTATGGCATCAGCGCCCGCATTCTGAAATCGGTTGTGCAACTCGGCCGCGCGCAAGGACTGCGGCTCGGTCTTCTGCGCCCCATCACTCTGTATCCTTTCCCCACGGAAGCGATTCGATCCTTGGCCGCCACGGCCTCTGCGTTCTTAACAGTCGAGCTTTCCACCGGCCAGATGATCGAAGATGTTCGGCTCGCGGTGGAAGGGCGCCGGCCAGTCGAGTTTTACGGACGCAGCGGCGGCAATGTCCCGTCCGCTGAGGATGTATTGGCAGTGGTCCGCAACATCATCAAGCGCTGCTCGGTGTCGGAACCGGAGGTAGCCCATGTCTGACTTCGAAGTATTGCACCAGAAAGCGCGCAGCTTCTACGCGACCTTTGAGCGCAAGGCTGAGTTGCAGCACCAGACGCACTATTGCCCAGGCTGCGGTCACGGCATCACGCATAAGCTGATCGCGCAGGCCATCGACGAATTGGGCATCCAGGACCGCACCGTGTTGATTAGCCCGGTTGGCTGCTCGGTATTTGCTTATTACTATTTCGATGTCGGCAACATACAGGTCGCGCATGGGCGCGCCCCGGCGGCTGCCACGGCGGTGAAGCGATCGCTCCCAAACAGCATCGTTCTCAGCTATCAAGGCGACGGCGATCTGGCGGCTATCGGTACCGCCGAAATTCTGCACGCGGCCAATCGTGGCGAGCCCATCACTGTCTTCTTCATCAATAACGCCATCTACGGCATGACCGGCGGACAGGTGGCGCCAACCACGCCGCTCGGATCGAAGACCATCACGTCGCCGTTCGGACGGAGTGTCTGGAACGAAGGCTATCCGCTGCATGTGTCGGAAGTGCTGGCGTCGCTCGAAGCGCCCGTTTATATTGAACGCGTCGCTCTCGGCAACAACAAGATGATCGTGCGGGCGGGCCGAGCCATCAAGAAGGCCATCGAAAATCAAATCAACGGTCTCGGTTTTTCGTTCATCGAGATCCTTTCGCCTTGCCCCACCATCTGGAAGATGCAGCCGCAGGACGCGCAGGCGTGGGTCCGCGATGAGTTGACCAAAATTTATCCGCTCAGCATATTCCGCGACAAAACCTTGGAAGCGCAAAGGCGTCCCGAACGGGCTGAAGCGCCGGCACTGGAGAAGATTCCTGAGATTTTAGGTTGCCAATCACCGCGATCGGTCGACAATTCAATCTGCCAATCGGCGGCCAAAGATTTTCGCATCAAGATCGCTGGATTCGGTGGCCAAGGCGTGCTGATCCTAGGCGAAATCCTGGCGGAAGCGGGTCTCGATGCCGGGCTCCAGGTATCCTGGCTGCCGTCCTACGGCCCCGAGATGCGTTCCGGGACATCCAATTGCCAGGTCCGCATTGCGACTCAGCCCATCGATTCACCACTGGTGAATCGTCCGAACGTTTTGATGGCTCTCAACGAACCGTCACTCCACAAATTCCTATCGGCCGTCGAGCCCGGAGGCTGGGTGCTATACAACGGCGAGAATTTACCAGCCGGCGTAGCGCGTCACGATGTGAACTTCATCGTCCGGCCCTTCACTGCGTTGGGCGATCAACTGGGCGACGCGCGCGCCGGCAACATGATAATGCTGGGAGCGCTGCTTAAGGCCACCAGTCTCATTGAAGAAAAATGGATCGACGGTGCAATGCGCCGTTTAGTGAAATCCGAGCGCTGGCTCGATCTCGATCGCAAAGCGCTAGCACTCGGCCAGGAGGAGGCAATACTCAAATGAAAACCGAAGCTCCCAATCCCAATACAATTGTTTGGTTCAACGAGAAATTCATCCCGCTGGGCGAGGCCAACGTCAATATCCTCACCCACGCGCTCAACTACGGAACCGGCGTTTTTGAAGGCATCCGCGGCTACTTCGAGGAGAAGCAGCAGGATCTTTTCTTAGTGCGTCCGGTGGAACACTACGAGCGCTGGAAGCGAAACGCCGGGATACTGCGCATCGGCATTCCTAAAAGCGCTACAGATCTCGCAGCTCTCACCGCCGAACTGTGCCGCCGCAATGGATTCCGATCGCACGTGTACGTCCGGCCGCTCGCCTATAAGTGCTCGGCACGGATCGGCGTGGCTCCAGATGAAAACGACGCGTACGCGATCGTGGTAGTGCCGTTCGGCGACTATTTCGACAGCACGAAGGGTCTCAAAGCGGGCGTCGTTTCCTGGCGCCGCGTTGAGGACACCGCGATTCCCAGCCGCGCCAAAATCTGCGGCGCCTACGTCAACAGCGTGCTGGCCACCGATGAAGCACGCCACAACGGCCACGATGAAGCGATCTTTTTGACCGAAGAGGGCCACGTCTCGGAAGGCGCCACCTGCAATCTGTTCATTTTCCGTAATGGAAAATTGGTGACGCCGCCCGGGACCGACAATATTCTGGAAGGCATCACGCGGGCCAGCGTTATTGATCTGGCGCGCAATGAAATGAGGCTGGAGGTTGTGGAACGCTCCATCAGCCGCAGCGAACTTTACGTCTCGGACGAAGTATTTTTCACCGGCACTGCAGTTGAGATCGCCCCTATTGTCACGGTGGATCATCGCCCGGTGGGTAATGGCGAAGTGGGCCCGGTGGCCACCAAGCTAAGATCCCTGTACGTGGAAGCCTCTCGCGGCCGATTACTCAACTATCGCCAGTGGCTCTGGCCGGTTTACCGAACCGCTGCAGCCGACAAAGCCGCTTGAGGTCACAACTGCACCGACTCCCTCACGGTCGCGGCTCGCCAACAAGAATATGGTGACAGGATACTCATTCCCCGATTTCCCTCCCGCCGGGATCCCTGCGAGGGCGCTTCTATAATGTTGGTATGAAGACCATCCAGATCCCCGGTCCTGGCGGACCATTACAACTTGTTGACAGAGAGATTCCCGCTCCGAAACCGGATTGGGTACGCATCCGAGTCCAAGCCTGTGGAGTGTGCCATAGCGATTCACTTGCGATAGAAGGCCAGTGGCCTGGCCTAAAATATCCGCTTGTGCCAGGCCACGAAATCGGCGGAGTGATTGATGAGATCGGCTCGGCTGTTACAACCTGGAAGAAAGGCCAGCGCGTGGGCGTGGGCTGGTATGGGGGACACTGCGGGGTCTGCATCGCCTGCCGCCGCGGCGATCTAATTAATTGCCATACCGCCAAAATCACAGGGTTCACCCATGACGGCGGATATTCGGAATACATGGTGTCGCCCGCGCAAGCGCTGGCCGCCATTCCAGACGACCTTTCCTTCGAAGACGCCGGGCCTCTGATGTGCGCAGGAGTCACAACGTTCAATGCCCTGCGTCATTCTCATGCGATGCCGGGTGACCTGGTGGCTATCGAAGCTATCGGCGGTCTGGGACACCTGGCGGTTCAGTTCGCAAACAAGTTTGGATATCGAACCGTCGCGATAGCCCGCGGCAACGATGCCAAAGACCTGGCACTAAAGCTTGGAGCGCACGCCTACATCGACTCTGACGCCACCAACCCTGCCGAAGAGCTGCAGCGCATGGGCGGAGCGAAAGCCATCTTATCCACTGTGCCCAGCGGCAAAGCCATGTCTGGCATGATCGATGGGCTGGGGGACAATGGCAAGCTGATGGTGATCGGCGCTTCAGCGGAACCGATCGAAGTTTCGCCCATTCAACTGATCAAAAGTATGCGTTCCATCCAGGGCTGGGCCGCGGGCGTCGCGGCAGATTCCGAAGATACGCTAAGCTTTTCGGCGATGACCGGCGTGCGGCCGATGATTGAAAAATTCCCGCTGGAACAAGCGCAGCAAGCTTATGAGCGAATGATGTCGGGCAAAGCGCGCTTTCGCGTGGTGCTCACGATGGGTGGCTGAGCTTACGATTGGTCGGGAACCCACAGCAGGAATTCCGGCTGATCGGGGAGTTTCTCAAAAATAGGATTGTTGCTGAAAGGCACAAACGGACACGACGGGTTTATTCCCGTGGCCGGCGAATACCCATAAATCTGGTTTGAGAGCCGGCCCGCGACATAGAGGTTGCCGGATGAATCGAACGCGAGTCCCGAGGGACCGAAGCCTGAAGGGAGATTTAACCCCAGATCCTTCAACGTCAGAGTCACCGAGTTGGTGTACCCGGAAGGCGGCGCCGGATACGGTGGCGGAGGCGCGCCAGCGAACTGATTTGGCGTAGGAAGCGGCGGCAAACTCGCCGGGGGCGCTACACAGTTTCCGTACAACACGGTTTTGCCTGTTGTCACGTAAAGCACGCCGTTTTGCTGAGCGAGGTGAACGGGGCCTGAGACCGGGGTGCTTCCGAACGGGACTCCCGTACCAGGGTCGTACATTCGAACGGCTGAACCGCCTTCATCGGCTACGTACAACACGTTGTTGTAGCACACCACTCCTCGAACTGAGTTCTGTACCTTTTGCTTTTGTTTTTTCGTGGCATCGTCCGCCGAGCTAAAGGCCGGTGTCAGGCCTCCCCACAATGGATCCACCGTGGTCTGACACGGAACTGAACGGGCAATTGCGCACCTCCATCAAAAATCAGTGCCGGATTCGATTGCCGGGTCGCCCAGGTTTGACTATTTGTCATGACATTCACCTGAGGTTTTCCATGTTATCTCAAAGCGCGGCCTGCGAGCTACTTGTGATCTAATCTCTTTATGCTCTTCGTCACTTTCCACGAAACAATCCCCACCATCTACGGATATGATGATCTATTCAAGGGCAGCTCCGAGGCTTACAAGCTGCGGACCGAATTCATCACTGCATTTTATGCGTATGTCAAAGACGGCGGCTATGCGTCGACGAGTTGGACGGAATGGGTGAAGACCCATCCTCTTACGCAGGCAGTCCCTGCTTCGGCGTAGAAGCGCGCGCTCTCGGCTGCAGCTCGGAAGGCGCAGACGCCGATCCGCTGGCGACCGAACGCCACGCGTTCACACGAGTGTGAACGCGGCACGCAGGAGTGCGTGCGCCACGGACGGTCGCGGTTCGGTAGCAAGACAGGGCAGGGTCACACCCACCAGGGAGCGGTTGGCTGATCGCGAATCACGATTGCGTTCAGAAATTCGGCGGCCTTGGTCAGTCCTTCGTCCGGCGACATTAGAGTATCTTCGTGCTCGATGGAGAGGACATAGTCATAACCGTACATGCGGAGCGTCGAAATAAATTCTTTCCACCAGCCGAATGCGTGACCGTATCCCACGCTGCGGAAGATCCAACTGCGATTCCGCTCGTCAGTGTATTTCTTGGTATCCAGGACGCCAGTTTTCGGAAGATTGGAGTCGTAAATCTGCGTGTCCTTGGCGTGCACGTGGAAAATGGAGTCGCCCAGTACGCGAATGGCTTTGATAGGATCGATGCCCTGCCAGAACATATGGCTGGGATCGTAATTGCAGCCGATGCTCTTGCCCGCGATGCCGCGCAGCCTCAACAATGTTTCGGGGCTGTAGCAGACGAAGCCGGGATGCATTTCGATGGCAACCTTCACGCCGTGATTCTTGGCAAATTCGGCTTGCCGGGTCCAATAGGGAATTACTTTCTTTTCCCACTGCCAATCCAGGACATCCAGATATTCGGGCGGCCACGGGCAGGTAACCCAGTTCGGATACTTCGCGCGATCACTATCGCCGGGGCATCCCGAGAAATCGATGACCACGGGAACACCTAGCTTCTCCGCCAGACGAATGGTCTTCCTGCTGGTGTCCGCGTAGGCCTTCGCAACGGCCTTATCGGGATGCAAGGGGTTGCCGTGACAGCTGAGCGCGCTGATGGTGAATCCGTTGTCGTCGAGCTTCTGCTTGAATTCTTTTAACGCGGCACGATCTTCGAGCATCGATAACTTGCAGTGTGGATCGGTGGGATAATTTCCGGTTCCAAGCTCGACGGTGTGGATGTTCAGGGCCTTCACTTTTTCGAGGACCTTGTCAAGAGGAAACTGTGCTAGTAGTGCGGTAAATACGCCGACTCTCATGGTCTTAGTGCGCTCCTTGATTTAACGTTCGAAACCGTAAGAATATCACGAACTGCACCGACCCCCTTACGGTCGCGGTTCGGTAACGCTCGCAAAAACTGCACCGACTCCCTCACGGTCGCGGTTCGGTATGATCGATGCCCAATTGTTGGCATTTTTTGTATAAGTGGCTCCGCTCCAGGCCCAGCGCGCGAGCGGTGTCGCTCATCTTGTAAGCGTGTTTCTTCAGCTCGGCGACGATCACCTCGCGCTCGTGGGCGTCCATGCGTTCCGACAGATTGCCTGTTGAGAGATTGGGTGTGGCCTCCGCCAACGGCAAGGCTTGCCGGACCGTGCCGAGATCCACGCGATCATCCGATAACAGGAGCAAGCGCTCCACGACATTCCGGAGTTCCCGCACATTGCCGGGCCAGGAATAACGTTTCAGCTCGGCATAGGCGTCCGGGGTGATCTCGCGCGCCTTCCAATCGTTTTGTTCGGCTACGGCACGCGCGAAATAGTCAACCAGGAGCGGGATATCGTCGCTGCGATCGCGCAATGGCGGCAGCGTGATTGGAAACACGAAGATTCGGTGATAGAGGTCCTGGCGGAACTCGCCCTTTTTGACCAGCTCATCCAGATTTCGGTGCGTGGCCACGATCACCCGCACATCCACTTGGATGGAATGATCGGATCCGATCCGCTCCACTTCCTTCTGCTCCAGGACCCGCAGCAATTTGGCCTGCATCAGCGCCGGCATGTCGCCGATTTCATCCAGAAACAAAGTCCCACCGTGGGCCTGCTCAAACTTGCCGAGGTGACGCGACGTGGCGCCGGTGAATGCGCCTTTCTCATGACCGAACAGTTCCGATTCGATCAGCTCGGCGGGCACTGCGGCACAGTTCAGCGTGACGAACGGACCGGCGCGGCGCGGGCTCTTCTCATGCAGCGTGCGCGCCACCAATTCCTTGCCTGTGCCCGTTTCACCTAAGATGCAGACGCGCGTCTCGCTGGCGGCAACGCGGTCCACTTTGGCCATCACGCCCTGCATCACGGCGGATTTCCAGACCAGCTCCTGGCGGCCGGCGCGCTGCTTCAGCCGCCGGTTTTCATCTTCCAGGCGCGAGAGCTTGACGGTGTTCTCGACCGTCATCAGCAGCTTTTCCGTGGAGAGGGGCTTCTCGAGAAAGTCGGTCGCGCCCAGCCGCGTGGCTCGCACGGCCATCTCGATGTTGGCTTGTCCGGAAACCATCACTACCGGAGTCTGGATGCCTGCCGTTTTCAACTCGCCGAGTAACGTGAGGCCGTCTTTGCCCGGCATGACGACGTCGGAGAGAATCATGTCGAAGCGTTGCGTCTTGGCCAGATCCAGAGCGCGATCCGCGTTGTCGCACACCACCGCTTCGTGGCCGGCCAAGCGAAACGCGCGAGCGAGCGAGGCCAGCGTGTTTGCATCGTCATCCACCAGCAGCAGTTTGCTCATACTTTCAGCTCGATTCGAAACGTGGCGCCTTTTCCCGGTTCGCTGTGCACGGTGATGGTCCCTTTATGATCGCTCACCACAGATTGCACGATGGCCAGACCGAGGCCGGTGCCGTGCTGCTTGGTGGTGTAGTAGGGGGTGAAGAGCCGTTCGCATTCTTCGGGAGTTAAACCGGCGCCGGAGTCCGAAACATCGAGCGCCACCTTTCCATCCAGATTTTGGGTGCGGATTGTCAACGTTCCGCCTGCGGGAGGCATGGCGTCTAATGCGTTCAGAATCAAATTCCGCAAGGCGCGCCGGATCTGCTCGGAATCAGCCTGAATGAGGGCGAGATTTTGGTCGAGATCGAGCGTGACCTCAACTGGCGGACGGCCGGGCGCATGGATCTGGGCATCGAATAAACGGATCACTTCCTGCACCACCTGATTCAAATCCATCTGCTCCAGTTGCGGCGCGGGCATTTTTGCGAAGTCGCTGAAACGGCCGACAATGGTTTTAAGATTGTCGAGCTCGGCTAGCAAAGTGGTGGTGCTCTCGCGAAATACTTCTTCAAACTGCGGAGTATTGCGCGCCCGCTGCAGATTTTCGATGGTGATCTGTAAGGGAAACAGCGGGTTTTTGAGCTCATGCGCCAAGCGCCGCGCCAATTCGCGCCAGGCTGCCACGCGCTCGGCCTGGATCATACGGTCGCGGTGCTCGACCAGCTGCTCGGTCATGCGATTGAAGTCGCGGGCGAGTTGGCCAACTTCATCGCTCGAACCAACCGTCGCTCGCGTATCCCACTTTCCGCCAGTCACCTCTCGCACGCGGGACGTCAGCTCGCGCAGGGGTTTTGTGACGCGGGATGCTGTCCAGAAACTGAGAAGCAAGCCCAGCAGAACCGCGGCGGTTCCTACTAGAAACGCCGTTCCTTGAATATATTTCTTGAGGCTGGCCAATTCGGATCGGGAGTTCTCGACCAGCAAAATTGCTAGCAATTGGTTGTCGCGTCCGGACAGTGGAATTGCAGTGATGGCCGCGTCCGGAGTGGTGCGGGTGAGTTCACGCGGTTGTTGCTGAACTTCGCGGACCAGGGGTGGCGACGCAGCCTCGAAGGCATTGTAGAGACGAACTCGCAAGCCTTCCACTTGGGGCAGCGTATCCAGGAATTGCTCGTCTAATCTCTGCCCGCCGGCAATGTACAACTGCCCGTTCCCTGCTCTTACCGTGCGAACGGCGATGAGACCGAGCGCCGCGCCATCCGCCAGCTCCTCGCGCTTCAGAAAGATGCTTTTCGAATCGCCGGACTGCAGCAGCCAGCCTTCTTTATACCCGAACCGGGCCGACCACTCGGCGGAACTGATGATAGTCCCGTCCGGACCTACCAACTCCAGGAAATCTAGCGACTGCTCGCGCGCTAGCGTCTGTGCCTGTTCGAGGTATTTTCCAGGGTCGAATTGTGACGAACTGAGATCTACGGCGATGCGCGCGATCTCATCCGAGTCGGCGATGGCATCCAGGCGGCGCGCTACTTCCGCACCGCGCCGATCGAATTCGCCGTGGAATTGCGAGACCAATGTCGCAGTTCGCTGGGCGTCGCGGCGCTCGAACGATTTCGTGACAAGAGCGGAGACCACCCCGGCTACGATCCACACCGCAAATACGACGGTCCCGGTGATGCTGAGAAAGATTTTGGTGCGGAAGCTCACGGGTCCACCCAAATATTATCCAGATGCAGCACGAATCCACCGTTTTTCTGTGCGGTCTCCCAGTTATGCACGCGCGGTGCGATGCCGTAAACTTCCGGCAGATGCACGATCGGAATCACGCGATGCGCGTCGAGCAAAGCGCGCTCGGCTTCGTACAGTGTTTCAGGCTTGGCCGGATTCAACGAGTTTGCACGGTCGGGCATGCCCAGCATTGCGGCTATGCGGCTGAGTTCGGAAGCTGCGTCCGTGGATTCGAGCGGCCAACGGACCATGCGCACAGTTCCTCCGGGATTCGGCGTTGGTTGCACGACAATTCCGGCATCGCGAGCATTCAGCGCAACGCGCTCGGCGACGGAACGGGCGAATCCGTCGTTGGCTGGATAGCTAAGCGTCAGCGGCGCGACTCGTAATCGCGAAACGATCTGCTTCGCGCGCGTTAGATCCGGTGAGTTGGTAAAGAGAAATGCGTACCCGCTCAGCCACTGGGGGAGCAGGCCATGCGCGGCTTCCGCTTTACGTTGTGCCAGAACGTTCACAATGGGCGCACGATCAATGACGAGCGCCAAGGCTTCGAACACCTCTGGCTGCACATTGTCTGAGACCAACGCGATCAATTCACGCACCGGCGACGACCAGATCCGCGTGCGTTCCGACAGCACGCGACGAGTTTGCGAGAAAGGAATGTCGAAGACGTCTCCCACGGCTCGCGTGGTTCCGAGATTGACCGTCACTGAATCGAGGAAGGGACGCCCGGCCCAATAATCGTCGAATGCAGCGAGCGTTAGTTTATGGCTGGGCTCCCAGGCGGTCACGCGGAACGGTCCAGTGCCGATCGACGGGCTGCGGAAGATGGCGGTCCGAGGGCTGGCCAGTTCGGTTAACAAATCCGGTATGGGGCGATCGAACTGGAGCACGAGCGCTTGGCCGCCCGCCGTGATGTTCACGTCGCCGTATTTCTTCTTGAGCGCGGCCATGAGAGATGGAACAGCGCTAGCGGCGTTGAATGGCTCTCCATCATGGAAGAAAACCTTCGGCCGCAGGGAGAAGCGCCAACGCTTGCGGTCCGCATCGCGCTGCCACGCCGTCGCCAACAGCGGCTCAATTTCGGCTTTCTCGTTCACCCGGACCAGAGTCTCCATCACGAGCGGCGCGATCGGGCCTGCGGACTCGACCGAGTTCCACGCAGACGAAAGCTCTACGGTCAAGGTTCCTCCGTAGCGCGGAAGCGTCGCCCCGTCGAGGGGAGAAAGCAGGAGACTACTCAGCGCAAGCCACGCCCAAGCGTGAAGCCTCATAGTTTCCTGTCTTCGAATTTCGAATTACCAGCGTGGTCTGGCCGGAAGATTCCGCCGGCCATAGCGCCGTTACTGGTCCAGGCAAAGAAATAGTCTCGCTGGCCGCGAGCACTTGTCCGTCCACGACTTCATAAGCCTGTATCTGATCGCGATCCTGAGCATCGCCCGCCGCTGAACCTAGCAGCATCCAACCGGAGCCGCAGGGATTCTCGACGCTCGAAATCTGGCTGCCCCAGCCGTCGGAACCCGCCAGCAGGTCGCCGGTCGGACTTAGGATACGGTCTTCGGAGGTAGCGAACCAACCGGCCGCGGCCCCGTAGAACGTGGCTCGGAAATTGTCCGACTCCAGGAGATTTCGATCGGTCACCCAGCGGACGGCGAGCGAGGAATCGAGCGGATTCAGAAACCAAGTGTCATTGCCGGGTGCGCAAGTAATCTTGAACTCCGGTTCGAGCGTGCCGTTGCAGGACGTGCCGGGCACAAAGACGCGGAAACCGGTGGGACCGCTTTCCAACCGGCCGCGCTGATCGCGCGGGAGCGGCCGTGCCCAGGAGACGCCCACGATCCCCGATGGCGTCCACTTCCCGTTGACAAGTTTGTACCTCGATACCTTGCTCGGGGTCAGGACCAGCAATTCGGAACCGGAATCCACCAGCAACATATCCAGGATGGCCTCGGGCTGCTCCAGCATCGGCTGCACTAAGATTTTGACGCGCGGCTTTCGCTGGGTGGATGGAGGTGTGTTCCACGGGAGCATCACCACCTGCCGATCTTCGCCAGATGTCAGCACGGCCACGAAGAGCAGGCCTCGAACATTTTCTGAAATCGTGATTTTCAACCGTGTTTCAGGCTGCCCCGCCGCCGTCGTTTCCACACTCGCCTTCCGCAACTCCTCCTGCAACGCGGCTCGGAAGTTGGATGACTCGACTGGCGGGAGTGCCGTCAGATTTTGGAATTCGAGCGAAACGGTTGTGTGGCTCTGCAGCAGGGAGGAGATACGGGCCGCCAGTTGCGCGGCTGCTTCCGCCATCGATTGCGCCTGCGCGAGCGGCGGCATCAGCGTTCCAAAGAATAGCGCTAACGCGACGCGGAGCATCGGTCACATTATACTGTTCGCGCGTCACCAACCGAACTACGATCCGCAGACAGGCGAACGCCATTATCAGAGCGCACGCAAAGCTGAACGCTAATGCCAGCACAACTTGCGGGAACTCGCCTAAGAAGGTCAACGATGTCATTGGCCACCTCCGTCAGACATAGCTGCCGTTTCGTCGAAGGCTTTCGCAAGGTCGGCATCCGTTTCAGTAACAAGCTCCACCGGATCACCCACCTCGACACGCTCGAACAGATCTTCCACGTCCTGGTTGCGCATCCGAATGCATCCGTGCGAGGCGGCTTTGCCGATGGACTTCGGCCGGTTGGTGCCGTGAATGCCGTAACCTTTGTAGCCGAGTCCCATCCAACGAGTTCCGAGCGGATTCGCGGGTCCTGCTGGAACCACTTTTCCGGGTTGATACCAGGTGGGTTTCACAACGCGGCTCACGATGTGGAAACTGCCGTTCGGACTGGGAGTGCTGTGCTTGCCGACCGCAATCGGATAAACCTTCACTACGCGTCCATCCTCAAACAGCGCGATTTTGCGATCGGGAAGGCTCACCACGATCCGCCGGGTTCCGCCTTCGGCGAAAACTTCCGTGGTCGCGGCCACCAGAACCGCCAGAAACTTGATTGCTTGCATCGCCTGTCCTCCGTCGCTCAAAGGAAATGCAGATGGAGTGCCGCTGCTAACCAATTGATTCCGCGATAGATTGGATGTCGATGTCGTGTCGAACCGAACACTCGGTGTCAGGCCGGACACGAATTACTCCTGAGGAGGTTCAAATTCTTAGGCCGCGGATGAACGTGGATAAACGCGAATAGGAATTTTCTCGGTTTGCCTCTGCGAGACCAATAGGCGACAGTGAAGTCATGCATCGTCTGTTGGTCATCGTGCTGCTGCTCTCGACTAGAGGGTCAGCACTTGCTCAGGCGCAGTCGGCCAGAGATGTGGTGGTGCGCTTCTGCGATCTGGATGCGCAAGGCAAACAGTTAACTCCCGAGGGCTGGCAGAAGGTAGCCGCTCTATTCATAAATCCCGGTGTGCGTAAGCTCGACAGAATTTTGGTCGTTAGAGACTTCGTGGTAAGCCGCCCAATTCCCGAAGAAGGCAAGCTCTGGTTTAGGGCAGACTACACACCGATTGGGTGGATTGATCCTGAGCGGGCACTCTTTTCTCCCTTGCCTCCCACTCTGGAAGTGCGAGGGGACTTCTCCGTTGTCAGTGGCTCGGACCGAGAGTGGCGTATCGAGGGGCCGGTGCCCAATCCCGGTGTGACTGTCGACGCGGCCATTCGGTACGCGATGGTACTTCGTGCAAACGCAAAAGACGACGCTACCAGGAAAAGCGCTTACAAGGCGCTCGCTGCTCTGAAGCGCTTCCACTAAACAGCACGATGTCTTGCATCGAGAGGCCCGGTTGTTATAAAACAAAGACAGGCACAATTGTTGCTAGGATTGTTGCTTCGATGTCTGTGGAAATCGTCGGAAAAAAATTGCTTGGCACTTGTTTGCCACCACTTGGCAAGGCACTCCTCGTTCGCGTTTTCCACACGTCTTATTCACAAGCTAACTGGCTCACAATGCGGCTGATAGATTTTGATTGCTCACGGCGCATGTGCCGCGTAACGTAGAACGACTGGGGTATGGCTGCGCACGCTGACATCGCGCTTGAAAAAGGACTTCCCGCTAATCAGGATGCGGAGCGGTTTGTCCTGGGCGCCATCCTGATGGATGACGCGCTCTACATCCAGGTGGCCGGCACGCTCGAAGCCGACGACTTCAGCCTGGAAAAGCACCGCCGCATTTTCCTGCGCATGGGCGAGCTGTATGAGCGTGGCGAGCGCATCGACCGCGTGACCGTCGCCAACGAGCTGATGAAGCAAAACCAGCTCGAATCGGTGGATGGCGTCAGTTACCTGGTGTCGCTGGACGACGGCCTCCCGACGCTTTCGAATCTCGACAGCTACGTCCGCATCGTTAAAGACAAGGCCACGCTGCGGCGCATCATTTTCACGTCGCAGAAGCTGATCGACCGCTGCATTATCGGCGAAGAGGAGCCCGACGAGATTCTCGCCAGCGCCGAGGAGAGCCTGCTCAAGCTGGGAGATACGCGCACTCAGGATGCGCTGGCCAGTCCACAGCGCATCTTGGATCAGTTCGAGGGAGGCATCAACGCGTTCCTCGATCCGAGCAAGCGGATCAAAGGGCTCAGCACCGGGTTCCTCAAGCTGGACGATATGACGGGCGGCCTACATGAGGGCGAATTGGTGATCTTGGCCGCGCGACCCTCCATGGGAAAAACGGCGCTGGCGCTCAACATCGCGCAGCACGTGGCCATGCATCCCACCCAGAAGCAGACGGTGGCGGTATTCTCGCTCGAAATGTCGTCGGAATCGCTGCTCACCCGCATGGTCTGCGCCGCGGCTCGCGTGGATCAGCAAAAATTTCGCGCCAGCTATCTGAATCAGGACGAGCGGCGCCGGTTGGCCAAGGGCGCGGCCGATCTGGTGCAGTCGCCATTGTTTATCGACGACACCGCCGGCACGCATCTGATGGACATTCACGCCAAGCTGAGGCGGTTGAAGAGCGAGCATGGCCTCGCGCTGGTGGTGATCGACTATCTGCAGTTGATGAGCGGCCGCGGACGCTACGAAAATCGCAACCAGGAAATCAGCACCATCTCGCGCGGCCTGAAGCTGCTGGCTAAAGAGCTGAAGGTTCCTATGCTGGTGCTGTCGCAATTGAATCGCGCGCCCGAGACGCGGCCGGGCGATCATCGGCCGCAGTTGAGCGACCTGCGCGAGTCCGGATCCATNNATGGCGGAATTGCTGGTCGCAAAGCAGCGCAACGGACCCACCGGCAAGGTGAACCTGGTGTTCCTCCGGGAGTTCACCAAATTCGAAAATCGCACCAATGATCTGGGCGAAGACATGATGGGTGGCGAGTAGTACCGAGCCACTCCCGTAAATGCACCGACTCCCTTACGGTCGCGGTTCGGTAACACTGTCCGAACCGCGACCGTGAGGGAGTCGGTTGGTAAAATCACGTGCGAATCGCAGTCATCGCCGATATTCACGGAAACCTCCGGGCGCTCGAAGCCGTGCGGGCTGATCTGCGCCGATATGCGCCGGACGTGGTGGTGAACCTCGGCGATCATTTATCGGGACCACTCCAGGCCGCCGCTACAGCCGATCTGCTGATGGAAACCGATTACTTACACATCCGTGGAAATCATGACCGGCAGCTCTTGGATCGTCCGCTTGACCAGATGGGTCCTTCCGATCGTGCCGCTTTCGGACAGTTGACCAGCCGTCACAAGGACTGGCTCAGCAAACTGCCCGCAACTAAAATGCTGGGCGCGCAGATTCTGCTTTGCCACGGGACACCGGCGAACGATCTTGAATATCTGCTCGAAGAACTGCACGGTACGGAGGTGTATCTTCGATCGCCGGAGGGCGTTCGCCAACTGCTGGGCGATTCAAATGCCCAAGTGGTGCTCTGCGGACACTCTCATATTCCGCGCATGGTGCAGACGGCCAGCGGAGTGAGCATCGTGAATCCTGGAAGCGTGGGCCTGCCGGCCTACGATGACACACAGCCCTCCCTCCATTACGTGGAGACGGGCAGTCCGCATGCGCGCTACGCAATCATCGATCAGGAAGGCGGAGCGCTGAAGGTCGACTTCCTCGCGCTCGAATACGATTGGGAGGGCGCCGCTAGGGACGCGGCTGCCGCCGATCGGCCGGATTGGGCCTACGCACTGGCAACCGGGTACGCGCTTCGCGGATAGCGGATTGGAGTTTTTCGTAACGATCCCGTCATGAAAACCTGCGACAATGTTGCCTGAGGAGATCGATAATGACAACCAAAGAAGTTGCGGACATACTCGTCAAACACTGCTCTGAAGGCAAGTTCGAGGAGGCCATGAAGGCCCTCTATTCGGACGATATCGTCAGCATGGAAGCCGGCGCACCTCCCGGACA
>PMOK01000303.1 GCA_003162425.1 Bryobacterales bacterium | reverse complement strand
TCTCACTTTTGGGGTTCAGTCCATTTGGCAGCTGTCCGGAGATGGGATTCGGTTCGTTTCTGCATTTTTTTAATGTGAGGCGTAGGTTATTGATTTCAGACATTTTCTGGCGAGCGCATTCATTGGTTTTAACGTATCAGTTGGTTTGCCTCGGAAGGCATGTTGGGGTTGCAAGACGTTGTTATGTTTCGCTATAAAGTGCGGTGGCGCTGGTGAATCAGGCGTCGTCGAGCGCACGGGAGAGATCCCGGAGGGTGACCATCAGCGTCATGGCGTCGGCTGGCGAGGGATCGAAACCAAGGGTGATGTAGAATCTTCGCGCCTCCTCAGAAATAGCGTGGACGATGATTCCCCGAATCCCGATGCTATCGGCCGCTCGGGCCACCCGACGCGCGGCGTCGCGGAACATACCGCGGCCCAGTCCGCGGCCCTGGTATGCGCGATCCACAGCCAGCCTCGCCAGGACCACTACGGGGATCGGTTCCGGCATGTTTCTCCGGAACTTTCCAGAAACGTCAGCCTGTGCGATAGCGCCTGAAGCGATCGCGTAGAAGGCGACGACGCGTTTGTCTTCACAAACCACGTAGGTTCGGGACGCGCCGCTCGACCGATTGGCTAGAGCGCGGCGCCGTAGCCAGTTGTCCAGCACAGTTTGGCCGGAATCGAAGGCTTCAATCGCATGCTCCGTGGTAAGGGGCTCGGGCGATGAAAGCACCACTCACTCCCATAGTGTAGGAGCGTGCATGCTCTTCAGTAGCCGTTTGTTTGGCCGCGGCGGCGCGTCCAGGCGTGCAAGGAACTGTCGATATGCCTTCGCACTCACCGTGAGAAGGGTGCGATCCAGCAAGGTGTCTTCTGCAGCGCGCCGGGCCGCGTCCAGCACGAAGTCGGTACGGTTCTTCCCGGTCAGCCGCGCGGCTCGATCGATCAATGCGCGCACTTGCGGCTGGATGCGGATGTTGAGCGCTTCGCGCCTGGCTGGTTGGCGGGGGGGAAGGGACATATATACACCAGCGTATCAGATCGTAATGACGTTGTCATTACTCTCGATGCCTGGTAATGTGTCAGTTTGAATTATTTTGGCACGCTGAAAATGGCGAGCCGCTTGGAGCCCATGTTGATAGTGGTGAGTAATGTACCCACGAAAATCCGTTTGCGTCCATGGATCACAGCAAGCCTCCAGCCCGAACCCTTTGTCATCCTCTCGCCACGTCCAGCCTTTTCCCCGCGAATCGTAATTTCGCTTGCCATGATGATTGAGATCTCCTTTTCTCTAGTCTCCGATCATTTGCCTTTCTTGCTCCTTGGCTTGCCTGGAGGAAGGTAGTTCACGCCCTTGTTGATGCCCTCGATTTTGTCGATGATTTGTTTGCGCCCCTCTTTCATTCCTTGTTCATAAACTGCTTCAAGGATCTCTGCCAGCCGCACGCCGTGGTAGAGGTCGTTCAACTTCGTTTTCACCTCTTGAATAGCCATATGAAGCTTGGGCGCGGCATAAAGGCTTAGTTCTTCGGACGGAAGCTCAACCTTAGTCTTTTGGTATCGAGAGTCTTTTGGTATCGAGGCCTCGGTTTCTTAGGCGGAGGCATTGTGCTTTATTATACTGTTCGCAATACCTGGACAAAAACGGGAGCGTAAAAACGCGAGCCGTTTGACGAAAGTCTCGGATACCCTTACACTGAAAACGAACATACGTTCGAGACGTAATACATACGATGACCGTCACTCTCAAGAACAAAAGGCCTCTGGTAGTGCCCGACGCCGTTCGGCGCAAAGCCGGCCTTCGGAGCGGGGACCGGATCGAGTTCCAGGTGTCGGGCCGCGTGATCAGTATTGTTCCGAAACCGCCGGCTGAGGATGAGTACACCCCTAAAATAGTGATGCAAATCGTCGACGACGCGAAGAAGAATCCGATGAGCCGCGCCGAGCTTCGCGCCGAGAATGCAAGGCTCATGGCCTACGGAGCACAGCAAACGAAGAAGACTGGTATTAAGGAACGCGACATCCCGCGCGTGATCCATGAGTCCCGCTCCCGGCGCAGAACGTCTTAAGGCTGTCCTGGACACCAATATCTATGTTGGCGCCTTCGCGTATCCAAGGGGCGGGAACGCTGTAATATGGTCGGCTGCTCTAGAAGGGCGGTTCCGGCTTCTCGTGTCGCCAGCGATCATCGGGGAGATGGCAACGGTACTGCGTTTCAAATTCGCTTGGCAGGAAGGTCGCGTTCAAAAGACCGTGCGGGTTGTCGCCCAGGTCGCTCGTGTTGTCGCACCCAGGACGGTGTTGAGGGTTGTGGCCGCTGACCCGGATGACGACCGAATCATCGAATGCGCAGTAGATGGTAAGGCGGACATTATCGTCTCCAACGATCAACACCTACTTGACCTCGAAGCCTATGCGGGAATCCCGATCGTCGCGGGGCGAGACTTCCGCCGGACTCTTGGTTTGAAGTAGTTTTTCTGGGCCGCCGTCGCGAAACTTGTGAATCGCTAGACCACTTCCAAACAGACACGAATGCGAGGAATAACCCACGGCTTAACGTTGCGTTTCTAATTTTCGCTCCATAACAATCCCGAATCTAATGCACTAATGTAAAATCCCCACATGGATGTTCTCTGGCTGTTGAAGCGGCGCTTACAGTTTGTGCGACGGTTCTATGGCCGGGCGGTTTCTCCATTTGAAGTCGTTAAGAGAGCGATCGAGCGCCACGAGGAACCGTATCCAATAGTTGACGCCGAGGACGGCGAGCCCGAATATCAGACCGAGTGGCAAGAGGCCGATGAGAGTATCAATGTCCTCGGCTTCAGTTGTTTGGCCATGGTTCAGAATTCTTTAGAAGCCTTCCTGTACGGCGCTGTCTCCCAAGGAAGCGCGCATCTGCCACAACTCGAAAGGTGGGAAGAATATTTTCATCACATTAAGGAGAGAGGTTGGCTGCGGAAATATCAACTGCTGTTTAGGCATTTGTTGGATGCGGATTGGGAAAAATCGGGAGCAAAACTGGAGATCATTCATCAGGTGACTCTTACTCGCGATGATTTCATACACGGCGCGGCCCTGTACACGAATGCGGTGTATCAGAGAAAGCCGCATTCCCGTCTCTTCCCACTTCCGTTTTTTGGTAGCGATGTTGACCTCGGGGTCGCCCTAGCTTCTTTCGAAGAGGACAGTGAATATATTTACGACAATATCCGCCTCGAAGTGAGCGGTGAGAAGTTGGACGCTGCAATCCAGGAAGTAGAGACGCTGGCGGAGTACGTGGCGTCGATCCAGGGCGGCAGTTTGAACCTTTGAGATCCCGAAACTTCCACGACTATGCGCAGTCGGCTACAGGGTTCGGAGCGGGAATTGGGGCTAAGAAGTCCATGCACGTTACGACTACCGCGCTAATCCTATCGCTCATGGTTGGCTTACTGCGATGGTGACTTTATTGGATGTCGTCACTCCGCCGATTTTGATCTGGATCGGCACAGCGCCGCTGGGGGTCACGCCGCTGGGCACCTGGACGTTGATTTGGTTGAGGGCGACGAATTGGGGCGATAGGCCGGAGAATTGCACCTGTGCGGAAACGCCGCCAATCAGCACTGTAGGGGTGCTGATTGTGTTCCGCTCTGCGGCGCCGGGGGCGACGCCATCTGAAATTGCCGGAGTTACTGGGCCAAGACCGTTGGCCAATAGAACCAGTACTTCTCCAGGTTTGGCCGGATGGGTTGAGTCGGCTAGCGAGCCGTCCGGGTTGATGGCGATCGCTTGGCCCGTTCCCGAGTGGGTGGTCAACAACGCGGGGGCTGTAGCTGCCAGCGGCGCGGAGAACGCCTGCGACACGCCCGTCCCGGCGGTCACAACGATATTTCCAGTTCCGGTAGTGGATCCGGAGGGCAGCGCATTCCAGGGGATCTGCACGTTGATCTGGAGGGGCGATACGAAAAAGAGCGGCGCAGGAATGCCGTTGACGGTGACGGAAATATCCTCGAGCGAGTTCGGCAATGGAATGTTGGAAGCGTAATTGATGGCCGCCGCGAGATTGGACCCAAACAGTGATGCGATTCCACCTTCGGGCAGCGGCGCGCCCACCACGAAGCCGGCGCCATTCAAGGCTCCTGTGACGCTGGGCGAACTCGCGTTCGCTGGTGGAAGCGCGCGGAGGTTGTCGAGGTAATAGGTTCCCGCAGTGCCCAGATACACCATCACTGAATCCACGGTGGTGAAGTCGGGCGTACCGCTGAAACATGTGAGCTGCTTCGTATCCAGCGTCACAGTAATCGTGCTGGGTTCGTTGGAGGGTAGCGGTTCGAAGTTCGCGTTCTGACACCAAACGTAGCTTGAGCCGGATTGGAACGCGATCGCGGAGGTGCCTGCCGCAGCCGCAGTCTCGACATCAATGGCGAGAGTAGCGCGGCCGGTAAGATCGAGCGCGGACGGAAAAACAACGCCAAACCATCCAGCCGCGGTTACGTTTACTTGCAGGCCAAAACTTCCGTCTGTGTGAAACGTGGAGCTTTGCGAAAAGGTGCCGGCAGCCGGACTCACTGGGCCCCAGCCATCCGTACCGAACTCAAACGACTCCAGGGCCCAAGGACCGGTGGTGCTAGGGCTCACACTCACCAACATGTACGCGGCATTCGATACTTTGTGGTTGCTATCTTCAACCGTGTAGGCAACCTGAGTGTTGCCATTGAAGCCAGGCGAGGGCGTGAATTGGACAGCCTGTCCCACCACGTCGAAAGTTCCGCCGTAGACTGTCGAGCTTTTAAGACTGATGCTGGCGGGGTCGATGGTGGCGCCGTCATACGCAATGTCGTTTGCCAACGGGTTCAACGTCACAGGGTCGTTAGAAGGTGTGGTTGCCCATTGGAAGCCTGCGACTGGTGGCAACGGCAGCATCGCGTTCGCGGCCATCTCCTGCTCGAAATTCCCCATGGTCTGGAGTATGGGGCTCGAAGCCTCAAGGTCGAATCCGTCCGGGGATTCCGCGGTGGAAACCGACGACCCCGGCAGGATGTCCCAAAAGAGGGCGCCGCTTCCTCCATCCTTGAATACGCGGTCCGTCCAATCCTTATAGACGGCGTTCCGGCTGTTCCCTGCCATCAAACCGAACTCGCCCATATAGGCGGGCTTGTTGACTGGCTTCATGGAGTCCGCGAAGTGCTCATCAAGGAAGGTGTCGGCCCATGCGACGGTCTGGCCCACGCCTTCGGGATAGAGGTGAAATCCGAAGATATCGATGTTGGGCGTCTGAGCGAATGCCAAGGTGTCGACGCCCGTCGAACAATTTTCCAGGTAATCGCCAGGCGGAGAGGAAGGTACGCAGAAAAAGCCTTCATCGCCGACCGATACCAGATGATTCGAATCCACGCTTTTCACGTAAGCGGCCACATCCTGAATCCAGGATTGGATGGTGGTGGTTGTGCAGGTACCGGAGGTCGGCAGCCCCTCGCCCTGGCAGCGAGGCTCATTCGCCAGCTCCCAGATCATGATGGTGGGGTCGTCTTTGTAGGCCAGTCCGTTCAGAGAATTCACGTGATTCAGAACGTGGCTGATCCAATTCTTGTACCACGTGCGGATGGTGGGGTCCGTGTAGAACTGGTCGTGGTACTTTTCTTGAAGCCAATTGACATACTGATCCATGCCGCCGTACTGGGGCCAATTATTTACGAAGGGAATGATCAGTTTGATTCCCAGCTGGCCGGCGCGGTACACGGCATAATCGACGTTCGCCAGGCCGGTGGTGGCGCTATCGTTGTAAGCCGGGGCACTCCCGTTCCAGTATTGCAAGTAAAAAGTGTTGCTTGAAGATGGGACACCAATATCATCAAATGCCCACATACGGACCACATTGAAGTGATTGCTCGCGGCCGTTCCCAAGAGCTGGTCGACAGTGGCGTGCGGTGAGAACATCAGCACGTAACAGTTTCCGCCGCCGAAGCGGAATAGAGATCCGCTCAACATCAATTGATCGTTGACCGCTGTTACGAAGGAATTCGAAGTGGACGGCGCCGCCGCCAGGGACATCGAAGCTATGAAGAATAAAATCCGTGCCGATGGCATGATTAGTTAAACAAGCGAGACATGCTGTAGTTTGCGCGCAACGGATCGCCACGTCAAGCCGGTAGAGGCAACAACAACGTACGCTTCTGTTTTCAACGATGATGTACATGCCGGCGTGATAGACTACCAGCCAAGGAGTTTGGATCCTCAAGCACACGACCTTTATTTGCGGGGAATGCAGGCTTTGAATGCCAGTAGCGCTGAGTCCTTCCGCCAGGCTGCCGGCTTCTTCCAGTCCGCCATCGACAAGGATCCCAGCTTCGCGATGGCATGGTTGGGTCTGGCACGGGCACACGACTCGATGAGTTCGGAAGTGGCGCCGGAGTTTCCTACCAACAGGTGGGAGCTGAAGCCAGGCACGCCTTGGACCTGGACCCCCAACTTGCGAGGCGCACGAGACCTTAGCCATCATCGCCTAGGAGCGCGATCACGACTGGCCGCTTGCCGAGCGCGAGTTCCGCCTGGCCACTGCAGGGAACGGAAGCGCCAGTGCGCACTCTCACGCGAAGTACGCATTCCACCTGGCTGAGCGGGGGCGTTTCGCCGAGAGCCACCAGCACTTGCAGATTGCTCAGGGACTATCCTCTCGAAGTTCTCCCATTCATCAACGAGGCCTGAGTGTTCTTCTATGAGCACCGGCTCGCCGAGGCTGACCGCGCATTTCACCGCGTGCTCGAAAGTCATCCGGACAATGCCATGGCTCAGGAAGGGTTGGGCCATCTGCAGACGATGCTCGGAAATTGCGCAGCGGGGGGTGAGTATGCGGCAAAGCTGACCAAGCTCTGGCCTGGCTCGTTTCTCACCCAGTCCGTTCTTTGGAACCTGTCGGCTTGCCAGGGAGATGTGGCGAGGGCGCGCAAGCTGCTGGACCAGGCAGCTCCCAAAATCCCGCCGTTCTACGCGGCCGCATCGTACGCCGTGCTGGGCGACAAGGAGCGCGCTCGCGTTCCTCGACAAAGCCGTGTCGGAGCGCGATATTCTGGCAACCTCCATGAAGGTCAATCCTTAATCTCGATTTCCTTCACTCCGATCCCCGCTTCGCCGAGTTGGAACGGCGTGCGGGGCTGGATACATAGCGTAAGCAGGCGGCAGGCTCCAGGAGGCAGGCGGCAGGCGGCCGTTCATTTTTGCCAACCGGCGGTAACTTTCATAGTCTAACCATGTATAGTTTAGCTATGGGAGATAGATCCGAGATTCCGCCTGGGACGCTTTACATGCTGGTGCTGAAGACACTGGCACGCCTGGGAGAGATGCATGGGTATGGGATTGCGCATTACATCCAGCAGATTTCCGATGACGTGCTGCAGGTGGAGGAGGGGTCGCTCTATCCGGCGCTGCAGCGGATGCTCATTAAAGGTTGGGTGGTGGCGGAGTGGAAACAATCCGACAGCAATCGGCGGGCGCGATTCTATCATTTGACCGCGGACGGGCGGAAACAACTGGCGCGGGAAGTGAAAGAGTTCGAAAAGGTGATGGCGGCTATTGTGCGCGTCATCCGGCCGGCGTGAGGTGAACATGCGGGAGCTGTTGCGGAGGTTGCGTCATTTACTGCATCGCGATGAGTTCGAGATGGAACTCGAGGAAGAGATGCGCCATCACCTGGCGTTGAGTGCCGAGCAGCGAGGCAACGCTGGGGCGGCGAACCGGCAGTTCGGGAATGTGACTTTGTTGAGGGAGGAAAGCCGATCTATGTGGACCTGGACCGTTTGGGAGCAGTTTCTGCAGGACTTGCGCTATGGATTGCGAAGCATGGCGGCGAATCCGCTTTTCACGGCTATCGCGACGATTTCGCTGGCGCTGGGAATTGGCGCGAATACAGCGATTTTCAGCTTCATGGACTCGATTCTGCTGCGGACGCTACCGGTGAGGAACCCGCAGGAGCTGGTGGTTTTTCACTGGCGAGCGAAGGGAGAGCCGGGCGTGATCCATGGCCTGAGCGGGAGCATGTTCGACGACAACTCGACCGGCACAATCAGCCCGAATTTTCCGTTCCCCGCGTTTGAAACGCTGCGCACGAAACCGGACGTGCTGTCCACTGTGTTCGCCTACGCGATGGCTTACCAGTTCAACATTGTGGCCCAAAAGCAGGCGGAAATCGGCCAAGGGCAGTACGTTTCGGGCGGATTCTATACCGGCCTGGGCGTGACTCCGGCGGTGGGCCGGCTGATCGGCGACGAAGACGACCGGGCGGGAGCGCCGGCGGTGACGGTATTGAGTTGGGCCTATTGGCAGCGACGCTACAACGCGAATCCGGCGGCGCTGGGGCAATCGATTCTGATCAACAATCAGCCGTTCACGATTGTCGGCGTGTCAGCGCCGGAATTTTTCGGCGTGAATCCAGCGGTGCAGCCGGAGGTCTACATTCCGCTACACGCCGCTCCGTCGCTGAGTACTTTCCGGGAGGAGACGGAGAGAGATGATTTTTTCGACGGCAATTACTACTGGGTGGAAATGATGGGGCGGCTGCGGCCGGGGGTGAGCCGGGAGCAGGCGCAGACGGCGCTGGCCGGCCGATTCCAGCAGTTTGCGGCGAGCACGGCATCGACGGCGAAAGAACGTGTGGAGTTTCCGGCGCTTTGGCTGGAGGACGGCGCGGGCGGCTTGGATTCGCTGCGGCGGCAGTATTCGAAGCCGCTGTTTGTGCTGATGGCGATGGTAGGGCTGATTTTGATCATCGCGTGCGCGAATATCGCGAGCCTGCTGCTGGCGCGGACGGCGGCGCGCAGGCGGGAGATCGCCGTGAGGCTGAGCATGGGCGCGGGGCGGATGCGCGTGATCCGGCAATTGTTAACGGAGAGCTTGCTGTTGTCGCTCATCGGTTGCGTGGCGGGATTAGTGGTGGCGATGTGGGGCATCCGGTCGCTGACCTGGCTGCTGGCGAATGGGCACGAGCGATTCACACTGCACGCCACTTTGAATTGGCAGGTTATGTTGTTCACTCTGGGGCTGGCCGTGATAACGGGGACGCTGTTTGGCTTAGCGCCGGCCCTGCAATCGACGCGCGTGGATTTGACTGCGGCGCTGAAGCAAGTGCGGGCGAACGAGGCGGGTGCCCGATCGCATCGGTTCGGCTTGGGGCATGTGCTGGTGACGGCGCAAATCGGGCTGTCGCTCGTGCTGGTGGTGGGAGCGGGGCTGTTCGTCCGGACGCTCGCGAACTTGCATTCGGTAAATCTGGGCTTCAATCAGGAAAATCTGCTGCTGTTCAATCTGGACGCCCGGCAGGCTGGATATAAGGACGCAGCGCTGGCGCATTTCTATGGCGACCTGCTGGACCGGTTCCGGCGGATTCCGGGCGTGAAGAGCGCGGGGTTGTCGCAATTTTCTCTGGTGTCCGGCTATTGGAGTTCGAGGTTGTTGCGCATTCCCGGCGCACCGCAGGGCGCGGGCGAACGGACTGAAACCTGCGTGACCCCGGTGGATCCGGGTTTCCTCGCGGCGATGCAGATTCCGATTCTCGTGGGCCGCGGACTGGAAGAGCGCGATCTGGCTGCGCCGCGCGTGGCGGTGGTAACGGAGGCGTTTGTGAAGAAGTTTTTTCCGAACCAGAATCCGCTGGGGCGGCGGATCGCGTTCGGTAAAGACGGACCGGCGGATATCGAGATTGTGGGCGTGTCGCGCGCGTCGCTCTACAACTCCGTAAAGGAAAAAGAGACGCCACCGTTGGCGTATGTTCCATACACGCAGGATCTGAAGGGATTAAATCGCGTGTTCTTCGAATTGCGCGCGGCGGGGGATCCGCTGGCGTTGGTTCCGGCGGTAAGACAGCTCGTGCATGCGGCGAGCCCGAATGTTCCGGTGGTGGAGGTGAAGACGCAGGCCGCGCAGATCGATCAGACAATCAGCCAGGAGCGGACGTTCGCGCAATTGTGCAGCGGATTTGCGGCTCTGGCTCTGGCGATTGCCTGCGTGGGGTTGTACGGGACCATGGCTTACACGGTGGCGCGGCGGACCAGCGCAATCGGAATCCGGATGGCGCTGGGAGCAATGCGGGGGCAGATTGTGTGGATGGTGTTGCGCGAGGTGCTGGCTGTTGCTGCGGTGGGCGTGGTGGTGGGCTTGGGCGCGGCGTGGGCGACTACGCGCTTCGTGGAATCTTATTTATTTGGGATGAAGCAGCACGATCCGGGCGTGCTGGCGGGCGCGGTGCTGGTGCTGATCGCGGCAGCCGGCGTCGCAGGATTTGCCCCGGCATGGCGTGCGGCGCGAATTGATCCGCTGGTGGCGCTGCGGCATGAGTAGGTATCTCATGGGCTTGCAGCTCATCCAGCGAGTGGGGCGGACCCCCTNNCAGGGGGTCCGCCCCACTTTGCATTCGTCCATCCGAGACCAGCGTTTTCGACGGTGTGAACGCTTCAAACTGTAATATAAACTACATTCTAATCCTGTCTGATAATATTTTTTGCACTTTGGCGCAATATGATTTACCATAAAACGTCATACAGGACTAAGCTGCGTGGCTCAGATCTTTCATCGAAGCACTAACACAATTTCTAAGGTAAGCCTTGTCTGCGCTGTACTTGGAGCGGGCGGACTCCTCGCTTTCGCCTACGCCATGGACCGCGGCGCCTACATCACCGACGTTAAGGTGGTCAAACCGCAGCCCGTCCCCTTCAGCCACAAGCACCACGTCACCGATGACGGCATCGATTGCCGGTACTGCCACACGTCGGTAGAGACGTCGTCCTTCGCCGGAATACCGGCCACCGAGGTCTGCATGAGCTGCCATTCGCAGATCTGGGCGAACGCCGAGATTCTGGAACCCGTGCGCGCCAGCTACCGGAGCGGGGAATCGCTGGAATGGACGCGCGTCCACGACCTGCCGGATTTTGTATACTTCAATCACAGTATTCATATCAACAAGGGCATCGGATGCGCCACCTGTCACGGCCGCGTGGACCAGATGCCGCTCACGTACAAAGAAAACACGCTGTACATGAACTGGTGCATCAATTGTCACCGCAATCCCGAGAAGTACGTACGCCCGCGCGACCAGGTGTTCAGCATGACTTATGAGCCGCCGGCCAACCAGGAAGAGCTCGGAAAAAAGCTCGTCGAGGAGTATCACATTCAAAGCTTGACTGATTGCTACACGTGCCATAGATGAAAGATAAACCGGCTCTTGACCTAACCAAGATTCGGGCTCGGCTGGATTCGGCCCGCGGACCCCTGTACTGGAAGAGTCTCGAAGAACTCGCCGAGACCGAGGAGTTCCAGGCTTTCGCCGAAGACGAATTCGCGGACCGCACGCCGGACTGGAACAATCCGGCCAATCGCCGCTATTTCCTGAAGCTGATGGGCGCATCGCTAGCCCTGGCGGGCGTCACAGCTTGCACCAAGCAGCCACCCGAAGCTATCGTCCCCTATGTGCGCCAGCCTGAGGAATTTGTTCCTGGTGTGCCGCTCTATTACGCAACCGCCATGCAGATGGGCGGAGTCGCTACCGGACTTCTGGTCACTAGCCACCTCGGCCGTCCCACCAAGATCGAAGGCAACCCGGACCATCCGGGCAGCCGCGGCGCTTCCGATTATTTTCACCTGGCGTCCATCTTAACGATGTACGATCCCGACCGCTCGCAGGCCGTCACCAACAACGGCCGCATCAGCAGTTGGGTGGCGGCGCAAGCTGCGCTCGGTGGCGCGCGCGAGACAGCCGCAATCAAAAACGGCGACGGCTTGCGGATACTCACCGAAACCGTGACTTCGCCAACTCTCGCAGCGCAGATCAAAGCTCTGATCAAGGACCTGCCCGGCGCCAAATGGCATCAGTATGAACCGTGCGGCCGCCACAACGCCCACCTTGGATCCACGCTGGCCTTCGGACGTCCGGTGAATACCATCTACCGCTTCGACCAAGCGGACGTAATCGTTTCGCTCGATGCGGATTTCCTTTCGTGCAGTCCCGGAAATCTGATCTACGCCCGGCAATTCGCCGACAAGCGCCGCGTGATGACCAACGTCACGCACAACCCGCAGCCCAAAGAGAACTGGCAGGAAGGTTATCAGGAAGGATCGTCCGCACCGCGCGCCAATCAGTCCGCTGCCTACGCGCCGGAAGCGCGCGGCCCAGTTGTTTTGCCTCCGCAAGTGCAAGCGGAGGGTAAGCCGCCGGATCAAACCACGCTCAACCGGATGTATGTGGTGGAACCGTCGCCATCGCCCACCGGCGGCATGGCCGATCACCGCATAGTTCTCCGCGCCGCCGAAATCGAAGAGTTTGCTTGGGCGCTGAGTATGGCTCTCGGAGAAGGCGCCAAACCGTCCAGCAAATTCAAGGAAGTGGCGGCCATCGCGCGTGATCTTCAAGCTCACCGCGGCGCATGTGTTGTGATAGCCGGCCCAAATCAGCCGCCCAACGTGCATGCCCTCGCGCATGCCATGAATCAAACGCTCGGGAATGTCGGCAAAACGGTAACGTACACCGATCCCATCGAAGCAAATCCAGTGGACCAGCGCCAGTCTCTCAGCGAGCTGGTGGCCGACATGAACGCCGGCAAGGTAGATTCTCTGCTGATCCTCGGCGGCAATCCGGTGTATGCCACACCCGCCGACTTGAACTTCGCGGCCGCGCTGAAAAAAGTAAACTTCCGCGCCTACCTCAGCATTTTCCCGGACGAAACAGCGGCGCTAGTGAACTGGCACATTCCCGAAGCGCACTATCTGGAATCGTGGAGCGATGTCCGCGGCTACGACGGAACCGTCAGCTTTGTCCAACCTCTCATCGCGCCTCTCTACGGCGGCAAGAACGCGCACGAAGTGATTGCAACACTGGCCGGTCAGCCTGACAAAACCGCTCACGAACTGGTGCAAGAAAATTGGCAGAGTCAGCCCAACTTCGATTTGTTCTGGCAGACATCGCTGCACGATGGCGTACTTAAGAACACCTCGCTCCCCGCCATCAACGTCACCGCCAAAGCCCCGGCCAGCGGTCAGTCCACGCCAGTCCAAGGTTTGGAGATTATCTTCCGGCCCGATCCCTCTATCTGGGATGGATCGTGGGCCAACAACGGCTGGCTCCAGGAACTGCCCAAGCCTCAGAACAAAATGACCTGGGACAACGCCGCGTGGATCAGTCCCACTACTGCGCAAAAGCTCAACCTCAATACCGAGGACATGCTGGAGCTGAAATACCAGGGCCGCACCATCACTGCTCCGGTGTGGGTCACGCCCGGTCATGCCAACGACAGCGTCACCGTGCAACTCGGGTACGGAAGAACGCGCGCCGGCCATACCGGCGATGGCGTCGGCTTCAATGCCTACCTGCTGCGCACCTCGGGTGCGCCCGACGGTGGATACGGCCTGGAAGTCTCAAAGGCGCGCGGACATTATTCCTTCGCCTCCACCCAACATACGCAGACCATGGAAGGACGCGACCTGGTTCGCGTCGCTTCACTCGAAGAATACAAAAAGAATCCGCAATTCGTCGACGCCCGCGAAGAAGGCAAGCCTCTGCCTCAGTATCTGACCCTGTATCCGGACTTCCGGTATCAGGGCTACAAATGGGGCATGACCATCGATCTGAATGCCTGCGTCGGATGCAGCGCTTGCATCGTCGCTTGCCAGGCCGAAAACAATATTCCGGTGGTTGGCAAGATCGAAGTGGCGCGCGGTCGCCACATGAACTGGATCCGTGTGGACCGCTATTTCAAAGGCAATTGGGATAACCCCGAGCTCTACTATCAGCCCGTCCCCTGCATGCATTGCGAGAACGCGCCGTGTGAGTTGGTGTGCCCGGTGGCCGCCACTGTCCATAGCGGCGAAGGCTTGAACCAGATGGTCTACAACCGCTGCGTCGGAACCCGCTATTGCTCAAATAACTGCCCGTACAAGGTGCGGCGCTTCAATTTCCTGCTGTATTCGGATTGGTATACAGAGAGCCTCAAGGGAGTCCGCAATCCGAACGTCACCGTACGCAGCCGCGGCGTGATGGAAAAATGCACCTACTGCATTCAGCGCATTAACGCCGTCAAGATTGAATCCGAAAAGCAGAACCGCCGCATCGCCGATGGCGAAATCACGCCCGCTTGCGCGCAGGCCTGCCCCACGCAAGCCATCGCGTTCGGCGATATCAACGATCCGAAGAGCCGAGTGGCGCAACTCAAAGCCCAGGCTCGCAACTACAGTTTGCTGGAAGAATTGAATACGCGGCCCCGCACCACTTATCTGGGCCGTTTGCGAAATCCGAACCCTGAGATCGAGAAAGGTTAAAGCTTGAAAACGGAACTCGACGAACAGGCCATCGACCCAGGTCCCGATAAGATAATCGCGCCGGGTTTCACCTACACCACCGTCACCGAGAAAATCGCCGGCGTCGTCCTGAAGCCCATTCAGACCACGCCCAAACAGTGGTGGATCAGCTTGTTCCTGGCCTTCTGCGCCATGCAGGGCCTGATGGCCGGCGCGTTCTGGCTGTTGTACAAAGGCACCGGTGTTTGGGGCATCATGATCCCCGTCGGCTGGGGATTCGCCATCGTCAACTTCGTTTGGTGGATCGGTATCGGTCACGCCGGAACGCTGATCTCGGCCATTCTGTTGCTCCTGAAACAGGACTGGCGAACTTCCATCAATCGCTTCGCCGAAGCTATGACGCTGTTCGCCGTGGCGCAAGCCGGCATGTTTCCGCTTCTGCATATGGGCCGCCCGTGGCTGGGTTACTGGATGGGGCCCTATCCCAATTCCATGGGGCTCTGGCCGCAGCCCCGCAGTCCGCTGGTGTGGGACGTATTCGCCGTCTCCACCTACCTCACCGTCTCGCTCATCTTCTGGTTCATCGGCCTGGTGCCGGATCTTGCCACTATGCGTGACAAGGCCAAACACAACTGGCAGAAGGTTACATTCGGAATGTTCGCGCTAGGCTGGCGTGGGTCCGCCCGCCACTGGGCGCGCTATCAGATGGCCTACCTGTTGTTGGGCGGTTTAGCAACGCCGCTGGTGGTTTCTGTCCACACTGTTGTGAGCTTCGATTTCGCCGTCAGCATGATTCCCGGCTGGCATACCACCATCTTCCCGCCCTACTTCGTCGCCGGCGCCATCTATTCCGGATTCGCCATGGTCCTGACGCTGGCTATTCCAACGCGCAAATGGTTTCACCTGGAAGATCTCATCACCATGCGCCATCTGGATGCCTGCGCCAAACTGATGCTCGGCGTGGGCCTCATCGTCGCTTATGGATACATGATGGAAGCCTTCATGTCCTGGTACAGCGGCAACATCTATGAGATGTTCATGTACAAGAACCGCAGCACCGGCCCCTACGCCTTCTTCTTCTGGATGTTGATCCTGTGCAATATCCTGATTCCGCAGTCGCTGTGGTCCGCCAAAGTGCGGCAGAACATCCCCAGGCTATTTTTTGTTTCCATCGTGGTGAACATCGGCATGTGGCTGGAGCGGTTCATCATCGTCATCACCAGCCTGCACCGCGACTTTCTGCCCTCTTCCTGGGGCATGTATTATCCGACCATGTGGGATTGGGCGGTACTGACCGGTACCATCGGTTTCTTCCTGGTTTTGATGGTCCTGTTCGTGCGCGTGCTTCCCTCCATCTCAATCTTCGAAGTCCGAGAAGTACTGCATCACCTGGCGCCACACATGCTGGACGACGGCAAAACTTCCCCGAGTCCAGCCCATGGAGATTAATATGCTAAGCCACGGATACACACGGATGCACACGGATAAAATTGCGCTATCCGTGTTTATCCGTGTCCATCCGTGGCCAAATCAAATGGTTGAGCTATGACCGAGACCTTCTGGGACAGACACGGCTTATACGGCCTAATGGCGCAGTTCGAGACGCCCGAACAAGTCGTCAGCGCCGCTCAACGCGCCTACGACGCCGGCTATCGCAAGATGGATGCCTATTCGCCCATGCCGGTGGAAGGCTTAGCGGAAGCCATCGGGTTCAAACGAAATTGGGTTTCACTCGTAGTCCTGATCGGTGGCCTGACCGGCTGCGTCGGCGGCTTCGGTTTGTTGTGGTGGATCTGCGTAATCGCGTATCCGCACAACGTCGGCGGCCGCCCCTTCGATAGCTGGCCGGCTTTCATCCCCATCACTTTTGAATGCACCGTGTTGTTGGCTGCGCTCAGTTCCGTCGTCGGGATGCTGGCGATGAACAAATTACCGATGCCCTATCATCCCGTGTTCAACGTCACAGAATTCGCCCAGCGCGCATCCATCGACCGATTCTTTCTCTGCATCGAGGCCAACGATCCGAAATTCGACCGCGACAAGACCAAGGCGTTCCTCCTGGAACTCAACCCCGAGGAGGTCTCCGAAGTTGACAAATAATCGTCACCGTACCGTAAGCCTCCGGCTTGCGTTTCCCCTACTTTTCCTTGGGCTCACCGCTTGCCGCCAGGACATGCACGACCAGCCTCGCTACAAGCCGCTAGCCGCCAGCGATTTCTTCGCCGACCATCGCTCCGCCCGCCCCGCCGTGGAAGGAACCGTGGCGCGCGGCCATCTGCGCATCGACGAAGCGCGCTTCACCGGAAAAATCTCGGGCGAGGATATCGATCAGTTTCCCATTCCCATCGATCGCGACGGCATCGAACGCGGCCGCACCCGTTTCAACATCTATTGCACTCCCTGCCACGGACGCCTGGGCGATGGAAACGGCATGGTGGTGCTGCGTGGTTACCGCCAAGCTGCATCCTATTACAGCGACAAGCTCATGAAAGCCCCGGTTGGACACTTCTTCGATGTCATCACCAATGGATTCGGAGCCATGCCCAGCTACGCTTCGCGCATCGTGCCGGACGACCGTTGGCGCATCACCGCCTATATCCGGGCGCTCCAGTTCAGCGAGTCCGCGAAGATCACGGACGTCCCCGCGGATCAGCGGCAAACGTTGCCCGTCGAGCCTCCGCCAAGCGGAATCGCTCCGAGTGCCGCAGCGCCGGCGCAACAAGGAAATCGTTAATGACGCCCACCAACACTCTCGGCCCGCAGCTCGACCGCCTGCAGCGTAATGCCCTGGTGATCGGGGTCATCGCGTTCGCCGCCACTTTGGTTGGCGCGTTCGTGGACAAACAGCACTTCTGGCAATCCTATTTGTACGGCTACATTGCCATCAGCGCGCTCGCCATCGGTAGCCTCGGAATTTTCCTGCTGCACAACGTGGTAGGAGGCAACTGGGGAGTTGCTATCCGGCGCTTCATCGAATCCGGCCTGCAGACCCTTCCGCTGTTCGCGCTTCTGGTGATTCCGATTCTCTTCGCGACCACCTTCCTTTATAAATGGACCGACGCCACCTACCGCGCCGAACATTTCGCCGTCGGCCACAAAGCCGTTTACATGAACGTGCCGTTCTTCGCTGGCCGAACAGTCTTTTATTTTATTGTGTGGATTGCCATGGGGTCGCGCATCCTCAAGATGGCCAATGAGCACGACCGTACCGGCGATCCTGCCTTATTCAAGCGCATCAAAGGCGTAAGCGCCCCAGCCCTACTGGTTTTTGTTCTCACCACAACCTTCGCCTTCATCGACTGGATCATGTCGCTCGAGCCCGATTGGTATTCCACCATTTACCCCTGGCTCTTCACCGTCGGCGAAGTGCTGCTGACGTTCGCGTTCATGATCGCTTTGTTGGTGCTGTTCTCCAAGCACGAGCCCTTCGCCGGTTTCATCAAGACCGCGCATTTTCACGATCTCGGCAATCTCATGCTCTGCTTCACCATGCTATGGGCCTACATGGGATTGGCGCAGTTCCTGATCATCTGGGCCGAGAACCTGCCGGACGAAATCCCCTGGTACATTCGCCGCTTCAGCGGCGGATGGGGCTACCTGGGCTGGTTCATCTCCATCTTCCATTTCTGCATCCCGTTCTTTCTGCTGCTGATGCGTTTCGTTAAGAGGAATCCCCAGCGTTTGCGAGTGTTGGCCATTTGGATCATTGTCGTCCGCATGTTGGACATATTCTGGTATGTGGCGCCCGCTTTCCGCGAGAGAAAACTCGAGGTTTACTGGACCGACCTTTCGGCCCTGATCGGCATGGGTGGAATCTGGCTCGCCTACTTCATTTGGAATTTGAAGAAAAGGCCCATGCTGGTGCCCAACGACCCGCGCAATACTTATTCCGTGAAGGGGCGTGCCCACTAATATGGAACACTCCATCCATCCAACGTCCCCAAATGGTAGCGGCCATGAACAAAGCGAGATCAGCGTTCGCTTCATCGTGGTCTCGCTGGCGGTCCTGCTGGTCGGTACGTTTCTCGTCGCTTTGCTGGTGGTGGGAATCTTCCGGTTCTTCAGCCATGAGTATCAAACCCAGGAGTCGGCCAAGCAAAGTCAGCAGCAGATTCCACCCGAGCCGCGCATTGAAGTGGAACCCTATAAACAACTCCTGGATGTCCACGCCCGCGAGGACCACGTCTTGAGCTCCTACGCGTGGGTGGACAAGGGCCAGGGCATCGTACGGATCCCCATCAATCAGGCCATCGATGAACTAGCCAAGAAGGGATTACCGACGCACGACTATCTACCGGACATCCTGGCGTCCAAAGGAAGTAAAAATGCCCCGAAGTAATTTTTTGCCCAGATCTCTACCCCTGCCCGCACCTGTACCTGTATCTGTATCTGTATCTGCACCCACCGTGGCGCACGCACTCNNGCGTCGGCACTCCTGCCGACGCTAGGTATAAAAAGAATCTCCTTGTGCCTTCTCACCGTGGCGCTAGCCATTCCGCTTGTCGCTCAACAATACGGCCTCCCAGCCATCGCTCGCGGCGTCGGCATCGACCAGAATCTCAACGCTCAACTTCCTCTCGAACTCACCTTCAAGGACGAAACCGGCCAAACCGTTCGCCTGGGCCAATACTTTCGCCAGAAACCGGTAGTGCTGGCGCTGGTCTATTACGAATGTCCGATGCTCTGCAACATGGTCCTGAACGGCCTCACTCACAGCATGGAGCAAAGCACGCTCGACCTGGGCAAGGATTACGAAGTGGTCACCGTCAGCTTCAATCCTCATGAAACCTGGCAACTCGCAGCCTCGAAGAAAGCCAACTACGTCGAAAAGTACAAAGGCAAGGGCGCGGTGGAAGGCTGGCATTTCCTGACCGGCCAGGAAGCCAACATCAAGAAGCTGGCCGACGCAGCCGGGTTCCACTACAAGTACGATCCAATCTCAAAGCAGTTCGCCCACGCCAGCGCCATCATGGTGATCACTCCCGAGGGCCGCATCGCGCGCTATTTCTACGGAATCGAATACAAGCCTAGGGATTTCCGATTAGGCTTGGTGGAAGCCTCCCAGCACAAAATCGGATCGCCCGTGGACGCCATCATGCTGTTCTGCTTTCACTATGATCCGATGACCGGCAAATATGGTCTCATCATTACGAACGTCATCCGGATCCTTGGATCCGCCACTGTGATCGCGCTGGGCGCTCTGCTGTTCGTTCTCATCCGGCGCGACCGTAATCGGCACGATGCCTCCGCCGCCCTGGGGAGGCCTGCCTAAGCAAATGCAGATACCATTTTTACCCGAAGCAGCCTCCACCACCGCCGCGAGCGTCGATTACCTCTATTACTATCTATCCGCGGTTACGGTGGTGATGTCCACGCTGATCTTCGCGGCTGTTTTCATCTTTGCCATCAAATACCGGCGCCGCTCGGATGATGAAATTCCCGAGCCCATCCACGGCTCTTTAAAACTCGAAATCGCCTGGTCGGTAATCCCGTTTCTCATCATGCTCACGTTCTTCTGGTGGGGCGCGCAGATCTATTTCGCGAACGCCAGCCCGCCGCCAGATGCCATGGATGTCTATGCGGTCGGCAAGCAATGGATGTGGAAGATCCAATATCCGGAAGGCCAGCGCGAGATCAACGAATTGCACGTCCCAGTGGGGCGGCCCGTGAAGGTAACCCTCGCTTCCGAAGATGTCATCCACAGCTTCTTCATCCCGGCCTTTCGCCTGAAGCACGATGTCGTTCCCGGCCGTTACGACAGCATGTGGTTTACCGCCACCAAGCCCGGCCGTTATCATTTGTTCTGCGCCGAGTATTGCGGAACCGAACATTCCGGCATGGTCGGCTGGGTCACCGTGATGAGCGAGCCGGATTATGAGAACTGGTTGAGCAACGGCGGCGCGGAGGGTACCATGGTGCAGCAAGGCGAGCGGCTGTTCGGGCAGTATGGCTGCTCCACTTGCCATCAACTCGATCAGCAGGGTCGCTGCCCCATCCTGCGCGGCGTCTACGGCTCGCGCGTTCAGTTGAACGATGGAAAAACCGTGCTGGCCGACGACGCCTACATTCGCGAGTCAATCCTCAATCCAAACGCGAAGATCGTCGCCGGCTACAAATCGGATGTCATGCCGACCTACGTAAACCAGATTAACGAGGAGCACCTGTTGCAGTTGATCGTTTACATCAAGTCTCTGGCCATCACAAAAGCTCCAGGTGCTGTAGCAGCGCCTGGAACTGAGGGTAAAAAATGAGTACCGTTTTACAAGATCCACAGACCATAGAAACGCCGAATTACCTGAATGCGGAGTACGGCTGGAAGTCCTGGCTGTTTACCACGGACCATAAGCGCATCGCTGTTCTATACATGATTTCCATCACCGTGATGTTCGTTCTGGGTGGCATCTTCGCCGGGCTCATCCGGCTGGAGTTGCTCACGCCGCAAGGCGATCTGGTCAATTCAGACACCTACAACAAGTTCTTCACCATGCACGGCATCATCATGGTGTTCTTCTTTCTCATCCCGTCCATCCCTGCCACGCTTGGAAACTTCTTAGTGCCCATGATGATCGGCGCCAAAGACCTCGCGTTCCCGCGCATCAATCTGTTGAGTTGGTACATTTACATCGCTGGCGCACTTTTCGCTCTCATCGCCATTGTGATGGGCGGAGTCGACACCGGCTGGACATTCTACACCCCCTTCAGCAGCACTTTTTCGAATACTTTCGTCATCACAGCCGCGGTCGGTGTATTCATCGCCGGCTTCTCGTCCATTCTCACCGGACTCAATTTCATCGTCACCATTCACAAAATGCGCGCCCCCGGCATGACCTGGGGCCGGCTGCCGCTGTTTGTCTGGGCCCACTACGCCACTTCCCTGATTCAGGTGCTCGGTACGCCGGTAGTCGCAATCACGCTGGCTCTGGTTGGACTGGAACGTGCTTTCCACATCGGTATCTTCGATCCCGCCATCGGTGGCGATCCAATCCTGTTCCAGCACATGTTCTGGTTCTATTCGCATCCGGCCGTGTACATCATGATTCTGCCGGGCATGGGCGTAATCAGCGAACTGGTCTCCTGCTTTTCACGCAAGGCCGTATTCGGGTATTCTTTCGTCGCGGCCTCCAGCATCGGAATCGCGGTCATCGGCTTCCTGGTTTGGGGTCATCATATGTTCGTCACCGGCATGTCCATGTACGCCAGCCTGTATTTCTCGCTGCTGAGCTTTCTGGTGGCCGTTCCCTCCGCTATCAAAGTGTTTAACTGGACCGCGACTATGTTCCGAGGGTCCATCAGCTACGACACGCCCATGCTGTATGCTTTCGGGTTCATCGGCCTGTTCACCATCGGCGGACTTACTGGCCTGTTCCTGGCCACGCTGGCGGTAGACGTTCACGTAACCGATACTTATTTCGTTGTAGCTCACTTCCATTACGTGATGGTGGGAGGAATGGTGCTGGCTTACATGGGAGGGCTCCATTTCTGGTGGCCGAAGATAACTGGGCGAATGTATCCGGAAGGGTGGGCCAAGTTCTCGGCCCTATTGGTTTTCGTCGGTTTCAACCTCACGTTCTTCCCGCAATTCATTGCCGGTTATCTCGGCCAGCCGCGCCGCTATCATGCCTACGCGCCGGAATTTCAGGTGTATAACGTGTTGTCCACCGCCGGCGCTACCGTTCTTGGCGTCGGATATATCATCCCCTTCATCTACTTCATGTGGTCATTGAAGTACGGGCCGCTCGCCGGAAATAATCCGTGGAAGGCCAAGGGACTCGAGTGGCAAACTACATCGCCTCCTCCCACTTACAATTTCGAAACCCCGCCCATCGTAACCGAAGAAGCGTACGCTTACGCTGCACACAAGGAGGAGCACGGTGGCTGATACGCACGGCGCCGTAGCCGAACACAATCCGAATCTCCGGCATCATTTCGATACCATGGAGCAGCAGTTTGACTCCGCCACGCTCGGAATGTGGGTCTTCCTGCTGACCGAAATCATGTTCTTCGGCGGCATGTTCTGCGCGTACATGATCTATCGCTCCATGTACCCCGGCGCTTTCGCCAGCACCAGTATGCACATGGATCCCATGTTTGGCGCCATCAACACCGCCGTACTGATCGTCAGCAGTTTGAGCATGGCGCTGGCGGTGCGCGCGGCTCGCCTGGGACAACAGCAAGCGCTGCAAATTCTTCTGTTGGTGACCATCTTTTTCGGACTCGCCTTTCTGGGCGTCAAGGCTTTTGAATATCACGCGCACTGGGTGGACAATAAAGTCCCTCTGTTTGCCGGGCATTGGGACTACAGCAACACCAAGGACTTCCCGAATCAGGCGCAATACGCAAGACCGGCCCAGATTCTCTTTTGCTTTTACTTTTTCATGACCGGCTTCCACGCTGTCCACATGCTGGTGGGCGTGGTCCTGATGCTTACGATTTTCATGATGGCGAGAAGGGGCAAATTCGGTCCTACCTACTTCACTCCAGTCGAAATCAGCGGTCTATACTGGCACTTCGTCGATATCGTCTGGATCTTCCTGTTCCCGCTCCTGTATTTGATCGGGCGTACAAAGAAACTCATCTAATATGCATCCCGTATCCTCAGTTCGAACCTACGTTCTGGTCTGGCTCACGCTGACCATCCTGACTTTCGTCACTTACTACGTGGCCCAGATTGAGTTGGGCGAGTGGAACATCGTGGTGGCGCTGTTGATCGCGTTTTTCAAGATGATGCTGGTGATCCTCATCTTCATGAACGTCAAAGCGGAGAGCCCGCTCACCAAGCTATTTGTCGGCGCCGGCTTTTTCTGGATGGTCCTGCTGCTCGGACAAGTAGCAATCGACTACATCTCCAGAACCTGGATGCCCGAAGGAAAAATGTGGTAGCCGCTACTTTGCTGCTGGTCTAGCGTCTGGACCAGCTTTCACCGCGACGGCTCTAAGCTTTGAGTCCGGGTCCTGTTTGGCATCTACTGTTATGTGGCTCTCAAGATCGATCCCGCTAGCCTTCACCTCAGCGCCATCGCTCGTGAATTTAGTCTCCTTGGTTCGCCGGAACGTCATGATCTCGTGGCTCTCGTCCACATCGATCGTGATCTCTTTCTTGGTTACATTCTTGAGAACGCCCGCGAAAGTGGCGACCACATCCTTGAAGTCAGGCGAAGCGGATGGCGGAGGGGGAACCGAGCCGCTGCGTCCCCGGTGCTGTCCGAACATCATCACCGGAACCAACAGTAGTAGAACCGCCCATCTCAGCATCAATGCCCCAGCTTACCAAAACTCGACGCGTTCCCCGCCTCCTGCCTTCTGCCGCCTGCCTCCTGCCGCCTTCTCCCCTATGCCCTCGCCTCATAAACCAGATTGAACGGCGTCTCCGTCGCCCTTCGAAATTTCTGAAATCCTGCGTCCGTCACCACCTTCCGCATCCGCTCCTCGCCAGCCTGCGCGCCCAGACACAG
This sequence comes from Bryobacterales bacterium, assembly GCA_003162425.1. Taxonomy (GTDB): domain Bacteria; phylum Acidobacteriota; class Terriglobia; order Bryobacterales; family Bryobacteraceae; genus Palsa-89. The sequence continues at coordinate 9,430 of PMOK01000303.1, read as the reverse complement.
CCCCACTTCCTGTGCCCGCGAGGCCGGCGTACAAATCATCGTTGAAGCGGCGTAGTACAAGCGCCCTACCGGATTCAAATTCTTCTCCAAAGCGTCGTGAGCGAACGGCTCCACGATCATCCAGGCGCCGTCCGGATTCATCATCTCCAGGACATGTTTCGCCGCGCCTACCGGATCGCCCATATCGTGCAGGCAATCGAAGAAGGTCACGAAATCATACTTGGCCCCGTGAAAATCTTGCGCGGTCGCAACTTCGAAGCTCGCATTCTTGGCGCCCGCCTTGGCAGAAGCCCGCCGCGCGAAACCGATGGACGGGCCATGATAATCGAATCCGACGAAGCGTGAATTCGGATAAGCCTGCGCCATCAGGATGGTGGACGCGCCATGCCCGCAACCGATATCGGCCACCCGCGCGCCCTGCTTCAGCTTCGCCTCGACGCCATCCAGCGAGGGAATCCAGGAGTTCACCAAGTTGGCTGCGTAGTTCGGCCGGAAGAATCGCTCGGTTCCAACAAACAGCGCCGCGTCGTGTTCGTCCCAGCCCACGCCGTCGCCCGAGCGAAACGCCTCGGTCAGCTTCGGCTCGTCCTTCATGATTGCGCTCACGATATGAAAAGCGCCGGGCATATACGCCGGCGAGTCCTCCATCGCGAGTGCAAATGCCTGCTCATCTGGCAGCGTGAAGCTTTTCGAGGCGGCGTCGTAGGTAACATAGCCGCCGGCCGCCTGCGCTGAGAGCCATTCGCGCACGTATCGTTCATCGGTATTGGTTTTGCGCGCTAGTTCTACGGGCGTGATGGGCCCCGCCCCTGCCATGGCCTTATACAGCCCTAGTTTGTCGCCGATGAGCACCAGTGCGGCGTTCATAGCCGCGCCCAATTCACCCACCATCTGTCCAAGAAACTGATTGAGTTTGTCCTGATCGATCTGCATAGTTCACCCCCTGGATCAGTATACTGAAACTCAATCGCGCCGGCGATCCGCAAACCACCCCAGCACCCGCGTCCGAAACTCCAGTGGCGCGGCGTCATACGCCGCAGTATGCCTAGCCCCAGGCACCAGCCAAAGTGAAATCTTCCCCGGATTCCGCGCCGCCAGTGTCTTCGAGTGCTCCGGATAAATATTCGTATCCGCCAACCCATGAATCAGCAGCACCGGCGTTGCGCTATGATCCAGGGCCGTCTCAGGCGACGCATCGCGGAAATCCAACCCATATCTCACCCGCGCATACAGAAACCCGGACCAAACCATCGGGACCGCGAGTGCATTCCGCACCAACTGAGCACCCGGAATCCGCTGCGCCACGCGATCTACCGCGACGCGTTCGAAATTCGCGAACGGGCATTCGGCCACCACCGCGCTGAACCTGTGCTCCCGAGCAAGCGACTGTAGCAGCACTCCCGCACCCAGCGACTCGCCCATGCCGTACACATTGCGCGGATGTTCGGAAGCCACCATCCAATCCACCCACCGGTGTACATCGTCTGCCTCGCGCAAACCATACGTCACAACCTCTCCGCCGCTCTCTCCATGCCCTCGACTGTCAGGCGCCAACACCGCATAGTGATTCTCAACGAATAACCGCGCCAGCCCCATCACGCCGGCTCGCGAATCCGAAATCCCGTGCAACGCGATCACGTAGTTTCCATTGCTGTTTTGTGGAGCAAAGAGCCACGCCCGAAGCACCGCGCCATCGCTCGCAGTGATCTGCACGGTCCGCTTGTCAGTGTGCGCAAAAGAGGCCTCCAGCGTCACTCGCTTGGGAACGTGAACGGCATTCTCGCACAGCACCACGCCCGCCGCCAGGCACAACGCCACGCCGGTGCCCGCGCCCACCAACACCCACGCAATCGGCCGTTTCCACGCCATCACTTGCAATACGTGCGCGCTACGTCTGAAGTTCAGTACAGCAACGGCGCGAGCGACCACGTGTCACGCCGGTAAGCCTCGTAATCACCGCCAAAAGTCTGGCGCAGGATCTGTTCTTCCAACCGGGTTTTTCGCACGTAAGCTACCACCAACAGAGTCAATCCGACGAGCGCGTGATACTGGCTGGAGGCGATGGCCGTCCCCAGAAACATTCCCAACATCGCCGTATAGATTGGATGCCGCAAAATCCGGTATGGGCCGGTGCGGACCAGTTGATGGTCCCTCGCGATTCTCACTTCCGCGCTCCAGTTGAGTCCCAGATGCCGCCGTGCCCAAACTGCCAGCAGAAGAAATGCTGCTTGGACGCTCGCGCCAACAGCCACGAGAAAATGAAACCTCATCGGCAGGAACCAGCCCGTCAGTCCAGGCGCCGGCCAGAAAAGCAGGATCAGCGCCGCATTCAGCAACAACTGATGGAAACCCGTCGACACTTTGGATTCAGAGTTCTGGGTTGGCGCAGAGTTTCTGGACGCGATCGGCCACTCTTTACCGTCAAGAATAATTTTGAAACCGTCGCCAACGGCCCCGCGTCGGACCTCTAACTGGGCCGGGGGTCGCGCAGAGTCCTTCGGAAGCCAAGAATGCTTCAAGGAGTCACTATGCGCGACAAACTGTTAGTTGTTTTCTGCTGTGCCTGCTCCTACGCAATCGCACAGCCCCCTCAAGCTGACACCATTGCCAAGCCGCTCTCTCAAAAAGAAAAGAAAAAGCGCGATCGCAAACTGAGCAAGGAGCTCGAGTCTCCCTACAAGGTCTGGGAAAACGTGGACGTCGCTTACATCATCACCGATGAGGAGCGCCGGGCGTTCAATGGCCTCTCGAACGACGCCGAACGCGAGAGCTTCATCGAACAATTCTGGCTGCGTCGCGATCCAACGCCGGATACCGAAGAGAATGAATTCAAAGAAGAGCACTACCGCCGCATCGCCTACGCCAATGAGCGCTTCGCTTCCGGCATCCCCGGCTGGAAAACCGATCGCGGCAGGACGTACATCGTTTACGGCCCACCGGATGAAATCGAATCCCACCCGTCCGGTGGAACGTATCAGCTCCCGCAAGATCAAGGCGGCGGCCAAAGCCAGGCTTTTCCGTTCGAGACCTGGCGCTACCGCTACATCCAAGGCATTGGCACTAACGTAGTGTTCGAATTCGTCGACCAGACCATGAGCGGCGAGTACCATATCACCATCGATCCCAACGAGAAAAACGCACTGGCGCACACTCCGATGTCTCCACAGCCGCCGGCCACTGGCGCATCGTCAATGCGCGACGAATTCGCTCCATTGGAACTGCTTTCGAAGTGGGGACACGCACATGCCATCAAATACACCGATCTCGAAGCCATCGTGACCACCGACGTTCGCTACAACACGCTGCCCATGCGCGTCCGCACCGATTTCATCCCGGTGACTCCGGCCTCCATCTACGCCAACATCACGATGCAGTTCGAAACCAAGGATTTGCAATTCCTGGAAAAGGACGGCATGGCGAAAGCAACCATCAATCTGTACGGACGCATTACCACCATGTCGCGCCGCATCGTCCAAGTGTTTGAGGATGTCGTCTCCGTGGATTCGCCCTCCCAACTCTCAGCCGTCTATCAGAAAACCGTCCCGCTGGCTCCCGGCCGATATCGCGTGAACATCGCCGCCAAAGATGTCACCGGCGGAAATACCGCCACCTATGAAGCCGCCCTCGACGTTCCACAATGTGAGGAGGACAAGCTGGCGGCCAGTTCCCTCATTCTTGCCGACCTGATGGAGCCCGTGCCGGCAAGAAGAATCGGCGCCGGCCAGTTCGTCATCGGCGACACCAAAGTGCGGCCACGCGTGAGCGCGAACTTCCGCAACGACGAAAAGTTGGGCATCTACGTCCAGCTCTACCATTTCGTCCCGGGCAGCATCGAATACCAGATCACCCAAAACGGAACAGGCACGGGCGTTCTCAACTACACCGAGGACGCGAGCGCCCTCCAGGGATTTGCCTCCCAGATGACAGTAAAGAAATGGCTGCCGCTCAAAGATCTCACTCCTGGACCGTACACTCTGCGGATGAAGGTAATCGACAGGGATCGCGGCCAGGAGGTCAACCCGTCGGCCACTTTTACAATCATCCAGCAATAGCGCGCTGTGCCCTTTCATCACGGATCGCCGTGGTTCGGTGCAGCATTCCTTAGCGATACCGTCAATCGTATTCCAGCCGGATCCCGGTTCACAATGCTGACCGAACCGCCGAACAACGAAAGAATGCGGTATGCCAAGGCAGGGCCAACCCCCAAGTCCCCGCCGGGCGTGAGCGTCTCGCCGATCGAGAAGAGATCGAAGAATTTCGACAGTGCCGCATCGCGGACCGTCCCTCCCTGACTCTCGATGATGATCCTCCGCGAACCGGCCGCAACCTCGCCTGACAGCCCGACAACCCCGCCCTTTTTGGAGAATTTAACAGCGGTCTCGATCAGCGCCTGCAAAGCCCTTACCAGCAAGTTCTCATCCGCCAGTACGAGACCCATGTCGGCCGATGGCGCAGTCAGCGTTACCTCGTTGGATTCGGCGAACTCGGTGGTGCTTTCAGTTGCCCGCCTCAACGCGGTATATAAAGAAACCGGAGCAGATCTGAACTGGTCGCTATGGACGTCTATTTGAGTCAGAAGCAAAGCATCCTCTAGTATCGAGAGAATTCTTTGGCGAGACCGTTTGAACATCCCTTGGAGCTCGTTGTTCTCCTCGGTAGCGGGCATTGCGTCCAAAATAAGCTCGCCGACTCCAAGAATGCCGTTCAGGGGAGTGCGGAATTCGTGAGAGATGAGATTCAGGAAATCGCTCTTCGATCGGTCCAGGATGGTCAACCTCTGGTTTGCTTCGGCAAGTTCCTGTGTGCGCGTGGCCACAGCCTCCTCCAAGCGTTCATTCTGCCGCTTAAGGGCCCGCTGGAGATCGTGCAGTTTGAGGTGCGTTTCCACCCGGGCATTAACTTCTTCGAATCGAAAAGGCTTGGATAAGTAGTCCACCGCACCATACTGGAAGGCTTTCAACTTGTCCTCTATTTCGCTAAGAGCGCTAAGGAAAATGACAGGGATGTCTGAAAGCGCCGCGCTGGACTTGAGTCGTTCGCACAACTCGTAGCCATTCATTTCCGGCATATTGATGTCCAACAAAATCAAGTCAGGCGGTTTCTGTTCCGCCGCTGCCAGCGCCAGCCTGCCCCTTGGAAACGAATACACCTCATACCCTTGCTGCCGGAGCATGTCTTCCAAGAGCTTTAGGTTGGCTGCATCGTCATCCACGATTAGGATGTTCGCTACGTCCAAGGAATGTTCTCGCATGTCGGGGTAGGCCTCCTCCTGCGCGAGCCTAAAGATTGCTCAGCCTTAGGCTGTCGAACGTTCTCTCGAAAACCGATTCGGATGTCCGTCGTCCGAACTTGTCTCAACCCTATGTTTAGTGAAAACTTTTACCTTTTTTTTGGTTCGTTTCCGGAAAGGTCATGAGCCAGCTTCGATAATCGGACCATACCAGCGAGCTTTGGAACCCGAACGCGCACCCGCTCCTGGACGCCGGTGGTTCTGGCGAAATTCCCGAGGCGTTCAAACCAATGGGGCTTGAGAACCATTCCTTCCTTGAAAACCAGGAGATTCGCTTGGGCGGTAAAAATATCCTCATCCAGGACCATCCCGGAGCGAAGCTCTCGAATCAGTAGTTGTCGCACTTCGAACTCTCCTTTCGTTGGAGAATAGTCGTCTAGCGCGTCCAGCATGCGGCCGTTGAATCGGCCCGATCCCCTGAGCTGAGCGATTGCGGAGCTAGAATCGACGTCTTGATAGATTCTTCGGTCCAGTTCCAATGCTAGATGGAGCATGAGAGCGCCTTGTCTGGATGGCTCCGTGGGGGACAGGTCTGCATCAGGTTTGTGTTGCTTCCGAATCATCTCGGCTATTACTTCCAGCCGCGGAATGTTGGAAAGAAGGCCGGCGGCGACCTCCGGATGAGCGCGAAATATCTGATCCTCGTCGGGCGAGAGCTCCTGGCCGCCGTAGGCCTTTTCGAAAAGCTCGGTGGGCAGCACGATACAGCCCACCAAACACAACATCGCGGCCAGCTCGTATTGCCATGCATCCCTAAGCCCCATTCGCTTGGTGAGGCAGAGAACGATATCCCGGATAGAATGTGACCGCAAGACCAGCACCGGCGATGTAATCTGGACTAACTCCAAAAATGTCCCGACCGCGCCTCCGAGCGTCCTTTCCAGCAAATCGCGCTCGGCCTGTTGGGCGCGCCGCAAATTGAGCTGCGTCTCTACGCGGGCCTGCACTTCTTGGAACTCGAATGGCTTGGAGACGTAATCGGCTCCACCCGATCGAAACCCCGCTACCTTGTCTTCGGTCGCATTCAGAGCGCTGAGAAAAATCACTGGGATTTCAGAGAGGAGCGCGCTCGACTTCAGCTGTTGGCACACTTCGTAGCCATTCAGTTCCGGCATGTTGATGTCCAGCAAAATCAGGTCAGGCGGCTCCTGTTCCGCCGCTCGAAGCGCCAGCCTACCCAGTGGAAACGACCGTACTTCGTGCCCGCGCTGACGAAGCATGTCCTCCAATAGCTTCAGGTTCGCGGGATTATCATCCACCACCATGATGTTGCCCCGAGACAGTGCCTGCTCAGTCAAGGGCGTCACACTTCCTCCATCAATCGCGCGAGGGCATCGTATTCGTACTTGTCGGCAAGCTCCTGGAGAGCTTGCGCGGAATCACGATCGGGCACCTTGAGGATCAGCTCGTTCAGAAGTTTCTTGTTGCCGCTCAAAGTCGCACGACGGATTTCTTTGATTAGCTCCCGTGGCAGTTGCCCGAGCCTATCCGCGCTGAGGGCCGCTACCCCGGGATGGGATTCGTCCTCGGCCCCACTCGCTTCCTCATAGTCAAACGCAATGTTTAGAAGGGCGCGCATTTTCTCCAGGAGTTCGTCCTCATGGCAAGGTTTCGCCAGGAAATCGTCGGCCCCGCTTTCAGACACTCTTCGACGGTCTTCATCCATGGCGCTAGCCGTCAACGCAACGATAACCGTCTGCCTCCCGCGAGAATCTGACTTTATTCTTCGGGTCGCCTCAATCCCGTCCATCACCGGCATATGCACATCCATCAGAATCAACCGTGGGCTCCATTCCGCCCAGCTTTGGATGGCTGCCTCCCCGTTATCCGCACTTTGCACCGAGAACCCAATGGAACGCAGTAGCTTCATCAGCCAATCCCGGTTGTCGGGGTGATCGTCGACCACTAGGATCTTGGGAGCTTCCTGTCCCGCCCGCAAGGCAACCACGCGGCGTGCTGGACTTGTCTTCAGCGCCACGCCTGCCTCGCCACGGCCAATCGGGATCTCGAGCCGGAACACCGAGCCACTGCCCAGCTTGCTGGCGACACTGATATCGCCTCCCATCAGCCGCGCGTATTGACGGCTGATGGCCAGCCCCAAACCCGTTCCCTTCAGGCTGTCCAAACCGCTCCTGATCTGGCTGAAGGACGCGAATAACTTCTTTTGGTCCTCCTCCGCGATCCCCAATCCGGTATCCTCAACCCTCGCCGACAGCCACAGTTGACCGCCCTTCCTTTCCTCCAAAGTGACCTGCAACTTGATATGACCAAGCTGTGTAAACTTGATTGCGTTTCCGAGCAGGTTGATCAGCACTTGCCGAATCTTGCCTTCGTCCGCGACAACGTAAATCACGGACTCTCGTTCCACCAGCATTTCGAATCGCAGCGCCTTCGCCTCGGCACGCAGCCGAAACATCGCGGCCAGATCGTCTAACGTCCGGGAGAGGTTGAAGGTAACAGGAGCGAGTTCGGTGCGTCCAGCCTCGATCTTGGACATATCCAAAACATCGTTTATGAGTGTTAGCAAATGGTCGCCGCTTCGGCCAATGATCTTGAGATTCGCCTTCGCGTCAGCTCCCAGGTCCGGATCCCGCAACATCAACTGGGCATAGCCGAGAATGGCGTTCATCGGGGTGCGGATCTCGTGAGACATGGTCGAAAGAAACGTACTCTTGGCCCGGTTGGCCGCCTCCGCGTCCGCCTTGGCTTGCAGCAATTGCGCGTTGGCGGCCTGCAACTGCTGCGAGTTGCGGAAAATCTCGGCTTCCATCTGCTCCATAAGCGTGAGCGGCTCGATGCTCTTGGGTTGCGACTTTTGCCGAACGAACTCCGTCACGTCCTCAACGCGATGGATCAAATACACGATCCGGCCGTCCGGCCCCAGCACGGGGGAGTTGATCGGGCTCCAGTGACGTTCCTCGAAGACGCCGTCCGGCCGCCGTATGTCGTATTTCTGGATGGCCATGGTGTCTGGAGCGACGGTCTGGAACACCCGGTCGAAGGACGCGCGCAATTTAGAGACACCCGTTGCCGCAAGGTCCTCGGGATTATCGGGGAAAACCTCGAAGATACCCCGGCCGAGCAAGTCCTCCCGCTTAGTCATCGTTGCCTTAAGATATGCGTCGCTCACTGAGATGATCTTCAGGTCGGGCGTGAGGATGAGGAACAGGGCGGGTAACGACTCAAAAAGTCCCTGCAGCACGGCGCGGCTATTTCGCAGCTCATCTTCAATTGCCTGGCGCTTCGTGATGTCGCGAATGGCGGCGGAAACCAGGATGCCTTCGTCGGTCGCTAGCGGGCTGAGGCTGATCTCGGTCGGAAACTCCGTTCCGTTTTTGCGCAGCCCGTATAGTTCCACGCCCGCGCCCATGGCCCGCACGTGGGGGTCAGCGAAAAACCCGTCGCGGTGCTCGGGATGTTTACCCCGGAAGCGTTCCGGTACCAGCATCTCAATGGTTTGCCCCAGCAGTTCTTCTCGCGCGTATCCAAACAGCTTCTCCATTTGAGTGTTGACCAGGACGATGTTCCCCTCTGGATTCACCACCACCACGGCATCCGGCGCTGCTTCCAGCAATCCTCGGAACTTCGCATCCGCCCGCTTTCGCTCGCTTATGTCGCGCGCAATGGCTGACGCCGCTGTCACGATGCCACGCGAATTCTTGATCGGAGAGATCGTGAGCGCGATGTCAATCAGCGTGCCATCCTTTCTTCGCCGCACCGTCTCCTCATTAATAATTTCGCCATGCTGGAGCTTCGATATGATCTCGAGTAACTCGTCCGGGCGGTCGGGCGGAAGTAGGATCGAAATCGGTTTCCCCATTACCTCTTCGGCTAAGTACCCGTACAGCCGCTCCGCTCCTTTGTTCCAATTGACGATGTTTCCCTCCAGCGACTTGCCGATAATGGCGTCATCGGAGTAGTCCACAATGGACGCAAGTTGCTCGCGCCCCCGTTCCACGCGCTTTCGTTCCGTGATGTCTCGAATGGTGCTGGAAACCAGCGGACCCTCCTCGCTTTCGAATGGGCTGAGGCTGATCTCCACCGGGAATTCCACGCCGTCCTTGCGTAGCGCGTCTAGTTCCACGCCTGTCCCGATGGGCCGTAGCCCAGGATCGGCGAAAAATGCCGAGCGCTGCCCCG